>DATHQJ010000157.1:0-3431 GCA_035482825.1 Binatus sp. (SeqCode) | reverse complement strand
GAGCTGGGTTCGCAAGGCCTCCGATGCTTCGCACGAATCCACCGAAACCGCCACCAGGCTCGCGCCCGCCGACCTGATTTCTGGATAGTGTTCGCGATAATCCGCCAACTGGCGGAGGCAAAACGGTCACCAATTCCCGCGATAGAAGAGCAGCACCAGGCGCCCCTGCTGGGAGACCAACTCGGACAACCGCCTGGGCGCGCATGTCGAGTCCAGCAACTCGAAGTCCCTCACAATTTCCCCAGCGACAGGAACTTTTGCCATGGCACCATTCTAGTCGCGTATTTACGGCGAGGCGTTGTGGAGATAGGGTTTCATCAAAGCGCAACCGTTGAAATATCTCGATAGCGCGCACCCGATGCCGGTTTTATAATTGCGCAATAGCGATTGTTTTAGGCGAACAGAGGACGTACCACCATCCGGCTCGAAGCCAGCATCAAATCTCCAAGTTGATTCGGTCGGGCTCGAAGGAACGAGTCCCAAAGAAGGCCATGCGTCAAACTTTTGTGCCCATTTCAAGCGCAAGCTGTAACAATCGAAGACTTCCAACGTCTTTAGTATTATGCGCACGGTTTTAGACATCTTCGCCCAAATCTTCCGCAATCTGTGGGCGCACAAGCTGCGCTCGTTCCTGACCATGTTCGGCATTGCATGGGGAGTGGGGTCGCTGCTTCTGCTGGTGGGAGTCGGGGAAGGGTTTCGCTCGGGCAACAAGCGCGAATTGGCCGAGTTCGGCCGCGACATCATGTTTATTTTTCCGGGGCGCGCGCCGGCGGTAAAGGGCAGTATGAACTCCGCGAAGCCGTATCTGCTGACCTACGAGGACTACGTGGATATTCGCCGGGACGCTCCCCACGTGGGCAATGCCTGCCCTTTGATCTCACGGAGCGATCTGCACGAAGTGAGCGAATTCGCCACGGCCGGAGTGGAAATTCTTGGCGTGGAGCCGCAGCTCAACGAGATCAGTTATCTTCCACTCGCCGAAGGCCGCTGGCTCAATGAAATGGACGAAGCGCAGAGCCGCAATGTGATCGTTCTGGGCAACGAGCTGAAGAAAAATCTGTTCCCGGGGAGGCCGTCGCTGGGAGCGTTCGTGCTGATCAACGGATTGAGGTTCGAAGTGATCGGCAGCATGCCGCACCTTGGCCGCGGAGACAACACCTGGCTGAACATGCGCGGCTACATCCCTTTTCCGGTAATGGCAACGAACTTCCCGCTCAAGGGAGAGAACCATCAGAAGTCGATTTCTTTTGTGGAATATCAGCCGCGAGTGACGGCGGAACATGCTCTGGCGCAGGACGACGTGCACAAAATCGTTGCGCGGAATCACGGGTTCGATGCCAGCGACCAAAACGCGTTTGATGGGTGGGATTCGATTCAGGAATCGAAAATGGTGGGAACAATTTTCGACGTCATGAACATGTTTCTGGGAGCAGTTGGAATGGTCACGCTCGCTCTGGGCGCCATCGGAGTGATCAACATCATGCTGGTGGCAGTGAGCGAACGGACGCATGAGATCGGATTGCGGAAAGCCCTGGGCGCGACCAACCGCAGCATTCTGTTTCATTTTTTTCTGGAGGGATTGCTCCTCACGCTGGGCAGTGGCGTGATCGGGATGGGAATTGCGGCGGGCTTGATGGGAATGATGGGAACGGTGCAGGGACCGGGCGGATTCGATCCGCCAAAATTGGTGCCGATGTCGGCGTTGCTGGCGATCGGCAGCCTGACTGTGGCGGGAGTAGTGGCGGGGCTTTATCCCGCGCGCAAGGCGGCGATGCTGCAACCGGTGGAAGCGCTCCGGCAAGAAGGATATTAGAACGGCAGGAATTCGCGTCAGTCGACACTCAGGAAAATATGTTCCAGGATCTGTTCCATGAAGCCTACGGGGCGATGCGCCACAACCGGCGGCGCACTGCGCTCACCATGCTGGGCATGGCCTGGGGCATCGCAACCGTGGTCATGCTGCTTGCGTATGGCGACGGCTTTGGGCAGGCCTGCGCCAACATCTTTGCCAATTTCGGGACCAAGCTGGTGATCGTGGTTCCGGGACGGACCTCGATGCAGGCGGGCGGGAAGAAAGCCGGAATGCTGGTGCGATTCACGCAGGATGACGTCGAGACGCTTACCAGCAACCTGCCGCAGATTACCCAGATCACTCCCGAGGTGAGCAAGCAGGCCAGCATTCAGTTCGATACGCGGGTGTTCACCTGGGCGGTGACGGGCAATTTTCCGAATGTGTTCGACGTGCGCGCTCTCAAGCTGGACCAGGGGCGATTCTATAACCCGGAAGACGAGATCCAGCGGGCCCGGGTGGCAGTGATCGGTTCGGAAGCGAAGGAGAAGCTTTTTTCGGGACGAAACGCGCTGGGTGAACATCTGCGGGTCGACGGGCTCAGCTTCGAAGTGATCGGTGTATTGAGCGCGAAGATGCAGGAAGGGAATGACGATATCAATCGCGTGGTGTATGTCCCGTTCAGCACCATGAGCGATCTGAAGAACACGCATTATCTGGACACGATCTGGTTCACCTATCAGACGCCGGAGTACGAAAGTCTGGAGCAATCGGTGCGCACCATCCTGGCGGCGGAACACAAGTTCAGCCAGACCGACCACCAGGCCGTGGAAGTATTCAACCTGATGACCCAGGTGCATCAGTTCGAAATCATCACACTGGGGCTGAAAGTCCTGATGGGATTTATCGGCACGCTTACGCTGGGGATTGGCGGCGTTGGCCTGATGAATATCATGCTGGTTTCGGTGACGCAGCGCACGCGCGAGATTGGGGTGCAGAAGGCCTTGGGCGCACCGCGACGCTATATTCTGCTGCAGTTCCTCGCCGAGGCACTGACCATTACGTTCATCGGCGGCGTGCTGGGAGTGGTGCTGGCGTATGCGGTCGCGCTTTCCGTGGGCAGGCTTACGTTGTACAGCGCGTTTGCCAAGAACGGAGAGGCGGGGGACATCCGGCTGATCATCTCTCCGGGAACGCTGATCGCGTCCACGCTGATTCTTGGCGCGGTGGGGCTGATCAGTGGCATGATCCCAGCATTTCGCGCCTCGCGGCTGAATCCGATTGAGGCGTTGCGGCACGAATAACGGCGACACCCGGCAGAAAAAAAGGCACGGCATTTAGCCGTGCCCTTTTCATTTATCGCTGGTAGTGGTTGCGGAGCGATCCGTCGTACTGGCCTGTTCGCATACAGCAGTTCTTGAAATCTGCGCCCAGACCCGCACGGACAGGGATCTTTGCGTCCTAACTTCTCGAATAACTCCTTGTCAGAGTGAACTATTCGGAAAGCCGCGCTTAACTTTCGACTCCGACGGGAATCCCTTGCGACGCTTGCTGCTGGGTTCGAAGAAGGATTCGGGGTTCATGGCAGTTTCTCCTTTGGATGGATTTGCCCGTCACATCCGGAGGGCGAAGCTGCCTG
>DATHQJ010000156.1:0-41386 GCA_035482825.1 Binatus sp. (SeqCode) | reverse complement strand
AGAGTTCTACGGACTACGGGCAAACCCGTTCAACGTCAATCCCGACCCGCGTTATCTGTTTCTGACGCGGCACACGGAAGAGGCGCTGGCGTGTCTGACCTACGGAATCCAGAGCCGCAAGGGGTTTGTGCTGCTCACCGGGGAAGTGGGGACGGGCAAGACCACGCTGATCAACAAACTGCTGGAGTGGTTGCGGCTGCAGCAGGTGGCGACGGCGTTCATTTTCAACTCGCGCCTGAACACGCCGCAGTTTCTGGATTACATGATGGCGGATTTCGGCATCCCGTGCGATTCCAAAGCCAAGAGCCAGATCCTGCTGCGGCTGTACAACTGGCTGCTGGATCGCTACCGCGCCGGGGAGACGGCGGTGCTGATCGTCGATGAGGCGCAAAACCTGTCGGACGAAGTGCTGGAAGAGATTCGCATGCTGACCAACCTGGAAACCTTCACGGAGAAGCTGCTGCAGATCGTGCTGGTGGGACAGCCGGAACTGGAACACAAGCTGAAGCAGCCGCAGTTGCGGCAGTTGCGGCAACGGCTGACGCTGCGGGCGAAGACGCATCCGCTGACCCTGGATGAGACCAAGGCGTATGTGCAGCAGCGCTTGCGCATCGCAGGCTCGAACGGGCAGCAGATTTTCGAGCCCGAGGCGCTGGTGTCGGTTCACCAGTACGCGGCGGGGATTCCCCGCGTGATCAACCTGCTGTGCGAGCACTGCCTGGTCAGCGCATTCGTCGATCAGCAGAAAATCATCGGACCCGGAGTGGTCGATGGCGTGGCGCGGGATTTCGATCTGGGCGACAACACCACATCGGGCGCGCTGACGGTGCCGGCAGTTGCGTCGAACGGTGGCGCGGAAAAGTTTGATTTGGTGGATGCACTGCGGTCACTGGCCACCTTGGCCGACCGTTTGCGCGAAGAAGACAAGAAGCTCCCCGACGAAAGGAAACTATGAGCCGTATTCATGAAGCGTTGAAAAAAGCCGAGCAAGAGCGAGCGGCGATCCAGGGAGGCGCGGCGCAGCCCAACTTTGCCACGACTCCGGGGGCGGAGCCGCCGGCGTTTGCCGAGACTCTCAGGGAGGAGACGGAAGCTGCGTCAGCGACGGCTCGTGTAGGGATGCCGGCATTCGCCAGCCCGTTCAACGCCGATACGCTGCTGGCGCGCTGCGCGCAACTGGAATGGAATCCGGATCGGACGACCATGCTGTTCTTGAATGGCGACGATAGTGCGCGGGGGACGGAAGAATTTCGGACGCTGCGTTCGCGTCTCTATCACCTGCGCGAGAAGATGCCCCTGAAGAAGCTGCTGGTTACCAGCGCTCTGCCCAAGGAAGGCAAGTCATTCACGGCATCGAACCTGGCGCAAGTCATGGTACGGCAACACGGGCGCCGGGCGCTGCTGATCGACGCCGATCTGCGCGCGCCACGCCTGCACACCATGCTGGGTACGACTTCTGATCCCGGACTTTCCGACTACCTGCTGGGGAAGAATGATGAGTTTTCCATCATGCAGCGGGGGCCGCTGGAGAATCTTTTCTTTATTCCGAGCGGCACGGGCGCGGCGGATCCGGCGGAACTGGTGGGCAATGGACGGCTGAAGCTGCTGCTGCAGCGAGTCGAGCCGTTGTTTGACTGGATCATCATCGATTCGCCACCGGCGATTCCGGTCTCGGATGCGAGCGTTCTGGCCAAGACGTGCGACGGCGTGTTGATGGTGGTGCGCTCGAATGTGACTCCGTCCGACTTCGCGCGCAAGGCGCGCCAGGAATTTCCGGATCAGGCTCTGGTGGGAGTGGTGCTGAACGGCACGCACGGGGATTCGCTGCCTTATGCGCGCTACTACTACGAGTCATACCAGAAGAAGCCGACTACGACCAAGGCCTAGGGAGAAGTGAGAAAGTGATTCGGCTCTTCATCCTCTACCCGGTACGAACACTGGTGCTCCTTGTGGTCGAGGCGCTGGTGGTGGGGTCCTCTTTTCTGCTGGCGATCTGGTTTTCGAATCCGGAGACGAATTGGATAGTGTTGAACGTCGAGGGTGGCTACCTGAAGATCGTAGGTGTCACAGCGATCGTGTTGCTGCTCTCTCACGGGCTGGTTCAGTACGATTCCTCCGGCCTGGGGGCGAAATGGGACCAGGTCTTCCAGTTGTTCATGGTGTTGGGGCTGGTCGCATTTTCACTGGCGGCCGTGGATTTCCTTTACGGCCGCTTTCTGCCGGACCGCGTGTTTCTTCCCGGAGTGAAGTGGGGCCTGGTGGTTTTGGCCGTGATGCTGCTCGGCTGGCGGGGAGCCTACTCGTGGATCGTACAGCAGCCGTATTTTCGCGAGCGGGTGTACGTGCTGGGAACCGGCGACCGGGCGCAGCGTTTGCTGAACGGGCTGCGGCAACGGTCTGAACTTGGCATTGAAGTGGTGGGATGGACGGGAGATATCGAGGGCGAGCTGACGCGCGAGACCGTGGCAGCGCATTTGGTTGGGTTGGCCAGGGACCGGGGAGTGCACCGCGTGATTGTTGCGATGCCGGACCGGCGGGGCACCCTTCCGGTAGAAGAATTATTGAATATGCGGCTGGCCGGCGTGAAGGTGGAAGAAGCGACCTCGTGGCTGGAAAAGATTTCGGGACGAATTGAAGTGGAGCAGCTGTATCCGAGCTGGCTGATTTTCGTCGAGGGTTTCCGCTTCAGCAGCTTCTTCCGGATGGTACGGCGGGGTCTGAGTTTTGCCCTGGCGTTGGTTGGTCTTATAGCGGCGTTGCCGCTATTGCCTTTTATTGTGCTGGCGGTGAAGTTGGGCTCGTCGGGTCCGGCGCTGTACCGGCAGAAACGCGTGGGACGGGGCGGTTCAACGTTCTATTGCTACAAATTCCGCACGATGCGTCAGGATGCGGAGGCGGATACGGGCGCGACCTGGGCCACCGACGACGATCCGCGCATCACGCGGGTGGGCAAGGTTCTGCGGACGTCGCGGCTGGACGAGATTCCACAGTTGTGGTGCGTACTGAAGGGCGACATGCATTTTGTGGGACCGCGCCCGGAGCGGCCGGAATTTGTGGAATGGCTGAGCCGGGAGATTCCGTATTACGGCGTGCGCCACATGGTGCGGCCGGGGATTACGGGTTGGGCGCAGGTGCAGTACAAATATGGCAACACAGTCGATGACGCGCGCGAGAAGCTGCAATACGACCTGTTTTATATCAAGAACGCTTCTCTCGGTCTGGATTTTCTGATCCTGTTCCAGACCATCAAGATCGTGCTGCTGGGCCGGGGTGCGCAATGAAGTGGATGTTCTGGGTTGCGGCCGCGCTGGTTCTGTATACCTACATCGGCTACGCCGCGTGGTTGTGGGTGCGAGCCGCGTTGTTTCCGCGCCCGGTGCGGCGGGGAGCGTACCAGCCTTCGATATCGATCGTGATGGTGGTGCGCAACGAAGAGAAAATATTGAGCGAAAAATTGACCAACCTGCTGGAACTGGATTATCCGAAGGATCTGTGTGAAGTGGTTGTGGTCTCGGATGGATCGACGGATGGGACCGAAAGGATTCTGCGGGAGTGCGGCAATTCTCGAGTGCGGATCGTACTGAACCAGCTGCCGATGGGGAAGGCCTGCGGATTGAACGATGGCATTCAGATGTCGCAGGGAGAGCTGGTGATGTTTACGGATGCCCGCCAGAAGATCGAAGCGGGCGCCCTGGGCCTACTGGCGGAGAACTTCGCGGATCCGGAAATCGGGTGCGTAAGCGGAGAGTTGATGCTGGGAGATCCGCTGCAGGGCGAGTCCGCGGAAGGCGTGAGCCAGTATTGGCTGATCGAGAAAAAAGTGCGGGAACTCGAAGCGGCCTCCGGATCCGTGGTGGGAGCGACCGGCGCATTTTACGCGGTGCGGCGCGAACTGCTCAATTCGATACCGGAAGGAACCATTCTGGATGATGTGTACATTCCGATGCAGGTGGTCCGGCAGGGGAAGCGCGTGATTTTTGAACCGCGAGCCCGGGCCTGGGATCGACCGGACCTGGGTGCGGACCGCGAGTTTGCCCGCAAGGTGCGGACGCTGGGCGGCAATTACCAGCTCCTGCAGTTAGCGCCCTGGCTCTTGAGCAGCCAGAATCCGATTCGTTTCGAGTTTATTAGCCACAAGCTGCTCCGCCTGGCGGTGCCTTTCGCTTTAGCAATTATTCTCGTGACTTCGGCGCTTCTACCGGGGCCGCTCTACCAGTTCGCTCTGCTGATGCAACTGATCTTTTACGGGCTGAGCTTGCTGGCTGCGCTGCGGTTGGGACGTGGACCGCTGGGACGGGCGGTGAATGTCGCGTCGACCTTTGTCATGTTGAACACAGCGGCGGTTGTGGCTTTCGCCAACTTTGTAGCAGGCCGGAAGCCGGGATGGGGCCGCTGAGATTCAGCGGCGGGCCGGAGACTGAGTTGAGGAGCGAGTCGGGTGGGGACAGTGGCAGCAACGATCGATAAAAAAACGGAGCCGCAGCCGGGCAAGAGTTCGTTCGCGTTCAGCGCTCTGCTGCTGTTTACGTTCATCTACTACTCGCGCCCGGAAGACCTGGTCCCCGGTCTGGGTTTCATTCCGCTGGAGAAGATCATTGGCGGAGTTGCCCTGATAGCTTTGATCGTTACCCTGGCTTCGGGGCAGTCCAAGAAAAAACTTCCGCTGGAGTTCAAAGTACTCCTGGTTCTGTTTGGCCACCTGGCGCTGACGATCCCATTCGCGTTCTGGCGCACGGGCGCGTTCGTTACCGTCTTCGAGAAATTCTCGAAAGCGGTGGTGGTGGCATTTCTGGTCACGCTGCTGGTCGAACGATTTGACCTTCTGCGCAAGCTGCTTTGGGTGCAAGCCGCTTCGCTGGTGTTGACCACGATTAGTTCGATCGCGATCCACCACACCCAGCAGGGACGCCTGATCGGAGCGCTGGGCGGCATCTTTGAAAATCCCAACGACCTCGCAATCAATATTTCGATCAATTGGCCGCTCTGCATGGCATTCCTGCTGGCGGCGCGGGGGATGGCCAGGAAGATTGTCTGGAGCGTGGGAGTGCTGGCCATGCTGCTGGGCGTGGTGCTGACCTACTCGCGCAGCGGACTGCTGGCCATGGTTGTCGCGGTCGTAATTTGTCTGTGGGAGTTTGGCGTAAAAGGAAGGCGTTTTTATCTCATTGGCGCGGCCGGCCTGCTGGGCGTGGTGGGACTGGGCGTGATCGTGGCCACCCCGCGGTATTTGACGCGGGTCGCGAGCATTTTTCAGGGAAACATTGAGGGTTCCGGCGACCACGGGTCGCTGGCCGCCCGGCGCCAGTTGTTGATCGATAGTCTTGAGGAAGCGATTCACAATCCCGTCTTCGGAATTGGCCCGGGTAATTTTGGAGCGGCGACTCTCACCTGGCGGGTCACCCACAATACCTACACCGAGTTTGCAGCGGAAGGAGGATTCCCTGCGCTGTTTCTCTTCCTGGCAATCATGTACCTGGCGGCGCGGAACCTCAGAAGAATTCGCGTGCTGCCTGCCTACCGCGAGGATCCGGAGATACGCCTGTTCACCCAGGCCTTGTGGGCCAGTCTGATTGCGTTCGCGGTCGGGGCTCTTTTTGCCAGCTTCGAATATCAGCTTTTTCCGTATTTCATGATGGCGTACACGTCTGTCTTATATCGTCTGGTTTCTACGGGGAGTTCGTCCCAGAGTGCGCAGGGAGAACCCCGGAAACTCACGACGAGGGGCGATGTGTGGAGAAGGTACTCCGGGGAAGACATTTATGGAAATGACAGAGCCAAGACACTGGACCGGACTCGCTGATCGCGTACTAGGAATTCTCCGCTGCCTGCAATGCCAGGGCGCGCTGCTGCAGGAGGAGACCGGCCTGATCTGCGCGGATTGCCAGCGGCGGTATCCCGTGGTGAAGGGGGTGGTGAGGTTTGTCGACACCCAACACTACGCGGGCAGCTTTGGGTTTCAGTGGCTGACCTTTCGGGATACACAACTGGACACGGAGACTAGCCGGCGGTCGGAGGCTGACTTCCGTCGCCGGACCGGGTTCACGCCCGAGGATCTTGCGGGCAAACTGGTACTGGACGTGGGCTGTGGCATGGGCCGGTTTGCCGAAGTCGCCACACGCTGGGGCGCTTATGTCGTGGGCATCGACCTGAGTCTGGCTGAGGAAGCGGCCAGCGAAAATCTTCGCGACCGGGACGCAGCGTTTTTCCAGGCGGACGTTTTCCATCTTCCGTTTGCGCCCGGGAGTTTCGATTACATCTACAGCATCGGAGTGTTGCACCACACTCCGAACTGCGAGCAGGCTTTCAAAATGTTGCCCGGCCTGCTGAAACCCGGGGGACGCATCGCCATCTGGCTGTACAGCGGCTATCACAAGTGGTACCGGATGAGCGACGTTTACCGGAAAGTAACCCGTCGCATGTCGCCGAAGACTCTTCACCGGTTGGCCCACATCGCGGTGCCGATGTATGGGGTGCACCAGTTTCTCCGAGCGATCCCCGGAGTGGGGAAGCCGATCAGCGGCGCGATGAAATATCTTTTGCCCATGTCGTTCAATCCCGACCCGCGCTGGAGAGTGCTGGATACATTGGATTGGTATTCGCCGTGGTACCAGTCCAAGCACACGTACGAAGAAGTCTTCCGCTGGTTTGAGGACTGCGGACTGGAAGATCTGCGGGTGATTCTGCAGCCCATTTCAGTGCAGGGGCGGAGGCCGGTGCGCGTCGCGGAATCCGAGAGCACTGAAGGATCTGAGGTAGAACGATGTGCGGGATAGCTGGTTTCGTCGGCGGACGAGGCGATACCGCCAGCGCCGAGGAAGTGCGGCGCATGTGCCAGACTATCGTGCATCGTGGGCCCGACGACGAGGGTATTTATGCGCGTGGCCCAGCCGGACTCGGCATGCGACGGCTCAGCATCATTGATGTGTCAGGGGGGCGCCAGCCCATCCACAACGAGGATCAGACGATCTGGGTTGTGTTTAACGGAGAGATCTACAACTTTCCGGAACTGCGCGCCGAACTCGAACAGCGTGGCCACAAGTTTTACACCCACAGTGATACCGAAGTCATCGTTCATCTCTATGAAGACCTGGGCGCCGATTGCGTAAAAAAGTTGCGTGGGATGTTTGCGATTGCGCTTTACGACGAGCGCAAGGGATATCTTTTGCTGGCCCGCGACCGGCTGGGCAAGAAGCCGTTGCATTACGCGCTGGACGGCACTCGCCTGTATTTCGGATCTGAGATCAAGACGATTCTGGCGGTGGCTCCGCATCTGGCGGAAGTCGATCCTGAAGGCGTGTTGCAGTTTTTCTACTTCGATTACATTCCTGACCCGCACACCGCATACCGGCGCATTCACAAACTGCCTCCCGGACATCTGCTCGAGTTTGAGAAGGGCAAAGTGCGGGTGGAGCAATACTGGGATCTTCCGGAATATGGCACGAACCAGATTGATTCGGAAGAGGAATGTCTGGACGAACTGGAACGACGGTTGGCCGAGGCGGTGCGCATCCGGCTGATCAGCGACGTCCCACTCGGAGCGCTGTTGAGTGGCGGCGTGGATTCTTCCATCGTGGTGGCCCTGATGGCGCGGGCCAGTTCGTCGCCGGTGAAGACGTTCTCAATCGGATTTGAGAACCAGGACTTCAGCGAACTGCAATACGCACGGATTGTCGCCGAGCGATTCGGAACGGACCATCATGAAATGGTGGTCAAGCCGAATCTTTGGGAGACGCTGCAGAAACTGACCGGCATGATGGAGGAGCCTTTCGGGGACTCTTCCATGATTCCGACCTACCACGTATCGACCATGGCGCGACAAAATGTGACCGTGGCACTGGCGGGCGATGGCGGAGACGAATTGTTCGCGGGCTATGGCCGTTATGCGGTCCATCTGAGGCGGGGATACTACGACCACATTCCGAAGTGGGTGGGCGAACAATATCGAAATCATGTGTATCCGCATTTGCCGGTGAGGCTGCGGGGATTGAAGCTGAGTTGGAACTTGTCACTGCAGTCGCGCGACCGCTATCTCGACGGCGTGTCGTTTCTCCCTGCCTGCCACCGCGAGCGAGCGCTGTTCTCGCGGGAGTTTCAAGAGTCGGCTGCGCGCCTGCCTGACCCGTTTCAGCAGTTTCGTGAGTACTACGACGACGGGCCGGCGAAGGATCCTTTGAGCCGTCTGCTTTATCTGGACACCAAGACCTATATGACGGCGGACGTGCTGGCGAAGGTCGATCGCATGAGCATGGCGGCGTCACTGGAAGTGCGGGCGCCGATTCTTGACCACGAATTTGTGGAGTGGGTGACCGGGCTGCCGGCAAAATGGAAGTATCGCAACGGTACCAAGAAGTACATCCTGAAGAAGCTGGCGGAACGAGTGGGAATTCCGCGCGAACTGCTGGACCGGCCCAAGCAGGGATTTGCGCTGCCCCTGGTGCACTGGATGCGGCAGGACATGAAAAACGAATTGCGCGAGATTCTGCTCGATCCGCGCAGTCTGCAGCGCGGTTACTTCAACAAAGATGCGGTACGGGAGATTGTCGACGAACATCTCTCCGGCAGAAGAGACCGGTCGGGAGTGCTCTGGCAGTTGCTGGTGTTCGAGTTGTGGCACCGGAATTTTTTGGAACGGATGCCGGTCGCGTCTCAGTCCGGCACCTGGGATGCAACGACCGGAGAGACAGACGATGCGATCCCGGAAGCGATTGTGGCTGATGCCGGGGAGAGGGATGCGGCGTACCAGACTGCGCTGCCCGCGCCACAACTCGCGGAGCAACCCGCGCAGAATCCCTCGCACGAACGGGAGCGTCTGCGCGTGGCGATTGTGGCGCCGTCGCTGCGCAAGGTCGGTGGGCAAGCGGTGCAGGCGAACTTGCTTCTGCGCAACTGGGAAAACGATTCGGCCGTGGAAGCCCGGTTTGTGCCCATTGATCCTGAGTTTCCGGCGGCGATCCGGTGGATGGAACGGGTGCCGTTTCTGCGAACGCTGGTCCGCGCGCCGTTGTATGGAATGCGGTTGTGGAAAGAAATGGGCGATGTGGATGTGGCCCACATTTTTTCCGCCTCGTATTGGTCGTTCTGGCTGGCGCCGGTTCCGGCATGGGGGATGGCGCGGCTGCGCGGGAAGAAAACGATTGTGAACTACCGCAGCGGCGAGGCACGGGATCACCTTTCCAAGTCGACGCTGGCGAGGGCCATGCTGCGCCGCATGGGCGGGAGAGTTGTCCCGTCGGCATACCTGCAAGATGTTTTCCGCGAATTTGGCATTAGGGCGGAAGTGGTTCCGAACCTGGTCGATGGGGAACAGATCCGCTATCGCGAGCGAACCGAGTTGTGGCCCGTGCTGATTTGCACTCGAGGCTGCGAGCCCTACTATGCAGTGGACGACGTGGTGCGGGCGTTCGGCGTGGTGCAGGCGGCGTACCCGCAGGCGCAATTGATTCTTGTGGGCGGAGGTTCTCTCGAAGCGGCCGTGCGGGAACTGGTGAGCGAGTTGCAACTGCACGGCGTGGAATTTGCGGGAAGAGTTTCGCGCGAGCAGATCGGATCGTACTACGACCGCGCCG
The DNA here is from genome assembly GCA_035482825.1 of Binatus sp. (SeqCode). Classification (GTDB taxonomy): domain Bacteria; phylum Acidobacteriota; class Terriglobia; order Terriglobales; family Acidobacteriaceae; genus Sulfotelmatobacter. The sequence continues at coordinate 31,820 of DATHQJ010000156.1, read as the reverse complement.
ATATTTTCATCAACGCCTCGATTCTGGACAACATGCCCGTCTCGGTGCTGGAAGCATTTGAGGCCGGTCTTCCCGTGGCCAGCACTGCGCCTGATGGGATTCGTTATATCGTCGAACAGGAGCGCACCGGGTTACTTTCGCCGCCGCGGGACTGGCGGCAACTCGGTGAAAACGTTCTGCGGTTGCTCCGTGAGCCGGCTCTTGCGCGCACGGTCGCGGGGAATGCCCGGCGGCAGGCGCAAGGCTACCGCTGGGAAGCAGTCCGGCAACAGTGGCTGCATCTCTACCGGGCGGCAGTTCGAGGAGAGAGTCTGGACGCGGAAAAAACCGTGGAGCCGAAGTCGGTTGCCGTGGAGGCCAAGTGAGAGGTCAAGTGACGGAGGCTACGATTTCATTGGAGAACGGCCACGAGCAGGATGCGACGTGGGACGGCATGATTTGCTTTGCCAACGATTGGTATGCCGATCCCCTCAGCAAGAAACATCTGATGTTGCGCTTTGCGCGTAACCGGAAAATCCTTTGGGTGAATTCGGTCAACAACCGTCGGCCCCAGATGGCGAGCAAGGACTTTCGACGCGTGTTCGAGAAGCTGGCCGGGTTTCGCAAGGGACTCTCGCAGGTAGAAGAGGGAATCTGGGTTCTGACCCCGCTCTATATACCTTTCCACGGAAATTCTGTAATTCGCGAACTGAACCGCCGGTTGCTGGGAGCGCAGATTCGCCGCGCCCTGGCACAGTTGCAGATCCGGCACGCGGTTACCTACACGTTTGCCCCGACCTCGGCAGATGTTGTCGGAACTCTGGGCGAGGACAGCATCGTTTACCACTGTGTGGACGAGTTTTCCGCGTTCAGCGATGCCGGCGCCGAAGTGGCCCAGCGAGAGCGTGAGTTGCTCGGCAAAGCGGATGTCGTTTTATGTTCTGCTGCGGGGCTGTACGACAACAAGAAAGCACACAACCCGCATACTTACCTGGTGACGCACGGAGTGGATTATGAGTTCTTCCGCAAAGCGACGTCGGCTGATACTCCGGTCGCCGACGAATTGCGGGCGTTGCCGAAACCGGTTCTGGGATTCACCGGCCTGCTGGCAGACTGGGTTGATCTGCCTCTTCTGGCGGAACTTGCCAAACGGAGGCCGGAGTGGTCGATTGTGCTCATCGGCCGTTCCGATGTCGATTTGAAGATTTTTGATGGCCTGAGCAATGTGCATTTGCTGGGACATCGGCCCTACAACCGGCTGCCGGAGTTCCTGCGTGGCTTTGACGTGGCCCTGCTGCCGTTTGTGAACAACGAATTGACGGTGAATGCGAATCCGCTGAAGTTGCGGGAATATCTTGCCGCGGGTTTGCCGGTGATCGCGTCGCCGATTCCTGAGGTGGTCCGCTATGCTTCGCAGGTGGCGCTGGCGAGTACGGCTGAAGAATACGAGAGAGCGATCGATGCGCTTCTGAAAAAGGATGACCTGGGACCGTCGGTGGCTCGTTCCGCGAAGATGGCGTCGGAATCATGGGATGCCAAGGTGATCGAGATCGAGGAAATCCTGCGTAAGACAAACGCCCCCGATGCGCAGCTTGAAATGGAACGGATCTGAATAATGTCCAGGGGAAAGGCGCCAGTTTTTGTAGTGGGTTGTCCGCGCTCGGGGACGACGCTGCTCTACAACATGCTGCTGTCCGCCGGCGGGTTTGCGGTTTATCTGGCGGAGTCCAATGTTTTTAATCTGCTGGTGCCGCGCTTTGGCGACCTGAGTGTCCGCGAGAATCGCGAAAAGTTGATGGACGCGTGGCTGCAGAGCCAGCTATTTCGTGCGTCGTTCCTGGATGCAGAAAAGATTCGCACCAAAGTGTTGGCGGAGTGCAGGAATGGCGGCGATTTTCTGCGCATCGTGATGGAAGAAATGGCACGAGTACAGGGCGAGCAACGCTGGGCCGACAATTCTCCAGAAGAACTCCAGTATGCGCTCGCGATCAAGAAATATCTTCCCGATGCTCTGTTCATCCACATGATCCGCGATGGACGGGATGTCTCGCTCTCGCTCGACGCACGGCCTCACGCCTGGCTCCGGCCGTTTTCCTGGGACCGCAAGGACAGTCTGGCGATGATCGGCCTGTTCTGGGAGTGGGCGGTGAACCGAGGCCGCAAACTGGGCCGCCAGTTGGGCAACGATTATTTTGAAGTGCACTTCGAACAACTGCAGGCCGATCCAGCGGGAACGCTGGCGAAGATCGGAAACTTCATTGAGCACGACCTCGACTATGACCGCATCCTTCGCGTTGGAATCGGTTCCGTGCGCGAACCGAACACGTCGTTCAAGGGCGACGGTGGAAGTCCGGTGGGGCGGTGGAAGCAGAAGATTTCGCCGGAGCGGTTGGCGCTGTTCGAGGCGCTGGTCGGGCCCACGCTGAAGGAACTGGGTTATCCGCTGGCGACGGGCGGTGCGGGTGCGAGTCGAATCAAGGCGCTGCGGCTGCGTGCTTGCTATCGGGCGTACTTCGCCGCGAAATTCTGGTTCAAGAATTCGGCATTGGCGAGAGCTTATCTCGGCCCGATGTCCGGACAGCAGATTGATGACACCACGATCGCAGTCGATCCCGCGAGGCAACCGACGGTCGTTTCACAGTCTTGAACCTGGGCTCCTGAGGTCCCTGAGTCTAAGTTCGGGGTGCCTCGGACGGGGGCGAACTTTCCAAGGCTGCAGAACGCAGACGATCGTACAGCGTGTTGCCCAACACGCGGCGGGAAGCAACTCGAATCATTTCGCGGAGCTGAAGTTGCCAGAGAGTCCGGCCCTCGCATAAGGACTGAAATGCCGCGAGCGGAGTTCCCCGCATCACGGCGACGCGTGCGAGGTGAAACGGGTCGGAGCCACGCCGGTTGGCGCCAATGCGGCTGCTGGCGACGCTGCGATATCCGGCCTCCCGGGCGACTTGAACAACGTTTGCGCTCCAGCGGCCGCCGGGACACGAGAAGTGGTGGACGGGCCGGCCGAGAATATCCTCCAACTGCGTCTTGGCATCAGCAATCTCGCGCCGCAAACCGGCAGCGTCGAGATCGTTGAGATAGGCGTGGGTCATGGAGTGGCAGCCTATCTCGAAGCCGGCATCCCCGAGTTCGCGCACCTGGCGCGGGACGAGGTAGCCGCGCTGGCCCAGAAATCCGAGCGTGATGTAGAAGGTCGCGCTGAAGCCAGCTTGCTTGAGGATGGGGGCCGCGATGCTCAAGTCGCTCTCGCACCCGTCATCGAACGTGAGTACGATTACGCGGGGATGGTCTTCCGCAAGAGAGTCGGAGACAGAAAGCCCGCGCATCCCTTCTTTCCGCAACCAGTCGATCTGCTCGCGGAAGTTCTGCTCTCCGAGAATGTAGCGCACGTAGCCGGGCTCGCTGTGGCAGAGCGGCCGACCAGGAGTCTCAAGCTCGTGATACATGAGGTAAAGAGTCTCGTCGGGGCGCATAGGGACTTCTCAGAAGATACGACGGAGCTGGGCCTTGATGGAAGCAGGTACGCGGATTCCCAGGCGGTCAATGGCGTTTTTGCCGGCTTTCAGGAAGTTGCGCATGCGATCCGAATTGGCGTGCCGCGCCGCGAAGCGAATCGAGAGTTCGGGCGGGAGTTCCCCCGATGAGGGCAACTGCAAATCATCTTTCACGCCGTAGTATATGCCTGCGGACAGAGCGCCGAGAACAGCTTCGCGGGTGTGCGCATCGCATTCCAGTTGTGTGAACAGGCCGCGAAATTGTTTCTTCCAGTGCAGATCCTGCCCGTAGAAAGCACGCATACCCGGCCGGCGCTGGCGCAGACGGAGCAGCAATTCGAACGTTGCGGGACGAGGAGCGTACTGGCCGTCATACTTGGAGTTCCAGGTCTCGATGCCCAAGGGAAGAACCTCAAAGGTTTCGATCCACGAAAACATTGTGTCTTTGGGATGCGCGATGACGGCGAGACCGCCGTGCTGCTCAATATGTTGAATTATTTTTTGCGGATCGATCGTGTCGGCCAGGACCGTGACGCCGTATCCCAGGATGTGCATGCGCTGTTCGCAACTGTACTCAAGGCCAGAGATGAAGCTGAATTGTTCGTCTGACAGCTCGGCGCATTCGCGGACATAGTCGGCGAGCTTGGGTTGGTCGAAGCTGTCGGCGTGATCGGTCATGCAGACGACGGAGCATCCTTGCTCAGAAAATATCCGCTTGATTTCGGGCAGAGTAAACTCGCCGTCGGAATACGTGCTGTGGGCATGGAGGGCAGCTTTCAGCATGAGGGGATCACTCATTGGACGGCCCGCTCGCGGACTTGCCGGGCGAAGCGAATCCAGTCGCCCAGCTCCGGAAGCGGATCTTGCCACATGAAATTATCATGGAAAGTGCCGGGGCGGGGCGTGAGTTCCGCCAGCAGCGTCGACCAGCGGCCGGGAAAAAATCCGGGATAACCGGGTGGGCGACCTCTCCAGACTTCGACTAGGTGGCGGAAGTCGCCAACGAACCAGCGGCAACGGACGCCGGCCTTGTACGCGGGTGGAGGGTCGACGTCACCTAATTCCGCCATGTGGGCGAGCAGCGCGGGAAAATCGGCTCCGGCGAAACAGGCCAACGGCAAGGAATGCCAAAAGCGTCCATTGACCTCAAGGAAGACCGGGACGCCATCGTCGCGCAGGCGGAATTCAATCATGGCGACGCCGTGCCAGTTCAACGCGCGAAGCATCGCGAGGCTCAACTCCCGGACCTCCGGATCGAGGGCAACGCTTTCCCGCAAGGCGCTGCCGGAGCCAGTTGGGTGGACGTCGCGAATTCGGCGATGGGCGAATTCCGCACGCACTTGCCCTCGGTTCATGAGCGCAAAGTATCCAGCGCCGGCTCCCTCGACGAACTCCTGCACCAGGACGGATGAGCAGATCTGGCGCATTTCCGCCAATGCCTGTTGCAGTTGGGGAAGATCGCGGGCGTAGCGCGGGCGGCCCGTGGTGCGCATTTTGTTCTGCGCCAGCTCCTGGGAAGCACGCGGCTTGAGAACTACGGGGAAGCGCAAGGCCTGCACCGCGGCTGGGATCGTCTCGTTGCAATCGATCGTTGCAGTCTTGGGCACTACCATTCCAAGCGACTCGGCGAGGTCGGTGGTCTGGCTCTTGTCGACGGCCCGGAGAAGGTCAGCGTGCGAAGGGAGTACGAGCCGTGCGCCGACTGCAGCGAAACGCTCGCGCTGGGCTGAGATGAGCAGCGTACTGGCCTCGGTCGTGGGAAGAACGAGGGTGCCGGGTTCTTTTCGAGACTCCGCCAGCAGGTCGTCAACGAATTTCTCCGGCAGCAGCTGGGGCGACGCGTATTGGAAAGAGCCGGCGCAGAAGCGGGACCAACCGGCCTTGGACCAGGAACGCGATTCTCCGGCGAAAACGGTATGGCCCTGCCGGGCCAGCGACCGCACACAGGCAACCGCCTGGTTCTGATCGCCGTCAAGAACCAGAATCCTCATGAACCGAAGCTACTCCTGGAGCTACTCCCGATTGGTATAGGCATCCGCACCGCGGTACTGACCGAGCACAAACGGATTCCATTGGCCCAGGACATGAGTCTGCGCCGGCTGCAGCGCGCGTCCTATGCCGCTTCCCGGCCTTCCTGTATTCTATCAATTCGAACTTGAGCGAAGGATTGCCATTCATAATCCGAATCGCTTCCGAGTGGTGTCCGAGTGCGTCTGCGTGGCCATCGCCTACCGGGGAGATCTCTAGTTGCCGGAACCTATGCCGGATCATTTCAATTCAACGGCTCAGCGGGTGGGTAATCGTCCGCGGCCCGGCCTCTGCATGATGACGAATACCCTGGAGGTTGGAGGAAGTGAACGCCAGTTCGTGGCCTTAGTGGAGGCGCTGAGCGGAAGGCGGTTCGAGGTGAAGCCAGCGTGTTTACGGTGCATCGGAGGATTGGTTTCGCGGCTGGGGGAGATTCCTGAGTTTCCTACTGGTGGAAGTCTGTTTCGCCTGCAGTCTCATCGCGCGCGGCTGGCGATCGCGCGCTTCATCCGACGGAACCACTGCGTGGTGGCGCACGCGTTTGATTTCTATACCAACCTGATGATGGTCCCGGCGGCGCGCGTGGCGGGCGTGCCCGTGGTGCTGGGAAGCCATCGACAATTGGGAGACCTGCTCACGCGAGGTCAATTCTGGGCGCAGTTAACAGCGTTCCGGATGTGCGACCGGGTTTTATGCAACTCGCGCGCAGCTGCTGAGCGGCTGCGCACCGCAGGGCTGCCTGAGCGCAAACTGGAGATTATTCCGAACGGACTGCTGGAGCAAGCATTCGAATCGTGTGCGCCTGCGATCCCTCGCAGGCCAGGAGTGGTGCGCGTGGGAATGATCGCGAGGATGAATGATCCGGTGAAGAACCATCCTGCGTTCCTGCGCGCCGCCGCGCGCGTGGCGAGAGAGTTGCCCGAAGTGGAGTTCCTGCTGGTAGGCGATGGGCCGCTGCGCCCGGGATTCGAGACGATGGCGACGGAACTTGGGATTGCGCCGAAGGTCATCTTTGCCGGCGAGCGCCACGACATTCCGGCTATGCTGGCGAGTATGGATGTGAGTGTGCTGATCTCCTCGTCGGAGAGTTTATCGAACGTGATCCTGGAGTCCATGGCGGCGGGTGTGCCCGTGGTCGCCACGAACGTCGGTGGGAACCCGGAGTTGGTGAAAGACGGGGAGACAGGGATGCTCGTCCCACCGGGGGACGAGGACCGCTTGGTAGATGCGCTGCTCCGGCTGGCGCGGGATGCGGGTCTGCGACGCCATTGCTCGCAGTCAGGCCGGGAGTTTTCGCGATCGTCTTTTCACATCGATGTTATACGCCGCCGCTACGAACAGTTGTACTCGTCGTTGCTGGAGGAGAAAGGCGTGAGAGTTGCCCGTGTGTAACCGGCAACCAGGTCGCCATGAGTCTGCCTCCCGTGAATAAAAGCAAGCGTCCGGTGTTTGTGTTGGGTTCGCCCCGCTCGGGAACGACTCTGCTTTATCACATGATCCTGTCGGCAGGCGATTTTGCGGTTTATCGCACCGAGTCCAACGTGTTCAATCTGCTGGTGCCGCGCTTCGGCGATTTGAGCGTGCGGCGAAATCGCCAGGCACTGATGAAGGTGTGGCTGGAGAGCAAGCTGTTCACTTGCACCGGCCTCGATGCTGGCGAGATCGAGGAAAAAGTTTTGGACGGAGAGTGCCGAAATGGCGGAGACTTCCTCCGGATCGTGATGGGCGAAACGGCTCGCAAACAGGGAGTGGAGCGCTGGGCCGACTGCACGCCGGACCACCTGCTGTATCTGGCCCAGATCAAGAAGGAAATCCCGGACGCGCTGGTGGTGCACATTTTGCGCGACGGGCGAGACGTCGCGCTCTCACTCGACAAGCAAGCCTGGATCCGCCCGTTTCCCTGGGACCGCGAACAGAGCGTTCTGGTAGCGGGACTGTACTGGCAATGGATCGTCAACAAGGGCCGGGAGAACGGACGCGCACTGGGCGCGGACTACGCCGAGATTCATTTCGAAGACTTGATTCAGAATCCGGGTTCGACCCTGGAGAAGCTCGGGCAGTTTATCGATCACGATCTCGATTACGACAGGATTCTGAAGGTCGGGATCGGGTCGGTGAGTAGTCCGAATACCTCGTTCGATCCGAAGTCTGACCAAACGGGGTTCAACCCGGTGGGGCGGTGGCGGAGCAATTTTCCAGCGGGGCAGTTGGCCGCATTCGAGAGCCTGGCTGGCAATACGCTGGAGAGCCTGGGCTATGAAAGGACGACGGCAGGAACGCGCCCTGAGGCCGGGTGGGCGGGCATGCGCACGGCGTACGAGAGCCGCTATAACCTGAAGCTATGGCTGAAGCAGAATACGCCGCTGGGGAAGATGTTGATCAGCGATGATCTTTCCTGGTTGTGATGGGCGAGGTGGTTACCGTGGCGCGAGAGGCAAAGCGTGCGGCGATTCCGCCCCTCGACACTAGCGCTCCCACGCCGGTTAACCAACTCTCGAATTCGAGGGGAGTCTGGGCCGTGGTATCGATAAACCGCGGAAGCAGCAACGGCTTGCTGCGCACGGACGTCAAACCCGGATCGCAGGTAGTGGCAGAGACGACCCCCTCTTCGGCAAGCCAGGGCAGAAACATCAAGTCATAGTCGCCGCTCGGGTAACAGAAATGAGTGGGACGCTTCTTGGTGATAGCCTGGAGCGCGTCGCGATTATCGCGGATTTCCTTTACAAAAAGGGCCTGATCGCGTGGTGTCCGATGGCGATGAGTGTGCAGTTCGAAGTTAATCCCGGCTGCGGCGAGCTCAGCAATTTCCTCCGGAGTCATCAACTGAAGGATTCTCTGGTGCAACAATCCGTCGTAATCAATGCCCAGCCGTTGAGCGAGGTCGGCAGCGAGTCCATTTTTTTGATCGGTCGAGAGTTGTTCGCGCTCCGCGAACCCGACAATCTGGTCAAGCGCGGACTGACGGTTTTCCGGAGTATCGAGACGAATGTTGTCTGCGACGCCGATCGATGGCGCGGCATTCAGAGTCGCTTCGCGCTTTTTCCAGAGCATGTAGGAACAGATTAAAGAATAGACCGGCATGCGCCGGGAACAGTAGTAGGTGGTTTGATAGACCGTGGCCGGGAATCCGTACTCCCGCAAGAGTGGAAAGGCAAGCTTGTGAAAATCGTAAGTGCCGTCATCGAACGTCAGGACGACGCTGCGAGGAGGAAGGTCGTGCCTGTGCAATCGCTCCAGGCCTTCGCCTAAGGGCAACACGTGATAGCCGCCCTCCTTTAACATCTCGAATCGTTCCCGCAGCCGGCTGGGAGCGAGAAACAACGCAGGACGCCAGAGATTTTCTTCGTCGATGGCGAGGCTGTGGTAACAAAGAATAAGAAGCTGGCTACGGCGCCACTTGCTGTCGCGCACCCGGTCGAAGATGCCGGCGCCCTTTAACGCGCGCAACAAGTTGCCTCGGATCGATTTCCTCATAATATGTCAGACAGCTCATGCGCCTCGCCGACGTTGTTAAGAAGAATGCGCTGCGGGAAGGCGGGACGAGGTCGCCAGCGAACGACCGCCGTCCTTTCTCAGCAGGGAAGAATCGCGATCGACGAAGACGCGGAACCACAATTCCAGATTGAGAAGCCTCCAGATACGGTTCGAATTATCGCGTGCCCGAGTGCGATGTTCGGCAAACAGTCTGCGTATTGCCTCCGGCTGAAACAGGTTACGCTGCCGGCTTCGTGGCTCGAGCATCAGGTTTTCGAGTTCCTGGAGTTGTTCTCCCACCAGCCATCCGGACCAGGGCGTGGGAAAGCCCATCTTCTTGCGGTAAATGATGGAGTGCGGCAGAAGATCCTCCACCGCCGATTTCAGAATACTTTTTCCTTCCAGGCCTTTCAGGGCGTAGGCAGACGGAATCCCGGCGGCGAATTCCACCAGGGGATGATCCAGGAAGGGCACGCGGCTCTCGATCGAAGCCGCCATGCTCATCTGGTCCTGCTTCATCAGCAATTCCACCAGATACGTATTGATGTCGGTGTAGAGCAGGCGCTTCAGCGTGCTTCCTTCGGAACGCTCCCAGACCTTCATGGAGCCGTCGTAGGCGGAGTTGGTGTAGTGCTGTAGCTCTGAGCTAAGTAGTTGCCTCTGCTCTTCCGCCGAGAAGGCAGAGTAGAAATTATCGAAATAAAAGGAGGGCCACGAGGCTCCGTCGCGGCCGAGGCATGTGTGCTCGAGCTTCCGGCGCAATGTGGCGCCCAGTTTCGCGGAGTGGATTTGTTCGCGCACGAAAGCCCTTAGCCCGGATGGAGTGAGACGTCGATACGCCGAATCCATGCGGGCATTCCAAACCGTCCACGCATAGCGAGTGTAGCCGGCGAGCGTTTCATCGCTGCCTTCTCCGGTCAACACCACCGTTACGTGTTCGCGGGTGTACTTGGCGAGGTGGTAGAGCGCGACGCTGGAAGTCCAGCACAGCGGTTCGTCCTCATGCCAGATCACATCGGGCAAGGAGTCGAAGAACTGCTGGCGGGTGACGTGGACTTCGTGATGCTGCGACCCGATGTGGTCCGCGACGATTTTAGCGTACGGTAGTTCGCTATAAGCCTGCTCGGCATAACCCACGGCGAATGTCTGAATGGGATCGCGACGGCTTTTCGCGGTCAGGGCGGCCACGGCACTGGAGTCGAGACCTCCGCTCAGAAACACGCCCAATGGCACTTCACTCATCAAGTGACTGGAGACTGCATCCTCAAATAACTCGCGATAGCGGCGGACATAATAACTGCGTTCGCGGGGTTGGGGATCGTCGGCGACAGATAAATCCCAGTAGCGGCGGATCGTCAGCGTGCCATTTTCCTCGAGTTCGAGAGTGTGTCCGACGGGGAGTTTGCGGATTCCCGAGAAAAGAGTTTCCTCGCCCGCCACGTATCCGAACGCAAGATACTCGGGCAAGACGCCCGGGTTGAACTCCGCGCTTACGCCGGGGTAGGCGAGCAGCGCCTTGATCTCAGACCCAAAAATGAAGGTTCCATCCTGCAAGCGATAGTAGAAAGGCTTGATGCCCAGACGGTCACGCGCGGCAAAGAGAGTGTGGCGGGCTTTGTCCCAGATAACGAAGGCGAACATGCCGCGCAGGTGTTGGACGCAGTCCGGCCCGTACTCCTCATAAAGGTGCACAATGCTTTCGGTGTCGCTATGCGTGCGGTAGACGTGGCCGCGCGCGAGCATTTGCTGTCGGAGGTCGGCATGGTTGTAGATTTCGCCGTTGTAAACGATCCAGAGCGAGCCGTCTTCATTGGAGAGAGGCTGGTGGCCGGTCTTGAGATCGATGATGCTGAGGCGACGCATGGCGAGCGCGGCGCCGTCGGAAACCATGGTCCCGGCATCGTCAGGACCACGATGCACGATCTGCTGATTCATTTCGAGCAGAGGGGTGTCGTGGGCACGCTGACCGGTTCCGAAGTGAAAGATGCCGCAGATGCCGCACATATTATTCGTTCGAATCCGAGCGCGAACTTTGCGTGGCGGAAACCGCTTTGGGGACGGTGGAAACGACCTCCATCTTTCCTCCGCTGTTTGCCAACTCGCACCAGAGCGCTGGTTGAGTGCCGGACCACAGGCGCTGGCCGCGCCAGTCCACGAAAGAGGCATTGCAGAGCAGAAGCGATTCCAAAGAATCCCCGTTCAAATGATAGCAGAGCAAGTCGGCGTCACTGGACCATTCAGCCAGTGACCAGGCGTGTTCGGAGGGAGCAAACACGGCACCCGCGCGGCGTTGGTTGCATACGTAACGATAACCTCGTGCGGAACTTTCTGCGGTGAAATCGCACTGCAGCGACGCGGGGTCGAACGTCGCATTCGAGGCTGCTGGTTGAAGGAAGACCGCGAACTCCGCAGGAAGTGGGCCGGCGAAGTGATGGCGTAGGGTTGTTGCCGGAATCCTGAGTCCGTAAGCAGGGGACCACCATTCGTCGCGCAGTTCCTCGGACCAGCCCGGTGCGTCGCAGGCGATTAAGCGCAGGCCAACGCCAAGTTCTCCAGAAAAGGCGTTCTTCTCGGTCGTGGAAAGATTCGGGCCGAGATGCCAGGCTAGATCGAGGGTGTGTTTTCCAGAGCCGAGGGCGACATCGCGGATCAACCATCCCAGCCCTTTGAAGTGCACGACCCAGCGTTCATGAGTGACCGGTGGTTGCAGGCGAGCGTAACCGGTGTGACTACCGCGGAAGACTTCGAACTGGCGGCCCAAGATCCAGCGTTCGACGTTTGTGCGGGGCAGGGAAGTCCAGGCAAAGGGGCCGCGAGGTTCCGCCTGATCGAGGCCGTCAACCGCGAGCGTATTATGAGCGGCGGTGGAACGGAACCAACTACGCCCGATGCCGTCGCCGCAATATTCGAAAGTGCCCGGATCGCAGAGTAGTTCCTGCCCATTTGCGGAGAGATGAATGCTGAGAGCATCGGCATGGCCATGACCGGCGTTGTGCGTGCCCTGTGGTCCGGCGTCGATGACCAACTGGGCGGATGAATCGCCGGCATCGAGCATCACGTGCATACCGCTTTCGGGAAGCGCCCCCGAGTTCCGAGTTGCAAACTTGAGATCACTAATTGTGATCTCAAGTTTAGCCGTCGCGCTGGAGGGAATCTCGTCGAAGCGGTGGACGGCCTCGGGCCCTATCAACCAGAGAGTTTCCTCGCGCAGAGGTCCGGAGGCGGACTTGAAGTCTCCGCGATTGAAAAGGACGGCGCCGGTCGAGAGGGGGTCAAGCAGATGCTGGCGCCGATTTCGCCTTGGGTTAAAGACGCGGCCGCCGTCATCATCTCCGAAGCTTGGCGGCGAGCCCGACTGGCTCAGCAGGCGCAGGGCTTCGAGCATCCTGAGGAGCGTCTGATCAAACCAGTGCGGAATTTCGGTCTGGTTGCTCGCGGCCAGCATGCGCGCATGCAGAAAAAAGTCGAGGGCGTAAACGTGGTAGTACGTGGACTGCTCAAAGTGAAAGCCATCTGGACGAACCTGGTTCTTCGCCTCTTCGAGAATGATCCGCCAACCCGTCTGCTGCCAACTGCGCGCGCGGGAAAGGTTCGGGCACAGCGTACCCAGAAAAAACAATCCGACGGCTTCGCCTAGCAGATGGGTATTCGGAGAGGTAAAGGTGGAAAGAAAACGCTCGATGTAGCGGCCATTGATCGAGAGCGCGCGCAGCAAGTCCGCGGGAAAGGTTCGCGATACAACCTCACAACCTTCGAGAAGAAATGAAACCCAAAGCCAGGAGAGGCTGCGGAACGCGACCTCAAGGCTGGAACTCCAATGAATGCCGAGCGGATAGATATTCTGTTCTTGCCAGGAATGCCATTGCGCGAAGCACTCGACGGCAAACCGGGGATCGTCGGTCAGGCGGTAAGCTTTGGCCAGAGTCACCAGATGCTGGTGGCGGCTTAATTCCCATGTGACTTTGGCGTCCCCGACCTGGGCGGGATCAAAGTAATTGATCTTGAAGAAAGGTTTGTTGGGCGAGCGCACTTGATGCACGGCGTCGAGGTGCCAGTCGATGTTGCGTCCGTAATCCACATTTGAGTAACCGAGAAGATGGAACTGGTGCGCGCAGATGCGCTCGGCTTCCTCGACGATCGCATCAACCTGTTCCGGAAGGCGCGCGCGCAGTTCCTGCAGAACTGCGGGGATCTGCGAGGAGTCGAAAAAGAAACGGCCGCCAGCCGACGGGAGCGCGGAATTTTCGTGGAAAGTGAAGCCGGCGCGGAATCGAAACAAGTCAGCGCGTTTGTCGAACTCCTGGCGGAGCCGGGAAGAGATCTCGGCGGCATCCATGGATCGCAGCCGGGTCGCGATATTCTGCCATTTTCGTTCCAATCTGCCTAGATGATCCCTTCTACCGTTTTTTCAATCGTATCGACATCGGCGCCAATGTCTTTGCCGTCGGTGGCGGCGCCGATGGCTGGGGAAGGTTTCTTGCACCCTTCCTCTTTTTGACGGCAGAGGGCGTAGCGGTTGACGTTGCCTTCGTGGGTCACGCGGATTCCGGCGGCGCTGAGATCCTTTACCGAAATGTTGCCCACGGGCCAGTCGGAACCGTCCACAATCAGGTTGTGGGTGAAAGTTGAATTCTCAAAGCAGTTCTTGAAGACTCCGGCTGTGCTCTGTTTCTGCGGCTGAAACGCGCAGTTTTGCGGACCTCCACCAGCCGAGCCAAGCTGCTGACTCTGATCGGAGGAAAGTATGTTGTTGGCAAAAGTAAAGTTCGTCATCTTCTGCGGGTTGGTCGCGAGAAACGAGATGAGAAAACGGGGCACTGAGGAAGACGTTACGTGCTCGATGCGGACGTCACGAAGCGGGGGCCCGACCGATATGATCATGGCAAAAAGGCCAAAGCCCTGATAATCCTTGCCGCGCACGCCATCGATGAGAACGTCGTGAATGCTGTAGCGTTCTCCGCCCGAACTCGGGCCGCCCGCGTCGGACAGGGTATTGGCGATCTGAAATACGCTGCCGACATTGACGATCTTGATAAATCGGATCGTAACATCGGTGACCAGGCAGATCGGGCACTTGTTCTCCGCGTTCTTGGGAGTCAGCAGGATCGAGAAGCCGGTCTGCGAGAATCCGCCCCAGGCGTTTTCGAGGAGATTGTCTTCGAAGAGAACTCGTTGCGCGTTCTTGATCTCGAAGTGGTTCTTCACAATAAAGGGCTGGCCGTCTAGACCGCCAACGAACCCGGGCTGGCCCGGCATCCAGGTCATGGGTTTGAAGAGGTGATTGCGGCGGATTTCGATATCGGTGGGAGTGGTTTTTGCCGGGCGCCCACCAAAAATTATGTTCTCGCCGGCGGCCTCGAGAAAGTTGTTCTCAATCTTAAAGGGCCCCTCAGGATGGTCGCCGCCACCGGCCGACACGGTTTGCGAATCGGTGCAGCTACCCGTCTTGGCGACACAGTGAAAGTCGGTGAAAAAGGAATCAACCACTCCGACCTGCGTCATTGAAGACAGGGCAACCCCGCGCCGGGTTTCGTCTTGCGCCGTACCGTGGAGCCAGACCCGATCAAAGATCAGATGATCCGCCGTGCCGCCTTCTTCTACGCCGGCTAACGCTGTGATCGACCCTTGGGGATTCGATCGAGTGATCTCGAGACCGATGAAGCGATAGTGATTGGCGCCGGGCAGGAAGAGGATGGGACCGGTTCCGGTCTTGCCGACAAACTCGATCCTGGCCATTACGTTCTGTGGAGCGGTGCAATGGTAGTCAGGCCGGCCGGGCAGCGAAGCCACACCCGCATAACACGGCGTCAGGCGGACACCTTCGCGGGGCAAGGTTTCGTCCGCTGCGGCGGTGCGCAGGACGATCCAATGGGAGTCGTCGCACGACTTGTTGGGAAAGCGAAATAATCCCTGGAAAACTGCGCCCGGTTGTAGTTTCAGGGTGTCACCGCATTCTGCTGCATCAATCGCTTTCTGCAGGTTGTGGCTCGGTTGAACCAGGCGGACGTGCCCCGGAGCGGGCGTATCGGCCAAAGAACTCTTCACCAGAATGCGGGGCAATTCCGCGGGCCCATCGAAGCGATCCGGAGAGGTGGGACCCGAGGCGGCGACCAAGTCAACCACACACGAAGAAAAAAACAGAACACAGACTGCCGCGAAGAATACCGGACTCAGCCCCTTCATCCTCTGTCTCCCACAATTCCCAGGAAAGCTGAACGACCCGGCAAGGATCCGAATCGCTGCAATGCGCGCCGGTTCCAGGTCGATCACGATCGACTCATCATAGCATTGGCGATCCGGGAAAGGACCGGGTCGGCCAGCGATTGCTGCATATCCAAGGACAATTTCGCCGCGCCCGGAGCGAATACGAAGGCCAGAGAAAATGAATGAGCAACGGTAAGCCCGTTGCTCATTTCATCCTTGCAGAGGAAGTGGAAGTTCAGTAAACGCCCACGGTTTCCGACAGGATCGTGCTCACATCGGCTCCCAGGTCTTTGCCGTCGGTGCCCGCGTTGTGGTAGGGACTTGTACTCAAGAGGTGATAATTTCCGCCGTTAGCGTTGCTGTAATTGACGAATTGCAGAGCACTGCTAGTGGCTGGGAAAAAGTTTCCAGATGGCCACACAGTCGGAGGGAAGGCTGACGGGGATGCAATCACAGCGTTACGTCCGAACGAATGCGTGCCGAAGCAGGCGTCCAAGGTGGTCACTGGTTTGTCGTAATAGGCGCAGTTTGTGACTCCGCCCCCGGTCGACCAAACGGGGTACTGGCCGGCGTAAAAAATGTTATTGGTAAAAGTGACGTTCGCCATCCGCGGACTGAGTTGGCCACCAACGTTAAGCATCCCTGACGTGGTAAACGCAGTCACATGATTGACGGCGACGTTCTGCAGGAGGGGAGCGAGGGCCATGGTCATGACCTCCGCGAAACGTCCGGTGCCTGCGTATTTCAGGGCATTAATGTCGTCGATAGTAATGTCATGGATGCTGTAGCGCTGGCCATCGAGTGCGGCGCCGCCGTTGTCGGACAATGCGTTGGCGATTTGAAGTCCGGCGCCCAGATGGCTCATGGTGTTATAGCGGATGGTCACATCGGTTACCTGGCAAATCGGGCAGAGATTAGCCAAGGAATTGCTTGCAGCCTGATTCTTTGGGCTGATGACGACGGCGAATCCCGATTGCGAGAAACCGCCCCATGAGTTTTCCATGATGTTGGCTTCCAACAGCACGCGCTGCGCATTCTTAAGCTCAAAAAGGTTCTTGACGACAAAGGGATTGCCGTCGGCGCCGCCGACGTAGCCGGGCTGCCCTTTCATCCAGGTCATGGGCTTGAAGAAATGGTTTCGGCTTATCTCGATGTCGGCTGGTGTGATCGTGGCCTCGGCACCGCCGAAAATCACGTTTTCTCCAGCGGCCTCCAGGAAGTTGTCCGAGATTTTAAAGGGGCCGACCGGATTGCCCGTACCGCCACCGATGGCAACGGCATCAGAGCACGATCCGGTGTAGGAAATGCAGTGGAAGTCGGTGAGAAAGGAGTCGATCACGCTTACAGACGAGCTCCCGCCCAGCTCTACACCCTTGTTGGTTTCATCTCGCGCAGTGCCATGCAGCCACATCCGGTCAAAAATGAGATTGTTAGCTGAGCCGCCAACTGCCAGGGACGACAGAGCGTAGACGATCCCGGTTCCGGCCACGCGCGTGACCTCCAGACCCACCAGGCGATAATGATTTGCGCCCGCTGCAAAGAGGATGGGTCCATTTCCGTGCCCTGCCATTACTAACTTCGCGAGAACATTGCTGGTGGAAGAACATTGAAAAGCGGGGCGGCCGGGCAACGAGGCAACGCCCGCGTAACAGGGCGTAAGCCGGCTGCCTTCCGCAGGCAACACGGAATCATCGGAGCTGGTCCGGACGACGATCCAATGGTTGTCATCGCAGCTCTTGGCCGGGAAAGTGAATACTCCAGTAAAGGTAGCGCCCGCCTGCAAAGTTACCGTGTCTCCGCAATTCGCGCTGTTGAGAGCGGACTGCAGGTCGCCACCCGACTTGACGGTAACAGTGGTTCCGGGAGCTGGGGTATTCGCCATAGTCGTCTGCAGGTAAACCCGCGGCAGTTCTGCCGGGCCATCGAAGCCAGTAGCTGAGAGCGAAGAAACCGGAAGCGTAAATTGGCGAGTGGAGCTATTTCCCGCCGAGTCTTTCACCCGGGCCGTAAAGGTATACGAGCCGCTGATCGAGGTTGTGCCGGATACGACGCCGGAAGCTTGCAACTGGAATCCAACGGGCAAGGTCCCGGAAGAGAGACTCCACTGGTAAGGCAATACGCCGCCGGTGGCGGCCAGGGATGCGCTGTATGACATCCCTACATTAGACTCGGCCAGAACGGAACTTGAAATGGCCAGTGCTGTCAGGGGCGTCACCGTCAAGGTCGCCGAAGCGCGAAGAGTGCCGTCGGTCGCGCCAGTGGCGGTGACAGTAACTGGAGTGTCGCTGCTGACCTTAGGCGCGGTGAAAAGGCCGGAGCTGGAAATGGTCCCAGGGGTTGCGCTCCACACGACCGCGGTATTTGAGGTTCCGGTAACGCTTGCGCTGAACTGCAAGGTCCCCTGCGAAACCACGGTCGTAGTGCTCGGGGAAAGGGTGATGTGGGCATTTTGAATGCTGTTCGCGGCGACGACGATGTGGACAACAACCGTGCCATGGTCGGTTCGCGGCGGATCGGAGACATCCAAGTTGAAACTGTAATCACCTGCGACGGTGGGCACTCCGGAGATTGAACCCGTCCGGATGCTCATTGAGATTCCTGGAGGCAGAGTTCCACCCGCTGGGACGAACAGGTAGGGAGCCGTGCCACCGCTGACTGAGGGCACCGCATTATATGCAACACCTACCTTGGCTTGCGCCGGTGGAAGGGAAACTGCGATCTGGCCGGCCGCATTTTTGCTCGGCGCGATTGTGTTCGTCGGCGAGGCCGCGCCGCAGCCAGGCATAACCACGGCGAGCGCCAGCAGAATAGTAAGTGAGAGCAGTTGTGAAAATTGAACTCTGTCGAAAAACCTGCTGGGCGTGACTCTCAAGAGCTTGAGCATACTGCGCATTTAAAACACCTCGGAACGGAGTGGGGGACCATCGTTCGAGTCCTAAGCAGACTCTAACGAGGTGTTCGAGATGAGGGCAGATAACGATTGATCAGGGCCTATTCGGTCACAGAGGTACATCTCCGAAGGTCAGTACCCTTTCGTGTCTCACGTTTCAATAACAAGGAAGGGGGGACGGCGCTGGTTTCACCGCAAACGATGGTCGCAGGAATCTAGATCACTCCGTCAAAGCGGCGAGACTTGCGGCGAGGTCTTCTGGAGTGTGGCCGCCCGACCCGTGGGCGCTGCCCAGAACAGGCTGAATACGATGCCTACGCCAAAAGGTTCGAGTGCGATCTCATCCACGCAGAGGCCGCGCTCTAAATCATAGAGACCCAGATGAGTGGGTCGGTGAATTTGCTCGTATGCCCCTCTACCTCGAACCCACGCAAGGTTCTCGCGGAATTTGGTGGGCCGCACTCGCGTGAAACCGACCCATAGAAGGCGCTCATCGACGGGCAACAGGCCGCGGCACCAGCCTAAAATTTGCTCCGGCGGGCCGCCCATCCGGGTGAGATCGAAAGTCTTTTCGACCTGCAGAGTCTTGCGGTTGGCCAGCACGATGTGGCCATCGACGGTGGTGAAGTAGATGGAATCGCCGAAAAGATAGCCGTCGTGCGGCCGCTGGACCGAGATGTCGATGCGGCGGCCGGGACGCGTCAATGAAATTGCGTCCCGCTGCTCGAAGCGCGTAACCCAAATCTCGTCCTCGAGTTGAAATACGTGATTGGGGTGGGAGCGATGCGGTTTTGTAGAGGCAACGGTTCGATAGTCGATCTCTGGCGAGAAACGCTGCCAGGGATCTTCGCCGAGTACGTTCCACTCTCGGATCAGTTCGCCGCGCGGGGTGAGTTCTACGACCATGTCCAAGCCGGTCACCGCGACCAGCAAGGTTCCTTCTCGCGTGGGGTAGACGTGGTGAACGTCATTGAAACGGGGCAGAGAAATGTACTGCAACAGACGGAACCCGGGCGTTTCATAGACTAGAACTTCGGTCGAAGTGCAAGTATAAAGTTTGTTGCCGGAAAGAAATGCGGACTTGAACGACACCGCCGGCAGATCTGCGGCACACACCTCAGGCGGCGAGACATACTCCACGCACGGCTCAGAGGTTTTCCGCTCCGCATTTACCTGGACGATCACTCCTTTTTGAGAAGACTGCCATTCCTCAAGTTTGCGAAACATCGACCGCCGGAGTTCGCCGCCAATGACGTAAATGTCGTTCATCGATCCAGACCTTGTGCCGTAAGATTCAGCATCATCTTGCCACAACCCGAGGGGCAGTCAGGCCGGATCGACTCGCCTCAGCCGCGACCTGCGGACGAGTCTCGAGAAATTTGAATAAGCGAGCAGCCAGTTGAGCGCTATACGTCGTCATAATTTTCGATTGCCGGCACGATTACGGGATCCAATGTCAGTTCGTCGGCCCGGGCTCCAAGATCGTTAACGTGCAGGGCCCGGCCGGTCATGTAGGCCCAGGTGAGGCCGAGCGCATAAACCAAACCGCCTGCCAGCAACTGCGGAATGAGTTGGCGGTAGGTGTGAGCTTCCAACCGCTTCTGCAGAAACAGGAGAACGGCAGCCATGGGGGCGCACAACAGGATCGGCAGCAGAAACGCTTCCTTCAAATAGGTTGACACCCGGATGCCCAGCCGCGAGCAGAGATGATAAGGCATAAAGAGAATGTAAGTTCCTGCCAGAGGAAGCGCGGTACCGAAAGCGTCGCCCAGAATGCCATAGGGCCGTACCAGCAAAACGCTCAGAACGAGATTTGCCACGCCTTCAATCAGGGTCACGACCGCGAATTTCCCGTGCTTGCCCATGCCGAACAGAACGCGCGACGAGGCCGATTGCACCAACATCAGGGTGTAGGGGACGATTAGAGTCAATAGCACAGCGTAGCCTTGCGCGACGTACTTCTTGCCCAGCCACACTTCAATGATGGACCGGCCCATGATGATGAATGCCGCGGTCATGGGCAAGGTGGTAAAGGCGCAGGCACGGTTTCCGGCGATAAAAATCTTCCGCAGGCGAGTCATGTTTCCGGCGGCGTCGGACTGGCTGGACATGGGAACAAAAATCTGCGCCAGACTGCTCACCACCTCGCCGGCGTAGTCCACCAGACGCGAACCCGCATAAAAGTAGGTGATGGCGGCCGAAGACAGGAATGTCCCGATGACTAGCGCGTCGGTTTTAAATCGCAGGCGGGAGGCCACAATGATCATGAACGTCACGCCGCTGTAATTCGCCATGTGGCGGAAGGAACTGCGTTCCACGTACCTCCAGGCGAAGGTGACCGGCAACGAGCGCAACGCCACGACGGCGCGAACCACCGAAGCCAGCAAGGGCAAACCAACCGTAATCAGCGCTACCGTCAGCAATCCGGCACCGCGGTTCAGGTAGTACACGATCAACACCACACGGAACAGGCTGGAAACGATGTTGGTCCAATTGAGAATGTAGAATTTCTGCAAACCTTCCAGCATTCCGCCGAAGACTCCCAGCGGGAACCCGAGGGCCACGGAGCTTCCCACCATGAGCAGCAGCCATTGCGCGCTGGAGTGAAATTCGGGCTGGACCTGGAATACACGGTCCACATAAACGCATCCGACCAGTGTAATGACGACGCTCAGAGCGCCAACGCAGGTGTAGGTGAACAAAGCAGTATTGATGAGGCCGCTCACTTCGTCGACGTCATGGGTCGCGGTGTACTTGGAGACGTAGCGGATGATGGAAGAGCGAATGCCGAAATCGAAGATGCCGTAAAAGCCGGTCAACGAAAAAATTAAAACCCAAATTCCGAAGGCCGTGTCCCCCAGCCGGTGGAGAATAAAAGGAGAAAGAAAAACTCCCACCAGGACGTTGACCCCGAGGGCAAACCAACTCGACCCGACATTCTTGATAATCTGGATTTTCTCGAGCTT
Organism: Binatus sp. (SeqCode); assembly: GCA_035482825.1. Lineage (GTDB taxonomy): Bacteria > Acidobacteriota > Terriglobia > Terriglobales > Acidobacteriaceae > Sulfotelmatobacter. The sequence goes on along the minus strand of DATHQJ010000156.1, from coordinate 10,782 downwards.
ACGCATACTTGCGTTCAGTGGACCCGGTTTCGGAGCACATGGAGGACCTCACGAGTTTTCTATCATAAGGCATGCAACTGGACGATCCGTGTTTGGTTGGTGCTGTTTCTGTTAACGGAGTGAGAACTCGACGGGGTGACGGAAAGGGCGCCTCCGAAACCGAGGAGCTATCGAGCGAGCGCGCCGGACGGAGTCAGATCGAGCGTGTCGGTTCGGCGGCGCGAAGGTGCGGTTCCACCAGATTCATGAGTTCGTCCCGCAGAAAAGGTCCGCTGGCCAGCAGGCCCGACAGAAGAGGATCACGGCGATTCACGGTCAATTCAGTTTTCTCCAAGGTGTTGACGAAACCACCCGCACTCCGCACCAGGGCCGCTCCCGCCACTACGTCCCACTCATTCTTGGGGGTAAGGGTAAAAGTAATGTCGGCGAGGCCGGCCGCGACCAGCGCCAGTTTATAGGCAACTGAGCCCATCGCCTGGACTTTAAATCGACCGCCGTCAAATTGCTTCCACTCGCCGCGCTTTACTTCACTGCGGCTGGCGAGGATAAGCGCTCCGTCCAGGGTCGTGCGCTGGCTGGGACGCGAGGGTTGGCCGTTGTAGAGCACGCCCGCGTCGATCGCCCCCAGGAAAGTTTCCTTTGTGGCTGGGTTGTAGATTCCTCCCGCCACGGGCCTGCCGTTTTCGGCGAAACCGATCGAGACGCAGAATTCGGGCAGACCTTTCACGAACTCGCGAGTGCCGTCTAGAGGATCGACGATCCAAACGCGGTCCTTGTCGAGGCGCGAAGGATTGTCGGCAGTTTCCTCCGAGAGCCAGCCTTCGCCGTCGCGCAGCAGGATCTGGCGCAGGGCGGCGTCGACCGCGCGATCGGCTTCGGTTACGGGATCGTGGCCGATCTTGTATTCGGTTTCTATCGCACCCGGGGTAAAGCGGGCGAAGATCGTGCGAGCCGCTTCTAATGCGGCTTCGATGCGGGCGAGAATGTCCGAATAGGCGGAAGTCATGGAATCCCTTGGAATGAGTTTGTTAAGCAGGCCACAACATGCGAGCCCCAGTGATCAAGAGCAAAACGCATAGCATGCGGCGCAGCCAGAGCATGGGGACCCGCGTGGCCAAATGCGAACCAAGCAAGCCACCAGGAATGGAGCCGATCAATAGCGCAACAACCAGTCTCCAATCCACGTTGCCAGCTCTGGATTGAAGCCATCCCGTCACGCCGAAGAGTACGACCGCATGCACCACGTCAGTCCCGACGTTGATCTTGGGCGGGAAACTGTAGAACAAGAGCAGCAGCATCATGATGATGCTGCCCGAACCGACCGAGGTTAGGCCCACGATGAAACCCACGGTAAGGCCGATAGCAGCCATCCCTGCGAAACCCTTCATGGTCGGCGCACGATTCGCGATTCGGTCTTCGATGTTCTTCTGGAGGAGCAGCAGCGTGGGAATCACGATGAGCAGCACACCCACTGCGAGCTTGATAAAGGTATTCACCCCGTTTCCGTAGAGGAGACGGATGTACATTAGCAGCTTGACTCCGGCAAAGGAGCCCGGAATGCTTCCCAGCGCCAACGCGAAGACGACCTTCCGGCGGACTGTTCCATTTTTCATGTGGAGCAGTCCGGCCGGGATTTTGGTGAAGAATTGGAATATCGCGTCGGAACCGACAGCCACGATTGGCGGATAACCCAAGCCGAAGATCAGAACGGGGAGCATGAGAACGCCGCCCCCCACCCCGGTCATGCCGATCAGGATACCCACGACAAAGCCAACCAGAATTTTGGCCGCGATTACTGGCATAATCGTTCCCTTTTTGCCCTACTCTTCCCGGTTCACGCCGATGAAGCCTTCCCGCTCCAGGTGCAGAATGATCTCCTGGGCGGCTTCTTCAGCGGACAGTTCTCCGGTGTTGATGGTCACGTCGGCGTCCGCCGGAACTTCGTAGGGATCGGAGATCCCGGTGAATTCCTTGAGAATACCAGCGCGTGCCTTGGCATAAAGTCCCTTGCGGTCGCGCTGTTCGCAGACTTCGACCGTGGTGGCGATGTGGACCAGGATGAAGCCACCGAACGGCTCGATCATCTGGCGTACATGTTTGCGAGTCGCGTCGTACGGAGCGATGGGCGCGCAGATCGCGATGCCGCCGTTCTTGGTGATTTCCGACGCGACGTAACCAATACGGCGAATGTTGATGTCGCGATGCTCTTTCGAGAATCCCAGTTCCGACGAAAGATTCTTCCGCACCAGATCGCCGTCGAGAATCGTGACCGGACGTCCACCGACTTCGAGAAATTTCGTCATCAGGACGTTGGCGATGGTTGACTTGCCCGATCCCGAGAGTCCGGTGAAGAAGATGGTCACACCCTGCTTGGCCCGTGGCGGGAAGCTGCGGCGCAGTTCCTGCACCACTTCCGGATAGGTGAACCATGCAGGAATGTCGCGGCCTTCGTTCAGCCGGTCGCGCAGCTCGGTACCGGAAATGTTCAAAACTTTGTCGGTCTTTTTGACTTCGTCGTCGGGCACGTAGCGGTCTTCCGCTTCGAGGTACACCATCATGCTGAAGGGCACCATGGTGACGCCGATGTCGGCTTCGTGCTTCTTGAAAGTCTCCTGAGCTTCATAGGGACCGTAGAACGGCTTCTTGGTTTCAGGATCGGAGCCCGGGCCGGCGTGATCGCGGCCTACGATAAGGTGAGTGCAACCGTGGTTCTTGCGGATGAGGGCGTGCCAGATGGCCTCGCGTGGTCCGCCCATGCGCATGGCAAGAGGCAGCAGCGAGAGCTTCTGGGTTCCCTGGGGATATTTCGGACTCAGCAGTTGATAGCAGCGCACGCGAGTGTAGTAATCCACGTCTCCAGGCTTCGTCATTCCGACGACAGGATGGATCAAAAGGTTGGCTTCCACTTGCTTCGCCGCACGGAAAGTGAGTTCCACGTGTGCCCGGTGCATAGGATTGCGCGTCTGGAAGGCCACCACGCGGCGCCATCCCAGGCGGACGAACTCAGCCCGCAATTCCGCCGGAGTGAAGCGCAGCGTACGGAAGTCGTAATGCGACGGAGCTTGCAGACCCTCGATCCGTCCGCCCACATACCATGGGTTGGACAGGTTCATCGCATAGTTGGCTCCGGGATGAGCTTTACTGGTGGTGCCAAATACGGCCTTGGCCTCTGCGGCGCGATCAGGCTGCCAGACTTCTTCGACGTGCAACACGGCGAGCATGACACCCTCGGCATCGCGCAGGGCAACCTTGCTGACACCAGGCACGAGTTTCTTGCCAAATTCTTCGGTGACATCGAGCGTAATCGGCATCGGCCAGAGAACTCCGCTGGCCAGACGCATGTTCTCGAAAACGCCTTCGTAATCGGCTTGAGTCATAAAGCCGCGCAGCGGAGAAAATCCGCCGCTCATGAGCAGTTCGAGATCGCAAACTTGACGGGCGGTCAGGTCCCAGGATGGCCACTCGCGAGAGTGGGCTTTCAGTTCCGCGGCTCTTTCCGCTGATACCAGCAGATCGATGAGTTCGCCGCCGTGCGGAGCAATCAAATGACTAGTAGAAGCAGACAAGTGCTGAACCTCCCAGGTTCGTTGATTTTGGATTTACGGCACGTAATCTCAGTATCTCGCGAAAGGAATCAGTGCTGACTTCCGTACACGCTGATCGGGGGAAACTGCTAACGAGATGAAAATTGTTTGCTGGCCAACGCCCACATTAGCTGTAGCGTTCCCTAAAACACTTTCCCCCACATGCCACGCAAGTGCAATACCGTATAGGCTTTAGCCATTGTACTGTAAAATGATAAGGATAAAGGGTAAAGCCTGAATTTTCCGGGGAAGGCTTGGTTTTCGTCTGCTCAGATGTGCAAATTATTGCGCAGCACAGACCAAGTTTTCTTCCCAGCGTGCCCGAACTATCCCAGAAAACTGTTACGGGGCAATAACTGAAAAGTTAAGGTCAAGTGAATCTTGCATTGGCGCCCGGTCCTCCGTGGAAATCTCACCATGAAGCCACGGCCAAGGCTGCCGCGTATCCGGGGCTGGTCGGCAGGTCGCGCAGCACCCACCGGTCTGCTTCCGAGGGATCCGGCCTGGTCGCCAGCAGGGCTTGCGGTTCGTCCTCCGCGACCGAGACGTCAAATTGGTGCAGCGGCAAAGACAACCCCTCCCCACGCGCCTTTACATACGCCTCTTTACGGGTCCAGCAGCGAAAGAAAGCCGCCTGCAGTTCTTCTCCGGACAGACTCTCGAGAAAGCTGCGCTCGCGATCGGAAAAGAATCGTTCGGCCAGCTTCTTCGCGTCCGTCGCTGCCTTAATCTTCTCCACGTCGACACCAATATCTCGCGTTCTGACGAACGCCAACAGGGCCAAACCGTCGGTATGCGAAACGTTGAAGCGCAAGTCGAACGGTCCCAAGTCGAAGGGTGCATCGAGCAGTGGCTTGCCGTATTCCGAGTACCGGAACGATACGCGCTGCGGCTTGATTCCGAGGTAAGAGCCGGTAAGGGAACGCAGCGCACCGCGAGTCAAGATGAAGTCGGTGCGCGGGCTCCCAGTCCGAAAACGGGCAGCGCGCTGAAGTTCTTCCGGCGAGAGCAACTCGTAATGCGCCAGCTCCACTGCTGGAGGAACTTGCAAAGGCCGGATCCAAACGTGTACGACATCCTGCGGTAAGTCCGGAACCGTGCGCTTTTCGGGCGCATCGGAGCACGCCCGCAGCTCGACTTTTATGCTGTGAGACATGGATGCCGAAGGCCTCGAACCGATTACTACCTGCAACGCTCGAGGGCCGCTACGGTCGCCCCGCAGCGCCCTGAACATTTGATTCAGGTTGCTTCTCCGCAACATCTTACAATGAAGCGTTGCGCCTACTCAGCGCCCGGCGGCAAGCGGTATGACGTCGCGTCACGGTTTTTCAGGATAGGAAATGACTCTGGGGGCCGTATTGCGGAGATCTTGGTTCCGCCTGCCATCTGGTCCATCGTGTAATTTGTGCCGAGGGTTTCCCCTAGGGCGGGAAGTTTCGTCTAAGGCGTTTACCTGATTGAAAAAATAGTGAAGGGGTATCAGGCTGCTAGAGCACGCGAAGTTCCAAAATCGGCTGTGGACGCACGAAAGCTGATGCAAGCCCCGGGAATCTGATCGTCAATTTTTCCTCAAACTCGCGATTCAGCCCGTGTCTACTTGCCCTTTTGCCCTTCTGTGTTAGTCGCCGACACCCAAACTACATTGTAAATTGTGGTTAGACACCTCCCCTGGAGCCCGCGCCAACGTGACGCCCGGTCATGGAATACCTGTGGAAAAGCGGCATTTCGGGCCCTGCGAAGCTTTCGTCCAAAGTGGCAATGTGGGTGCTATGAAATTTAAAAGGTTCCGCCCCTGCGTCAATTCCCGGGTGGAAGCTTATGCCACAAAAAGGGGGATGGGATGAGGGAGGAGACTGTTCGACTTGGCCCGCGCGAACAGCAAATCGTCGAGTTACTTTTGCAGGGCTGTGACAACGCCGAGATTGCCGCTCAGCTCAAGATGGCGCGGCGCACCGTCAAAGCCCATTTCAACCGTTTATTTCTCCGTTTCGGAATTACCAGTGGTATCAAGCGAGTCAAACTCGCGACCCTGTTGTACCGGAGGCAAGCATGTCTGCAAGTGGACGCTATGGGACTCGTGTCCCAAGTGAACGTGAACACCAGGTCATCCAACTCGTTGCCGAAGGCCTGAAGAACCGCGAAGTCGCCGAGGCCATCGGGACCACAGAGCACGTCGTAAAGAACTACTTGCGCGTCATTTACGACAAACTTGGATTATGGAACCGCGTCGAACTCGCCCTCTGGTATGAGTCGCGCCGCACTCCGTCAATGTTCGTAACTCAGTAAAATTTCTTTCGATTCCCCCCGTGGACGCCGTAGCCTGCGAATGTGCGGCGTCCAGGGCGGGCGTCTGCATTTGTCATTTATCGTTCATCGTTTATCGTTTATCGTTGGCGCTTCAGACTTACTGGCAACCAAACGCCTGCAGATGCCGCAGCCGTTCCCCCGCCTCTTTCATTCCTCCGCGAGTCGCGGAATCGAGTAACACTCGCGCCTGGTCGCAGTTCTTCGAAACTCCCTCGCCCTTCAAATACAGATCCGCCAATAGAAGCGTCGCTTGGGCATTATGTTTCCCCATGGCTTTCCAGAGCCATTTTGCCGCCTCCGCCCGGTTCCGTGCCTGTCCGTCGGTTCCATCCAGATAGCGTTGCGCGATGGCGAGTTCTTCAGCCCCGTTTCCAGTCGATACTTCCGCGGCCAAAGATGAAGATGCAGGCGGCTCGGCCGGAGCAGGCTTGCGGCGAACGGTGCTCGCGCGCGATCGAGTGCTCGATGCTTCCGGTGGAGCGGTTGCGGTAGGTCGATCACTCGGAGTTGAAGCGTCCGGAGCTGAAGCGCCTGGAGAGGGAGCGCCAGAAGAGGTGGCAGGCGCAGCCGCATCGTTTGTCGATAGGCTTGTCGTGGGAGCCTGCGCCGCAGGCCGAGTCGCAATAGCCGGGGGGGCTTGCGGCGCCACGTACGCTCTCTGCGACGCCGCTTGGGTGCTGCGCCATCCCATATAAGCCAGAGCAAAAATCACAACCGCGAGGGCGATGCCGATATACACCCGATAGGCTGGCGGTGGAGCTGAGGGCTCAAACATTCCGCCTCGGTAATCGTCGCGGTATTTGTCTTCCCCTGCGTCCCGGAAGATCCGCAGTTCGTTCGTGCTCAACACCGGTTCGTAAACTGCGTCTTCCGGCACGAACTGCGATTCGTCGCTGCGCATCCCAGGGCTGCGCGTGAAGGCAGCCGCAACCGGATCATCCTCGACGTGAAGATCAGAAACATGAAGATCGGAGACATTAAGATCGGAAACATGCAGATCCGCCATCCGGTGGTCGCTGGCCGCTCCATGGGTCGCGATTGCTGCTGCCATCGGCTCTGCGATCAACGTTCCGCACATGCCACAGAATTTGTGCGACGCGGGATTCTCCCGCCCACACGCGTCACAGCGGACGCTGGCCTGCTCTTCTGGTTGCAAGATCGTCGGCGCAGCTGCCCCGGTCGCGGACTCGAGTTCAGGATTCTCCGCCCGCAACTCGCGCAAAAGTTCCAGCACGGCTTGCTCGCGCTTCTCCGGCGGGCTGGTGAAGTAAACCTCAGCCCACCGGCCCATGTTGCGGCCGAGAACTGGATTCTGTAGCGGATTCAACTCGGGCGTGGGCAGAGTGCTGGAGCCATCGGTATGGTCGTTAGGTCGCGGCAAATAGAGTTCTCCGGCCTGCGAAACTCGACACCAATTCAGCAGGCGAAACCGCTAGTTATGATTGCACTCTGGCCGCCGGGGGTTGTCAACTGAAACCCTGCAGAGGCGGGTCAGAGATCGAAAAAGCCCGTCTTTTCAATCACATGCCTTGCGGTAGGCGGGCTCGAACTGGTCCAATTGCGCCTCCCGCTGCGAACTATATTTCCCCTTTGGCGTCTTCCCGTAGAGATCCGCCCCCGGGCAATAATAAAGGGCTGTCTGGAGATCGACCCAAACTTGAGTGCCAGGATTGCCCTTGTATTGCGGCGCCGGAGGGGCTTCGGCCAGGCCCAGGCTGATGAGCATGCGGTCGAACAGCGAAAGATCGGCGTCGGGCGCGGCTTTGCCATGGACCGCCCCGGTCGCGGCTGGACTTCCCGTGGCACTGACGGGGTGGTTCGACAACATCCCCCACCGAATCACTACGGCCACCAGGATGACTGCGATGGCCAGGTAGATGTCCCCCCGCCGGGCATTCCAGAAGCGAGCCAGCGCTCCCTGCCGCTCGGTTACCGCCAACTGCTCAAGAAACTCGCGCGCGCTGGCGGCGGAACTCCATGCCGTGCGGGTGGTTTTCGCCAGCGCAGTCGAAGACGTCGCTTTGACCACGTCTTCGTCTTCTGCGCCGAGTTTCCCAGCAATTTCAAGATCGGAAAGCACCGAGTCCTCGAACTCTGCGCTGATCGGACTTTGGTCCCGAGTTCGGTCCGGTGATGGCGTCGGTTCGGTGGACTTGGTCGTCTTCGAGACCGGGAGTCCGGCGGCTGCGAACAGTTCGGGCATTTCTTCTTCGAGTGTATCCGCGAGCGACTTTTCGGGATGGGTCTCTCCATGACTCTCCTGTGAAGCCGGGTGAGCCGGTGCGCTGGTCGCAGCATCCGCCGGAGAGCTTTTTTTCATCGCTTCCTGCATGTGCCACAAAGACGCCACCTTGCTTTGCATGCTCGGCGCTTCATAGTCGCTGCTGCGTGGCGTGCCGCAGTTTCCGCAGAACTGCTCTTCCCCGAGCAGGCTATGCCCGCACTTGCGGCACAGGAAAGTGGATGCGGATTCGGATGTGGATGCAGATGCGGATGAGGACGCGGACACGGACGAGGTTGGAGATAGAGACGCGGACGACGATGCTGCTATCGCCGGCCCACCGCTTCCAGCCGCGGAATCCTTGGGGGACGATTTGTCGATCAAGGCGGCAAGATTTGGCTGCAGTTTTTCCAAAGCCTCCAGCATCACGGCACGTTCGGTGGCCACCGATTTTTTCCAGGTAACTTCTTCAGCCCGGGCCAGCGCTTCGGTAACTAATCCAGCCATGAGCTGACAGGTGTGAACGTCCTGCTCGGTGAAAGCCTGCGCGGTGGGATAGTAAAGCTCCAGGCCACCGGCGACCCCACCTTCGTGAAAAATTGGAACGGCGATCAGCGACTGAATACCGCGGCGGCGGCACTCTTCGGTATCGAGCAGGAATTCGGGATTCACGTCGGCGCAGCGGAATACTTGTCCGGTCCGCAGGCAGGCCAGACACAGCGCTTTCTCCATGGCAACACTGGTTCCCGAAGGCAGCGTCATCAATCCGGACACGGCCCGGTAGTGAAGTTTCTTGCCGTCGAGGATGCCAATGGCAGATCCGCTGGCCCGCGCGATCTGCACCAGGCGCTCCGCGACCAGCGACATCGCGCTCTCTAATGCGAGACGACGAACCTGGATCTGGTGCTGGGTCTCAACGATTTTTGCCAGGGTGAGAGTGTAATCGGCAGTAGCGGCGGACTCAGTTTGTTCCTTTCGCGGAGGAACCTGGGAAGAGGCGGATCGTTCTTCCGTTTCCAGTTGATCGCTCTTCAGCGACAGTCCCCGTTCCATCTCCCGCACTTCGCGGTTGTGCTCCTGCAGCACATAGGCCGCTTCCAGCAGCTTTCCGAGCGTCAGCTGGTCGAGAACTGGTTTGTCTTTTTCCTCGGACACGATTTCTTTGTCCACCAGTGGCGTCCCATCGCGCAGCCCGTCATCCGGACCGGATTGCGCCTATTCTAGTGCAATTTCCGCGCCAATACAGAGCGCCAAGGTGGTTCAAGTGGAGGAAATGAGTTTCAAGGGGAATTGAATACCTTGGGCTCCTTGGCAGGCGGGGCCCTCAAACCTGCCCCTAGTTTACTGCCAGACGAGACGACTTGCGAGTGGTTCTTAGGAGTGCCGGATGGGTCAGGACGGTGCCTGGTAACCACTCTTCCGTAACCCCACCCACCCCTACTCAGAGATGGCGGACCGTATCGCTTCGGATGATTCGTCCTTGCCGCTGAGATAGAAATGCACCGCTGGCGTGATGATCAGCGAGAGCACCATGGAAATCAGAACCCCGCCAATCACTGCGATGGCCAGCGGCTGCAGCATTTGCGATCCGGCGCCGATCGCGAAGGCCAGGGGCAGCATGCCCGCGACCGTGGCCAGGGCGGTCATCACGATAGGGCGCAACCGCCGGCGCCCGGCTTGCAGCATTGCTTTTTCGGCGGGCAGGCCCAGGGCTCGCATCTTCTGGTCGGCATCGAGCAGCAGGATGCCGTTCTTGGCCACGATGCCGATGACCATGATCATCCCCATGAATGACGAGATGTTGAAAGTTGTCCGCGTAATCAGCAGCGCAATAAATACGCCAGAGGTTGAAAGCAGCGCCGACGACAGAATCGCGACCGGCGCCGCGAACTCGCCAAATTCGAACAGCAACACAATGAACAACAGCAGCACCGCCAGGATCAGAACGATCACGAGATCGTGGAACGAGCGCTGCTGCTCCTCGTAGGTGCCGCCATATTCCACGCGAATGCTGGATGGAATGTGCAGCCCGGCGACGACTTTTTGCACGTCGGCCATGCCGCTGCCCAGGCTGCGGCCCTCCAGGCGGGCGGTGACGGCCACATCGCGCTGCAGGTTTTCGCGGCGAACCTCCGTCTGCCCCGGATTCTCAACTACCGCCGAGAGCGCGCCCAGCGTGGCCGTATGCCCTGTGCTGCTGATCAGCAGGGTATCGCGCATGGCTTCGAGCGATGCCCGGTTTGCCGCCGGAAAGCGTACTCGCAGAGTATAGGCGCGGTCGTTCGCCACGACGGGCGTCGGGGCCGGTTCACCCTCGAGAATGGCTGAGGCGTCGAGCGCGACTTCCTCGGCAGTGAATCCGGCTCGAGCGGCAACGCTGGGGTCAACCTGAAAAGTAACCGCGGGCCCGCTGATAGTATTTTCAATTCCATTCAGGACGTCCACGACTCCGCTGATTTTTCCAATGGACTCCGCCACTTTTGGCGCCCATTCCTCGAGTTGCTTGGGGTCCTGCGAAAACAGTTTGATCTGGATCGGTTCCGGAGCCGAGGTCAGATCGCCGATCATATCCTGCAGCACTTGCACGAATTCGATATCGAGCGCGGGTTCCTGCTGTTTGATGTCAGCTCGCACGTCGGCAATGATCTCTTCAATATCGCGGCTGCGCTT
>DATHQJ010000155.1:0-20769 GCA_035482825.1 Binatus sp. (SeqCode) | reverse complement strand
AAACCTCCCCAGGAAGATCGTCAATTGTAGCGAAGAATCTGAGGGTGCCCTTTCTCGCGTTCCTTGCCGAGAAAGCCCGCCCTGAGCTGAGCCGAAGGGTGGGGATTCTGACTTCGCAGGCTGGCCCGAGCAATTACTGATCGTTTGCAGCGCATATCCCGCGAACGGCGTCGACTATTGATTCGGGCCGTTCTCTTGGAATGTCGTGCCCCGCGTCCGACATGAGCACCTGTTTACCATGCGTTGAGAGTTGTACCAGGCGCGGCTGCAGCGTGCGCACCCAAATGTTCTGGAATCGAGCGAAATCTTCTGGGCTAAGAGTGCCTCTGAGAGCATTATCTTGTTGGGCAGCCGTCAGCACCACTAAAGGTTTATTGCCTAACGTTCCGGAGGCGCGAGCTTCCTCGGCGCTGATTTGAATTTCTTTCAACTCGCTGGCTCTAGCTTTTAAATATTTTGATTGCAAGATCAAAGACGCGTCAGGACCGAGGACTTTTCGAAATCTCAGCCTGGCAATGCCGAGCATAATCTGTGGCGGCATCCACTCGGTTTGGCCTTGCCAGCGGCTTAATAGCTGTGTGCTGAACTGCGTCCAAGCCGATGGCAGGAGCTCATACTGATCCTCTTGTGGGGAATCCGCAAGCACCATGCCAACGACTTCGTTCGGGAATTTTCCGTTAAACACGCGCACGTTGTAGCCGCCGAACGAGGCGCCTACCAAGATATACGGCGGATGTTCGCCGGCATTTTGCAGAAGAGCGTGCAGTTCGCGGGAAATCTGCAAACTTGTTCGCGGCAGTGGTCCGGCGTCGCTCTCGCCGTAACCAGCGCGATCGTAGGAACAAACCCGAGTGAAGCTCGAGATTTGCAGTTGCACCGGCTGCCATTCGGACAACAGGTCACCCAATCCACTCTCCAGAATTACAGTTGGGCTGCCAGTTCCCACGCAGTTGATTTTCAGACGGTAACCGCCCACATCCACAAGACGACCCGGCTCTGGTGAGCGACGTGCGTCCATGCGGCTTCCGACCTGCTGGTAAACTGCGCCAACGATTGCCAGTATTGATAACGAAGCCAAAATCGTTAGCAGCACCTTGCTTTTCATGTGAGACTCTTCTCCCGAACCGACTGGAAATGCAGGACTCGCGACTGACGATTGTCGGATGCCCAATCGACGGGCCAGGTGGCCCATTCGAGCCGCGTTCTCTGCTGCTAGAGTGAGAATTCCGACCCGTGATCACCGGCCCGTGTCAAAAGAAATGGCTTTCGCTAAGAACTTAGGAGCTAAGAGACTCAAAGCGCGCCCCTGGTATGAGGGAATCCCCTGAGGGGCGTACAATTCACGGACCGCCAGAATGGAGGGTACGGGCCGTGAATGAAAGTACTGTCAAAGGTTGGTACAAAGTGACGATGGATTCCGGGGAGTATAAAGCCAAGCGGACCGCACTGGAGGATAGCTTTGAGACTCAGTTTGAGCAGCATGGTTCCCCAGATGGGGCCGCTCTGTTTTCGCGAAGAGACGAAAAATCGGCCACCTGGGAGTATTACTTTACGCCGGAGGCCATGGCCTTTTCTCTAGATGTCGTGAAAGAGTATGCCTGGGGCAAAGAATTTGCGTGGGGTCAGGCCTGTTCTGGCCCGCCTGCGAACGTGAAAGGTCTGTCCCTTTGTGGGGGTAGCCCGGGCAAGAAATATGCCGACCTGGCGCAGACGTCCAACTAAAGAAGCGCAAGTGGGCCAAGGTTCCGCCGGCAAAAGCTAGCAGCTAGAAGCTAGAAGCTTAGGAGCTTTCCTTCCTCCGCTCATAGAACCGCTGCACCTTCGCTCGATTTCCGCAGCGCGTCATGTCGCACCAGCGCCGGTGATGGTTCTTGCTGGTGTCCAGAAAAAACCACTGGCAGGTTTTTGAGAAGCACGCGCGCACGTAGGGCAGCTGGTCCGACGCCAGCAGATCGCCGGCCGCGCGCGCAATCGGCCACAGCACGCTGTCGAAATCATTGAAGTCATCAAACCTCCACTCGAAGCCCTTGGCCGCGCCGTCCCTCGCCGTACCGTCCTTGGCCGCGGAGCGCCCCACCGGGACCAGGCTCATGTGACCGGCCGCGCCCTGCACGTCCGCATTGAGTCGCGCCAACGCGCCCTGCGGCACCGGCTGCTGCTTCATGATCGCCCAAAAAATATCGTGGATCGCCTCGCGCAGATCTCTGCCCCACAGTAAAGTTTGCTGCGCGCGCTGCGGTTCGGCGCGGCTGCGTTCTCTCAGCCGGTCGACCTGTCCTGATTCCAGCAGCCCGGCATCTTCGCCGAAGCGTGCCAGATCCGCATAAGTCTCCAGCAATTCTTTGGGTCGGATGTCAGGGTCGCTGCTATGGCGATCGTCGAGTGTGTTGACGAAGTCGAGACAAACATTCCCTGCAATCAGATCGAAGCGGGGCGAACGCCGCGGCGGAATTTTTCTGGATTCATGTTTCTCGGTCAGAGGCTTCCTCCGAATTAACGAAATTTCATTATCTAACCATTAAAACACTCTTGACAAGTTAGATGCTCTGACCTACCATCGACCTAACCTATAAACAACATTTTAGAGGTTAGGTTATGGCAAGCCATCCAGCAACGCAAATTCTGGCCCTGATTCGCAGTGGCAACTTGTCGAAAGAAAACCCGGCGACCGAAAAACTCCCCGCGGTAAAGACGATTAACATTGGAGGCAGACCCGTGCTCGTGTCCAACCCTTACCAACCCGCAACCCGACGCGCTCGCATCTACTCGATCCAACTGGCGCTCGCCTTCGCCGCGATTTATCTGGTGTGGGGATCGACCTACCTCGCCATCCGTTACGCAGTCGAGACCATTCCGCCGCTGGTCACCGCCGGCGTCCGGCACTCGATCGCGGGTGCGATCATGTTGGCGTGGGCCTGGGTACGCGGATTTCGTCCCACGCGCGAGCATTGGATTTCTGGATTCGTGTTGGGCGCGCTCTTCTTTCTGATTGGGCACGGATCGCTGCACTGGGCCGAACAATATGTCGGCTCAGGCTTGGCTGCTCTTCTCATTGCGACCGAACCGATGTTCATCGTGGTGCTGGCGTGGTCGATGGGCCAGCAGAAAATCAGCCGGAGGAGCGCGCTGGGCCTGGGTTTGGGCGTGCTGGGCGTGGCCATTCTGACGGGCTTCGAACTGTCGATCAAAGGCGCGAGCGTGCTCGGTCTGCTGGCGGTGCTGGTGGGTTCGTTAGCGTGGTCGACGGGCGTGGTGATCTCGCCAAGGCTGAAGCTGCCAACCGATGCGCTGGGACGCACCGCGCTGCCCACGATCTGCGGCGCGGCGCTGCTGCTCGCCGCCGCGGGCGTGACCGGCGAGTTTCACGCCACCCACTGGGCTGCCATTTCTCTGAAATCGATTTTAGGTTTGGCGTATCTGATCGTCTTCGGTTCGCTGATTGCGTTCACTTCCTATACCTGGCTGCTGCAGAAATGTCCGCCGGCTTTGGTGGCCACGCACACTTATGCAAATCCAGTGGTGGCAGTATTTCTGGGATGGCTGCTGGCTTCCGAACCGCTGACCATGCGGGTCGCGCTGGCCTCCGTCGCGATCCTGGCGGCGATCGTACTCATCCGCAAGGGTGAGCAGGCGACCAAGAGTGCAGCCGACGCCCCGGTCGCAGTTCCAGTGTCTGCAGATGAGCGATCGATCTCCGAGTGCGCTTAAGAGGACTCGCCACTCGTGCTTCCATTCACACCGCGACGAGTGGGGCAGCCTCGGTGTGACACGGTGCGACCCTCTTGAAGGATCGCCGCCAGGTCCCTTATCTTGGCTTGAAATCTCCAGTAGGGGTTAGAAGCGAATAACCCGGAGAGGAGGGCATCAGTCGGATTTCCACCATGTACTCACGTCTAATGAGTGCCCGATCTTGCTCGGAGACATTGGCAGAGCGTTGAAGGGCCGATGCGTCCCAGAGATTCGAGAATTGATTAATATGTGCGATATCGTATCCGACATTCAAGAGATAGGGACTGTTCCACGTCAACGTGCAGCCCTTCAGTGTACCCGCGTTGAAGATCGCCCCCGGGCCCGTGCTCACGGCGCTTCCTTTAGAGACGAGGTAGACATACCATTCCCAGCCACCGGCTGCACCGCCACCATCCTCACGCACCAAAACCGCGTCCAACAACCCATTTGGCGAGGTGATGCGAGATTGTTCGAGATCACGAGATATTTCAACACTCCGCCCCTCATCGCATCCCGATTGAGTCGAGAGAAGGCAGATCAGCGCCATCGCCAACGGAACAACTTTGTCTCTGATTGACATAGGACATTCCTAAGAATCTGTTCGAGTTAGGATCAGAGCGGCGTCTTAAAGAAGAGCGCATACCCGCTCCTGAAGTCAGCGTAATCAATGCTGAGGGTGGCCCGTCCTTGTGGACTTTGCAAGGGCGGGAGGCGATGCTGCCGGCACTATTTCATTTGTCCTCCTGTGCTCGCATCAGAGGTAAGCGCAGGGGTAATCAACGAACTTGTGCCGGCATTCCCGACTCCCGCCCTTCGCAAAGTACGCGAAGGACGGGGCACCCACCTTTTTTGGCGATGCGAGCGAGATCAAAAGCCTGGGGCAGCCACCTGAGAAAGCCCGATTCATTTGAAGGTGACAGTGACCACCGATTTGTATTCTTGAACGACTGACCCGTTGGAAGAAGACGCGACCGCGCAAGCCGGCGGCGCTGATTTGGTAACAGCGTGGTCCGGCGTTGAAGATGGTGGACGTGCCGGAGAACAGTTGGGTACAGCGCCGTTGATCGAAGTGACCATGGGACCCGGCGCGGTTGTGGCGATGGCAGTGGCTTTCAGCGCACGCGTCGAAACCGGCCGAGGAACTGCCGGCGCCTTCTTTCCGGCGGCTGTCGACGACACTTGCTGAACCGTTCCGGCAAGTTGTTGGGTGGCGTGATTCAATCCTGAACTCAACGCGGACGCTCCCTTGACCGTGGCTGCGGCGGAAGTCGCATTCAGCAAGACTGATTCGGCAGCGGCCTGCGCAAACGCCGAGGCCGGAGCGAGAACAAGCGCCGCGGCTAAGGCCAATCCCAACGGAAGGCAACGGTTCATGGGCAACTCCCTGTCGCCGGATCAGAAGTCCTCAGTCCAGAACTGTAGTCCTGAGCGGACTAGCGCGCAAGCGTAACGTTGACGCGACCGTCCGGAGACGAAGGCTCTTAAGTTGACGGGGTTGTGCGAGGGTACACCCTCATTTTTTGTACGTGGTTGTATGTACAAAATGTTCTTTCAGGAACATTTTTTACAGTTATGTACGTACATTCTCGCGAGGTCTTGATTTAGGTGATGGTCAGGACCAGGGCGTTGCTGGTTCCACCGCTGGAGCAGCCCACATCGGAGGTGTTTCCGCCGGGGGTGTGTATGTTCACGGTGGCCGAACCGGGGCCGGTGATCATGGTGTCGGTGAGGGTGACCTGCAGTTGCGTGCTGCTCAGGACTTGCGTGGCCTCAATGTTTCCGTTGATGACGAGGACGGAGGAGGAAACCACGTGGCTGCCATTCACGACGAGCAGATAGCCCTGCTGAACTTGAGCGAAAGTGATCGTACTGGCCGAGAGAGTCGCGATGGATGGGGAGGGGCGGGCGCTTCCACAGAGGGGATTCAGCGCACCGCAGCCTTGCAGGATCAGCGCGGCGCATAGAAGCGCGCCGAGAGGCAGCAGAAAAGTACGGATTCGTTTCATAAAGTCATCGTACACCCGTTGGATCACACTAATGTAGAGTCCGGTGGTAACTAAAGTTCTGGGTGGAGGCTGCTGGGAAGGCAACCGTTTCTTACCCTCTCGGCTGGTGGCGATGGAAAGAGGCGGACAGGAGTGTCCGCCCACATAATCAAGCCGTTGCTCGTTCATTGACTTGGTGGAATCAGCCACGTAAGATTTGCGGCGAGTGATCGGGCGAACCATTTCGCACTACCGCATTGTTGAGAAGCTGGGTGGCGGCGGCATGGGCGTGGTTTATAAGGCCGAGGACACGCGGCTGCGGCGCTTTGTTGCTCTGAAGTTCCTTCCTGATGATGTGGCGCGCGACCCGCAGGCGCTCAGCCGGTTTCAGCGGGAGGCGCAAGCCGCGTCGGCGCTGAACCATCCGAATATCTGCACGATTCATGACATTGGCGAAGAGGATGGGCAGGCGTTTATCGCCATGGAGTTTCTGGATGGCGTGACGCTGAAGCACCGCATTGCGGGGCGTCCGATGGAAACCGGGCAGATTCTGCTGCTGGCGATTGAGATTGCCGATGCGCTGGATGCGGCGCATGCCAAGGGGATTGTTCATCGCGACATCAAGCCGGCGAATATTTTTGTGACCGAGCGCGGGCACGCGAAGATTCTGGATTTCGGGCTGGCGAAACTTGCGCCGGGCGTGAGTTCATCGAGCCAGATTGCGTCGGAGAACACGGCGACGCGCGTGGTTGACGAAGCGCACCTGACCACTCCGGGGATGGCGGTGGGAACGATTTCCTACATGTCGCCGGAGCAGGCCAAGGGCAAGGAACTGGATGCGCGGACGGATTTGTTTTCCTTTGGCGCGGTGCTGTATGAAATGGCGACGGGGACGCTGCCGTTTCGCGGGGAAAGTTCGGCCACAATTTTTGAGGCGATCCTGAATCGGGCTCCGGCGGCGGCGATGCGGCTGAATCCTGATCTGCCGGCGCGCCTCGAAGACATTATTAACAAGGCGCTGGAGAAGGATCGCGAGCTCCGTTACCAGCATGCGTCCGATATTCGCACCGATTTGCAGCGGCTGAAGCGCGATACGGATTCGAGCCGGCAGACCCCGGCGGCGGGAGTGGAGTCGGCTGGCGCGTCGGCGTCGGTTGCGGTTGCGGCGGCGCAGAGCTCTGGCAGTTCGGCTGTGGTAACGGTGGCGAAGCAGCACAAAGTTGGGTTGGGCATAGGCGGGGTGGTGGCGATTCTGCTGGTTGCGGCGGCGGCTTATGGAATCTACGCGCTGCTATCCCGCAGCAAGGCTGCGCCGTTTCAGAATTTCGCGGTGAGCAAAGCGACGGTGAGCGGCAAGGCGACGCTGGTGGCGATTTCGCCGGATGGAAAATATCTGTTGCACGTGCTGGACGACGGCGGGCAGCAGAGTTTGCTGCTGCAAAACATCCCGACCAACAGCACGACCCAGGTGGTTGCGCCGGGACCTTTCGGATACAACGGGCTGCGTTTCTCGCCGGACGGAAATTATCTGTATTTCACGCGTTTAGAGCCAGGCAGCCAGTCGCTGAAATTTTTGTATCGCGCGCCGGTGCTGGGGGGAACTCCGCAAAAGCTGGTGACCGACATTGATTCCAATATCACGCTCTCGCCGGATGGAAAGAGATTCGCCTACGTGCTGGCCAACAATCCGAAAGTGGGCGAGTACCGAATCATTATTCAGTCGACGGAGGGGAGTGAGGAGAAGACCATCACCACCGGTCCGTTGAATGAAGCTGTGCTCGACCTGGCGTGGTCACCGGACGGCAAGACAATCGTGATGCCGCTGTCGCAGCCGGAAGGGGCGCTGGGTGGCATGGACGCGATCGACGCAGAGACGGGAAAGCGTCACGCGTTTTTGATTTCGAACGACCTGTTCTTCTTGCGTCCGGTGTGGCTGCCGGATGGCAGCGGGTTGTTGGCTTTGGCACAGCCGGCTTTCTCTACCCAGAATCAGATCGTTCATGTTGCATATCCGTCGGGCAAGGTGTCGGCGGTCACGCGCGACACCAACGGCTATACCGATCTCAGCCTGGCGGCCGATGGCCACACGCTGGCGACGGTGGAGCGGCAGATTCATAACAATGCTTATGTGATGCCGGCAGCCGCCACCGGTTCGCAGGCTCGACAGCTCGCGATGGAGGGTTCGCCGAGCTACGAAGTCGGCTGGACAAGGGATGGGCAGCTACTGATGTCGATTTCCGGCACGGGAGTCACGCTGCTGAATCCTGACTCCGGGGCCAGGACTCCGTTATTTTCCCAGATTCGTTTTCCGGGGTTCGCCCACTCCTGCCCTGATGGAAAGATCATCTTCATGGCCGCGCCCCAAACTAAAATCGAGGCGCATATTTATCGCGCGGATGCGGACGGTGGAAACGCGAAAGAGATCTCGAGCGGGAAGTTCGACTTTGTTCCCGTGTGTTCTGCCGATTCGAAGAGTGCGTTCTACGAGGATGGGGACGCGAAGCTCAACCGGGTTTCTGTGGAGGGCGGCGCTGCGCAACAGTTTCCCGGCTATCCGGCGTTTGGCCGGATCACGGTTTCTCCGGATGGGAAGCTGGTGGCGATCATCACGGCGCACGTGGGAGATACGAAGGAGAAGCTGGGTCTGGTGTCTCCGGATTTCGGGCAGCCGATCCGGTTGCTGGACTTTGAACGGCCGCGTGCGGAATATTCCGTGATGTTTGGCGATGGACCGATTTTGTTTACGCGTGACGGCAAGGGGATTATGTATCCGGTGCGCCAGGGGCAGACGGACAATCTCTGGCTGCAGAATCTGGATGGGTCGGCGGGGAAGGCGCTTACGGATTTCAAGTCGGAGTTCATTCGCGATTTCGATTATTCGGAGGACGGGAAGCAGCTGGCGATTATTCGCGGGCATCGGGAATCGGATGTGGTGTTGTTGCGGGAGTCGGAGAAGTAGAGCGGGCGATTCAACGGCAAAGTCAAAGGCAGCGGGCAGGAATGCCCGCTCCACAATGGTCCACCTCAGGGGCTAAAGCCCGCGAAATCTTGCCTCTTGACGCGGCCCTAAAGGGCCGCTCTTCCACGTTGCTTGATCGACATTCTAGTTCGGACAGCTAAGAGCTGCGGCGAGAGCGTGCGGCTTGGCGGACGGACGAATGCGTCCGTCGCTACGTGAGCAGCGTGAAATTTTTAGCGGGTGTGGTCGCGGCGGCGGAGGTAGTCGATGAACATTTGCTCGACGGGCTTGTCGTAGGCGATGAGGACGTGGCGGACGGTGTGTCCGCTGACGAAGTGGCAGACTTCTTCGGCGAGATTCTTGGCGTGATCGCCGGCGCGCTCGAGGGACTGGGTCATGAAGATGACTTGCAGGCTGGCCTGGCGGTGGACGTTTTCGGGGTTTTCGATGTGGCGCAGGAAGATGAGGTTGCGCAGGCGATCCATTTCGGCGTCGGCGCGGAGAACGTCGATGGCTTTGGCGATTTCGCGGGCGGAGAAGGCGGCGCCGCAGTCGGTCAACATTTTTTCGAGGATGGTGGCCATCTGGGTGAGGTCGCGGGTGTCCTCGGAGTCGATGCGTCCGCTGACCGAGAGCGCGCTGTTGGCGAAGCTGAGCAGCAGGTCGCCGATGCGTTCCAGGCCGATCATGAACTTCATGCAGGCGAGGAGTTCGCGGGCTTCGGCGGGGCCGACTTCGGTGATGGCGGTGGTGACGCCGTTGTCGATTTCCGTGTCGAGCGTGTCGAGTTCGCGCTCGCGCTGGCGCAGGGAATTGAGCAACGTGCTGGAGCCGGTGGCGATGCCTTCGGCGGCTGCGCCCGCGGCTTCCTTGGCCATGTTGCAGGCTTCCACGGTGCGGCGCACGATGTACTGATGAGCCGGTTCAGGATCGGGAGTCTTGATCGCGGTACTCATACTTGTATCCCCCGTCGTGTCCACCGATGGGTCGACTGGTGCGTTGACTGGTATGTCCAGCGCGCGAGAACGACGACGACGGGGCGATCTAGGGGAACCGGCGTCGCGATTCTGTCGCTCGTGGGATGGGATGGGCAACGGCTAAGCATAAGTTTATTGATGACGATCGTGGTTAATAAGCTGTGAATTTTCTGTCATTTTTCGTGGGGGACAGATTCACTGCGGTGTATTTACTTCATTGTCGGACAAGACAGAACAAATGCAAGGGGAAAGTGGGGTCAAAGTCCCAATCCCCCGCGGGAAGTGGGGCAGGCGGCGAAGGAAGACGGTTGCGATAAGATTCATTCACCGTGCTTTCGGATGACGTTTCCGTGACGCTAGCGGTGGGATCGGCTCCCTACCAGAAAACCCTGGTATCCAGTTTGCGAGCGGGGATGGTACGGCGAGTGTTTGACTTCGGCCCGTGGCTCGACATTCACATTCAGGAGCCTGACGGCGAGGGGTCTCTGAAAAGGATCAAGCGATTTCCCGTTTACAGGTTCGGCAACCGCGCGGCGTGGGCGATCTGGAGGCGGTTGCCCGGACTGGTGCGTCCCAGGCCTCCGGCAGCGCTCACGTGTGGCTCGCGGATCGGATAATGGCGAACTGGATGACTCCGAGCACAATCTTCCACGGGCGCACCGCCAGTTGCCTGAATGCCTTGCGTGTTGCCAAGCGTCAGGGGGCGGTAACGCTCGTGGAGATCGCATCGCGTCATCCGCGGCATTGGAGGGCGGCGGAGATCGAGGAGTGCCGGCGCTTTGGAGTGGACAGTCGCGACGGCGGAGACATGAGCGAATCGCTGATGCGCCGAAGAGAGCGGGAATTCGAAACTTGCGACCGCATCGTCGTGCCGTCCGAGGTGGCGCGCCAGAGCTTCGCGGAAATGGGCTATGGGGACAAGACCGAGGTGGTTCCAATCGGCGTCGACGCGGATTTCTTCATCCCGAACCACGATGTCTCGCCGTCACCAGTGTTTCGCGTTTGTTACGTCGGCCGCTTGGAACTCGCGAAGGTTTGGGTTATTTGCTGCAAGCGTGGAAGTGCCTGGCCCTCCCTCGTGCTGAACTCGTGCTGGTGGGAGAGATGAAATCGCAGATGAAATCGGTATTGAAAACCTACGCTGATTCCAGCTTGCGGTTAGCGGGGTTTCTGACGCCGCAAGAGGTGGCGAGGCGCTATCGGGAATCGAGCTTGTTCGTGCTTCCGTCTCCCAACGAAGGTCTAGCCCAAGTGTTGCTGGAAGCGATGGCTTCGGCGCTGCTGGTGGTAGCCACCGACATGACAGGGGCGGTTGATTGTATGGAGAACGGGAAAGAAGGAATCATCGTGCCCGCGCGCGATGTAGATCGGTTGGCGGAGGCGATCCTGTGGTGTTATCAGCATCGGGATGAAAGTCGCGCGATGGGGGTTGCGGCGCGGAAGCGGGTTGAGAGTCAGTTCACGCTGGAACACTATAACCAGCGGGTGATTGCGCTGTATCGGAAAGTGGCGGCCGGGTAGCCGGGTTGCGAGACGGGTCGAAATAGGATTTCATCTCAGACAGCCGGGCTTCGCCCCTTCGGCAGGCTCAGGACAGGCTCTGGCTGGACGGCCCCTTCGACTGAGCTCAGGGCAAGCTACTGCTGCCGTCCCGACGCGAGTTGATCAGGCTACAGGGAGGGTGAAGAGGAAGGTGCTGCCGTGGCCGAGTTCGCTTTCGGCGCGGATGCTGCCGCCGTGGGCCAGCATAATGTGCTTGGCGATGGCGAGGCCGAGGCCAGTGCCGCCGGATTCGCGGGAGCGGGCTTTGTCGACGCGGTAGAAGCGTTCGAACAGGCGGGGCAGATGTTCGGAGGCGATGCCAGCGCCGAAATCCTGGACGTAGAATTCGACTCCGAATTTGACGCCACGCGGGGCGGGGCGGGCGCCGAGCAGGATGCGGCTGCCGGAGCGGCCGTACTTCATGGCGTTGTCGATCAGGTTGGAAAAAACCTGGTGGATGGCTTCGCGGTCGGCGCGCACCGCTGGTAGGGATTCGACGGAGCGGCTTCCGGTCTCTACGATCTGCAAGTCCACTTCATGACTGCGGGCGATCTCGCGAAAACTTTCCTCCGCGTCGTGGAGGAGTTCGACGGGAGGGACGGGCTCGGTATCGAAGCGGGTCTCGCCGGATTCGACGCGGGCCAGAGTCAATAAGTCTTCGGTTAGGCGCGCCATGCGGGCGGCGTTCTTGCGGATGATTTCGAGGAACTCGCGGCTGGAGTCGTTATTTTCGGTGCTGAGGTCGAGCAGGGTTTCGGAGTAGCCCTGAATGGACGTGAGCGGCGTGCGGAGTTCGTGGGAAACGTTGGCGATGAAATCGCGGCGAGTTTTTTCGACGCGCTCGGTTTCGGTCAGGTCGCGGAGCACGGCGACGGCGCCGCCATCGGGCAGGGGCGCGGCGGTGACATCGAAGGCGCGGCCGGCAACGATCGAGGTGGCGCGCGTGGTCTTGACCTGTTTCGTGGTGGTGGCGGCTTTGACGGCGGCGAGGAAATCAGGGTCGCGGATGGTTTCAACGACGGGCGCGTTGAGGCGGGTGTGCTGAGGGACGAGGCGATCCATGGGCTGATTGGCCCACTGCACCAGGCCGTCGGCGCTGATGGCGATGACGGCGTCCTGCATGCTGTTGAGCAGGGTTTCGAGCTGGCGCTGGCTGGAGCGGACGGCGGCGAAACTGCGTTCGACCTGGCCGGCGGTTTTGTCGATGGCAGCGGCCACGCGGCCGATTTCATCGCGGGGAGAGTCGTCGACCCGGGCGCGGAGATCGCCCTGGGCGATGCGGGCAGCGACGTTCACGATGCGTTCGAGGCGGCGCGATGTCCAGACCGATGCGGTGGCGGCGATGATCAGCGCGATGAAGAAAGCGATGGTGGATCCCCAGAGCAGGCGGCGGCGCACTTCCGTCTGAACCGCCTCGACATCGGAAAGAGGATAGGCAAGGCGCACGGCGCCGCCGGATACGGGCACGGCCACGTAGAGAAATGGGACTCCGAGCGTGGGGCTGCGGCGCTCGCTCTCGCCGATTTTGCCGGCGATGGCGGCGGCGAATTCGGGGCGGGCCAGAGGATTTTCAATGCTGGCGGGAGAAGTTTCGGAGTCGGCGAGAACTTTACCGGAGGCGTCGATGATGGTGGCGCGGGCTCCGGCGGCGAGGCCTTCCTGGGCGGCGATTTCAGGGAGAGAGTGGGACTTGTCGGTCTCGACGCGATGGGCGAACAGGAGAGTCTTCTGCGTGAGGTTGCGTTGGATCTCGGTGTGGATGGAGGCTTCCCAGGCACCGCCCAGCATGACGTCGAGAATGGTGGCGGTGGCGGCGATGACGATCAGGAAGACGGCGAGGAGTTTGAAGAAGATGCGGTTCTTCACGGAAGAGGGTCGCAGGGGCTGAAGCCCAACATAATTTGGCGCGCTTTACGCGGCCCTTGAAGGGCCGCTCTTCCACGGCGATGCAGGCTTTCACCACGACGGCGATGCGGGCTTTGACTGCGACAGCGATGCAGGCTTTCACCACGATTGACGAGGCAACCTGGCTTGGGCATTTCTCTCGAAGAGAGCCTCATTTAGGGACCTCGAAGCGGTAACCGGCGCCGCGGACGGTTTTAAGGTAGCGAGGGTTCTCGGGGTCGGGCTCGATTTTTTCGCGGATGCGGCGGACGTAGACGTCGACCGAGCGCGGAGTGACGTAGGCGGTGTCGCGCCAGACGGAGTCGAGAAGATGGTCGCGGGAGAAGACGCGTCCTTTGTGGCGAGCGAAATAATCGAGCAGGCGGAATTCGGTGGCGGTGGTGGCCACGAGGGTGCCGCGGACGGTGAGAGTCATGGCCGAGGGATCGATTTCGATGTCGCCTACTTTCATTGGGCTGGGCGGCAAGGGGCGCTCGAAGCGGCGCAGCACGGCTTTCACGCGGGCCACGAGTTCGCGCGGGCTGAAAGGCTTGGCGATGTAGTCGTCGGCGCCGAGTTCGAGACCGAGGACGCGATCGGATTCGCTGCTTTTTGCGGTCAGGAAAATTACCGGAACGGAGGCGAGGCCTGGGGTCTGACGAATGGTGCGGCAGATTTCCAGACCGTCTTTGCCGGGGACCATGATGTCGAGGACGAACAGCGCGGGGCGCTGGCGTTCCGCATCGGCGAGGACGTTGGTGCCGGTGGGGTAGACCCGCACGGTGAAGCCTTCGTTTTCGAGATGGTGGCGGACCAGGCGGGAAATATCGGGATCGTCTTCGACGACGAAGAGGCTGGGTTTCACGGGGATATTGTAAATGGAAAGCAGTGGGCGGTTGACAGTGGTCAGTGGCCAGAAGCGCGGTCAGGGCCGAATTTCATCGGATTGTAACAATCAAGTTGGCGGCGCGGTCGAGGATGACGATCCAGTAAACGGATTGACTCCGAGGTGTTCTGGGTGGTCTGATGAGTGTCAACTGCTTTTTCTTTTTTGGTTTGGGGGTAGACTGAGATGTCGTTTGAAGATGCGCTGGCGCTGGCTTCGCGGGACGAGGGGTTCAAGGCTACGGTTTACGCGATGAATACTCTGCTCATTCATAAAGGTATCTACACGCAGGATGAATTTCAGGCGCTCTTCGTCGAGTGGGTGGAGAAGGAGCAGAGACGGAAAGCTCCGGAGCCCAAGCGCGCCGAAGCGACTAATGCGTTCTCTGCTTAGTTCGGTAAGGCGGATGTTCGCAGCCCGACCGCTTATCTCCGCAGTGAATTCCTACATCGCAGGCTCGGCATTCGCACCGGCAGGGTGGCGCGGGCGTGGGCTCGGTTGATTTTCTCTTCTTCGCTGTCATCTCGGTAACTCCTCGCTGGTTTCCCCTCTACTCTCTGCCGATGTGAAGGAACGTAGCCGCCGTGGATTTTCCTAGCAGTCCCCGACCCAGATGGATTTGCATTACAAACGGTCGCTCTATGCCTACAGTGGCATAAATACGCGGTGCTTGGACTATACGAAACCCCAAACTCTGTGGAGAAACTGTGGAAAATGACATTCTCTGTTCGAATCGTCGAGCAAAACAAAGGGCGAAGCCCTAGCGCTTTTGGGAAAAGATGATCAGATTGTTTGCCGTGTCGAGGTGGAAGTTCGCGCCGCGAGGGATCACTGTGGTGGCGCTGTATTCGGTGAGGATGGCGGGGCCGGGGTATTTCTGGGCGGGGCGGAGGGTGTCGCGGGAGTAGAGCTTCGTTTTGAGAGTCTTGCCGTTGAATAGGACTGGGGCTTCGGGCGAGGGCGGCCTGCCGAGCTTGGCTCGGCTGGGACGGACGAATGCATCCGCCGCTACGTGGGCTTTGGTGGATTTAAGGACCGCGCGGAGGCGGAGGGTTACCAACTCTATTTCGCGATTCGGGTGGGTGTAGCCGTAGCGGCGGTGGTGTTCTTGCTCGAAGTCTTTTAGAAGATTTTTTGTTGATGGGAGGTTGAGTTCGTAGCCTTGGCCGCGGTAACGGAGGTCGATGGTGCGGTTGTAACGCGGTCTTCCCGGCCAGGACTCTTCGCGAAAATCTTTTGCGGCGGTTTTCTCCAGCGCGGCGAATTCCTGATTCAGTTGCGCGGCCGGAATTTTTCCGGAGACGCGCCAGAGGACGGTGCGGGAATAATCTTTCACGACATCGCTGGCGAGAATTCCCAGTGCGGAGAGCGCGCCGGGGAACGCGGGGATAATGACGTGCGGGATGCTGAGGGCTTGGGCGAGGGCGCAGGCGTGCAGGCCTCCGGCGCCGCCGAAGGCGACGAGGGCGAAGTGTCGGGGGTCGCGGCCGCGTTCGATGCTGACGACGCGGATGGCTTTTTCCATGGTGGCGTTGATGACGCGGATGACGCCGGCGGCGAAAGCTTCGAGCGTGAGTTTGGAGTTTTGTTTCTTCAGCCACTCCAGGGTAACGCGGCGAGTGTGATCGAGGTCGAGCGTGAAGTCGCCACCCAGGAAACGCGTGGGTTGGAGACGGCCGAGGATCAGGTTTGCATCGGTCACCGTGGGTTGCAGGCCGCGGCCGTAGCAGATGGGGCCGGGGTCGGCGCCGGCGGACTCGGGGCCGACGTGGAGAACTCCGGCGGCGTCGAAGCGTGCGAGGGAGCCTCCGCCGGCGCCGACGGTGTGGATGTCGAGGATCGGAACGCTGACGGGGAGTCCGGCGATGTGAGCGTCGGTGGCGGTTTTCGGTTCGCCTTCGACTAAAGAGACGTCGGTGGAGGTGCCGCCCATGTCGAAGGCGATGATTTTGTCGAAGCCGCTGGCGCGGGCGGTGGCAGCGGCGCCGACTACGCCTCCGGCAGGGCCGGAGAGAACAGTGCGGACGGGTTCGCGTGCGGCGGTGGAGAGTGCGGTGATGCCGCCGGAGGATTGCATGACGAAGATGCGGGAACCGGCTTCCGGCTTCCGGCTTTCGGCTCCCGGAGCGGAGCGAGGCGTGATTTTCGGAAGCCGAGAGCCGGAAGCTGTGAGCCGCGCCTCTAGATTTTCGAGATAGCGCTGCATCACGGGTTGCAGATAGGCGTTGATGACCACCGTTGAGGTGCGTTCGTATTCGCGGAATTCGGGGAGGATTTTATGGGAGATGGAGAGCGGGACGGCGAGGGGCTTGAGCGCTACGGCGACGGCTTCTTCATTTTTTGGATTGGCGAACGAGAACAGGAGCGAGATGGCGATGGATTGCGGGTTGGAGGCGCGGACGCGCTGGGCCAGTTCGCCCAGGTCTTCTGAGCTGGGCGAGGTCAGAATTTCTCCGTCGCTGGCGGTGCGTTCGTTGATGCCGAAGCGGAGATCTTTGGGGACCAGCGGGGCGATGCGGTCGAAGAAGAAATCGTAGAGTTTGGGGCGGGCCTGGCGTCCGATCTCGATGGCGTCTTCGAATCCGGCGGTGGTGGCGAGCGCGGTGCGGGCGCCTTTGCGTTCGAGGAGAGTGTTGGTGCCGACGGTGGTGCCGTGGAGGAGGATGAAGTATGCCTCGGGTGAGATTTTGTTGAGGGCTTCGAGGATGGCTCGGGAGGGATCGGCCGGCGTGGAAAAAACTTTTAGCATGCGTAGGCAACGGGTGGTGGGATCGATCCAGACGCAGTCAGTGAAAGTGCCGCCGGTGTCGATGGCGATGCGGAGAGGGTGGGAGCGGCGGGGCATGAGCGCGGAGGATAGAGTAGCATCTGGCGGCAGACCAATGTCTCGCAAAGAACGCGAGACATTGGGCACCCGGCCCTTTCCTCGCAGCCTCCGCCCTATTCCAACTGGAAGCTGACTCTGACGGACGCGCGGATTGAGACTTCGCCCGGAGCGACCGTGGATTCGTCGGTCGACAGGCTTCTGTCGTATGCGTCACTGCTCGCCTGTACCGATCTGTTCGCATATATGCTCGTCTGCGCAAACAAGCCGTTGAAGCCCTCTTCGGAGATCTCCCACGGTTTGCCGATGGTCAGTCCCAGCTCCGCTGCCATGGCCACAGCCTTCTCTCGCGCAGCCCTTATCGCCTTTGCCCGTGCCTCGTCCTTGTATTTTCTGGGCTCGGCGACGAGGAATTCGACGTTGTCGACCCGGTTGAGTCCGGATTCGAGCAGTTTGCTGATCAGGCGTTCGTACTTTGACAAGTCCTTGAGAGTGACTTGGATGGTCTGCGAAACTTCAAAGGCCAGGAACCTAGGTACCTTCTCCTCAGAATACACAGGCTGCATCTGGAGGGTGCTGGTTTGAATGTTCTTCTCGTCGACGCCGGCGGTGCGCGCCTCAGCCAATAACTTCCTGACGCGGCGATCGTGCTGGGATTTCGCGATGGTCAGATCCCTGTCCCGTGATTGGACCCCGAGGATCAGGATTGCTTCATCAGGGGCGACATTGACCTCGGCGGTGCCGGTCACCGAGATGAGCCTGGGGCGAGGCTGAAAATCCTGCGCGAGCGCTGGTCGGGTGAGGAAGAAAAGAAACGAAAACGCAGAGAGCACAGTGACTGAGTTCAAGCGCACTGGAGATGCCTCCTTCGCTCGGATCTTCTAATGATGCAGCGGATCAATTCTATCGAAGAAGGCGCGACAGGAGTGCCAGCCCCACAAGACCTCGCCGAGCTCTGCTCGGCGGGACCCTTTGGCAAATGCAAAATTACTTCGTGGTGAAGGCTAGCGTCAGCAGCGTTTTCTGCTCGACCTCATGCGCTTTAGAGCTGCCCGTCGCCGGGCTGGCGCTGGAACTGCGTTTCACAGAGAGCACGGGGCGGTCGCCGGCGATGCGTTTCAGGCGGGGGAGCATGTTGAAGAGCGCGCCCATGTTGGCGGGTTCCTCTTGCACCCAGACGATGTCATTGTTTTTGCCGTGACGGTCGAATTCGGCGGCGACTTCTGCTTCTGGAAATGGGTAGAGCTGTTCCAGAAAGACGATTGCGGTGGTGGTGTCTTTTCTTTTCTTGCGTTCGGCCTGGAGTTCGTGGCCGATTTTTCCGGTGCAGATGAGGATGCGGTCGGCTTCTCCGACTTCGGTGTCGGGGATGACGTTCAGGAAATTCTTGTGGGTGAAATCGGCGATGGGGGAACTCGCATCGGGATGGCGCAACATGCTTTTTGGCGTGAAGACGACGAGGGGCTTGCGCCAATGGCGCAGGGCCTGGCGGCGCAGCAGGTGAAAATATTGCGCCGCATTGCTGGGCTGCGCGATCTGGATGTTGTGCTTGGCGGCGAGTTGGATGAAGCGTTCGATTCTCGCGCTCGAATGTTCCGGGCCCTGGCCTTCATAGCCGTGGGGCAGGAGCATGACGAGGCCGGAGAGCAGGTTCCACTTGGCTTCGCCGGCGCTGATGAACTGGTCGATGATGGCTTGGGCGACGTTGACGAAGTCGCCGAACTGGGCTTCCCAGAGAACGAGGGATTCGGGATAGTCGCGGCTGTAGCCGTATTCGAAGCCGAGGACGCCGGCTTCGGAAAGTGTCGAGTTGTAGATTTCGCAGCGCGCCTGCCCGGGGGCGATGTTTTCTAACGGCACGTATTCGTTTTCGTTCTCGATGTCGGTGAGCACGGAGTGGCGCTGGTTGAAAGTGCCGCGGCGGGAGTCCTGTCCGCTGAAACGCACGTGGGTTCCGGATTTCACGAGGCTGGCGAAGGCCAGGGCTTCGGCCATGCCGTAGTCGACGGGGCGCTGGCCTGCGCCCATTTCGGCGCGCTGTTCGAGTAGCTTTTTCACTTTGGGATGGATGTGGAAGCCGTCGGGGTAAGTCGTAAGG
The DNA here is from genome assembly GCA_035482825.1 of Binatus sp. (SeqCode). GTDB lineage: Bacteria > Acidobacteriota > Terriglobia > Terriglobales > Acidobacteriaceae > Sulfotelmatobacter. The sequence continues at coordinate 1,885 of DATHQJ010000155.1, read as the reverse complement.
CGCGCGGTGAGTTCGGATAATTCTTCGGACGAGAGTCCGGTTTCGACTTCGAATTCGGGCTTGTAGAGACCGCCGTAGTAAGTGTTCCAGTACTGGGGCAGGTCGCGCATCAGGGGCTTTTGTTTGATGCTGCCGGCTTTTTTTTGCGCGGCTTCGAACTCGGCGCGGATGGCGGCGGCGCGGGCTGCGGCATCGGGTGCGCCGATGTCGTCGGCGTAAATTTCCCAGAGAGGGGGATGGTCTTTGATTTTCTTGTAGAGCAGCGGCTGGGTAATGGTCGGGTCGTCGACTTCGCTGTGGCCGTGGCGGCGATAGCCGATCAGGTCGATGACAACGTCGGTGCCGAATTTGTAGCGGAACTCGGTCGCGATGCGGGCGACGCGGACTACGGCGTCGACGTCTTCGCCATTGACGTGGAAGATGGGAATCGACTGGCGGCGCGCGATGCAGGCGGCGAAACGGGTGGAATGCTCTTCGGTGTAACTGGTCGTGAAGCCGAGGAGATTATTAACGATGACGTGGATCGTCCCGCCGACGGTGAAGCCGGGGAGGTCGGCGTAGTTCATGGTCTCGGCGAGGATGCCTTGTCCGGCAAATGCAGCGTCGCCGTGGACCAAGAGCGGGAGATATTTTTCGCGGCCGCCTTCGCCGGTGCGGTCTTGCTTGGCGCGGGTGCGGCCAACCGTCACGGGATCGACGGCTTCTAGATGGCTGGGATTCGAGACCAGGTGGATGTGAACTTTTCCGCCGCTTCTAGTTGTGTATTCGCCGGTTGCGCCCATGTGATATTTCACGTCGCCGGAGCCGAGCACGCTGCGGGGATCGACGTCTTCGAATCCGGCGAAAATTTCCTGCGGCGGGCGCTGGGCTACGTGGGCCATGACGTTGAGGCGGCCACGGTGGCTCATGCCCATGACTAATTCGATTGCGCCACGCTGGGCGGCGGTGTCGAGGACTTCATCGACTAACGGGATGAGAGCGGTGACGCCTTCCAGCGAGAAGCGCTTGCTTCCGAGGTAGCGCTGCTGCATGACCTGCTCGAAGACGTCGGCGCGGGTTAGCAGGTCGAGGATGCGCTGCTGAATTTTTTCCGTGACCTCAAAGCCCTGATCGGGCGATTCCATTTGTTCGTAGATCCAGCGGCGGCGCTCTGGGTTGTAGATGTGATTGATTTCGACGCCGATGGTGCTGGAATAAATGGCGCGGGCTTCGCGGGCGTACTCTCCTTCGCGCTCCAGTTCTGGAGTTTCGCGAGGGCGGAGGAAGCCGAGGGGGTCGAGGTCGCCCTCGAGGTATCCCCATTGGCGGTAGGCGTTGAAGATGCGCTCGCGGTCGGGGTTGGAGGTGCTTTCAACGACTACGGCGCGAGAGCCGCCGTTGGAAGATTTGGATTTCGGGGTCATATAGGTGCAGGTTCTAGGATAAAGGATGCGGGGGGTGGCGCGCTGGATTCGGGGCTGAAAACAAGAACTCAAACACAGGGGACACTGAGGCACACAGGGGAAATCCCGGGCCAGAGTTCCGACGCACAGACTGTAGAGGAAAGGCCGGGGGAGAATACAATTGGGTTTCTTCAGGCGATTTGCAGGCGTTACTTCGATTTGGAGGGCGGGATGGAACAACTGGGACTGATTTCGACCGCGATGTTCCTGGGCATGTTGCCCGGTCCCCCCGGCCTTGCCGTGTTTGTGGCCGTCAAGTTTGCGGGCTACATGCTCGCGGGGGTGGTGTTGAAGAAAGCCTATCCGGGAATCGTGGGCGGCATCGCGAAGATTGCGGCGGTGCGGACTGGAGTCGGGCTCTTGCTCGGAATTGGGTTCTGGTTTCTCGCCCTGAAATATCTGGGCGATTCGCGGTTGGTCAACGCTTCGCCCTGGATTACGTA
>DATHQJ010000154.1:0-2517 GCA_035482825.1 Binatus sp. (SeqCode) | reverse complement strand
GAGTCGAGGACGGATTTGAGCACGGCTCCGCAGCGACTGGCGAAGGAAAGTAAGTTCGGCGGGAAGCCACGGGGTCAACTGCTGTTCACGGCGAGAGCTACCTCGCCGAACAAGTTCTGGAAAGGCCAGCCGCTGGCGAGGTGAAAGCGAATACAGCGGGCAGTATGACGCACGCGAGCGCCGATTTTGAAGAGCTTGGCGCGCAAGGTTTCGATCTGGGCCGACCGCCAAGGTAAGGGCAACTGGTGGCGAAAGAAGTTCACCAGGTTATAAGCGGCAGCGTGCAAGAACAGGCGGAAGGCGTTGGCCAGAAAACGGTGGCAGCTCAAGCGGTCGGCGCGAAACCCGTTTTTGAATTCTTCGATGCGATTTTCGCACTCGCCGCGATCATTGTAGAAAGCGAAGACTTCGGAGGCAGTTCCATGGCAGTTGGTGATGAGGAAGCGCAGGTTGGTTCCCGTGACCGTGTGCTCGGCCTTGTAGCAGATACGACGCTGGCGCGGCCAACTGCGGGCGCGATGGCGGAAGCTGGAAAAGCTCTTCTGGGGTAATTGGGTGCGGCGATAGCGGCGCAGCAACTGTTTTTGTCGTGGTTCGGCGCGTTGTTTAAAGACGCAGTTGGCGGGAATGCCGAGAGCATACTCGATGCCGAAGAACTCGCAGAACTGATAGAGCAAAGGCAAAGCAAAACCGGCATCGCCGCGCAGCTTGATTTTTACCCCGGGAAAGGCAGATTGCAGACGGGGCACTAAGCGCAGCAGCAGGGGCACGATACGGGCATGACTGGAAGCCGTTCCCGAGCGCAGTCGAGCCGCCAGCAAGCATCCGGTGTGTCGCTCGAAGATCAGCATGGGGTGATACATGTGCTGGCCGTAAGCGCCGTTGAAGAAGCTGAGTTGTTGCTGGCCATGAGTAGGATCGTCGGTGGAGTCAATGTCGAGCAGAATCTCGCCACGCTGGCGGACTTGGTCGCCGCAGATCCGGATGAACTGCTGGCACAGCCGATCGCTGGTGTGCACCAGATCGCGAGCAGAAGGCGCGTTTTCCCAACGACTGAGCGTGGGTTGGGAACCGAGCAGGTCGCCGAGCTTGTGATCAGCGACGATCTGCAACGTCGGATCATGGCGCAAGCGATCGGCGTCGTTGGCATCTTCATATCCGGCCACGATCTGGTAGATGCGTTGCCGTAACAAGGCCAGCGAGTCATGACGCAGGCGGCCGTTCTGTCGCGGATCGCTGAGGTCAGAGGCCCACTCGCGAGTCAGATCATGGCGCTGATCGAAGGCTCGCAACGGCAGCAGACCGGCGTCACTGGTAATCTGACCGCCAGAAAAATCGGCGCGGATGGGTTGATGACGGTGGAAGGAGAAGTTCAGTTGTGATAAAACACTTTGTATCAAGCGATGGATGCTCCGAAAGGGAATGCTGGGTCTGCAAACCCAGTGTTCATCTTCCTTTTAGAGCATCCTTTCTTTTTTGACCAGTACTTTTGTGAATTATTCAGGCTAGGCGGTTGTTCTTACGACCGGTGAGACGCCACAGCGAGTAGATGATTCCTATCGGCAAGAACACCAGCCACAAAAATACTTCGATCACGAAGGTTCCCTTCACCGCTCCAACTCCGAAAATGTAGTGGCCACATCTATTGCAAAATTTTGGCTGTGATTTCATATGTGATCCCAAGAGTGTGCGTGTTCTGAATTTCGTTCTGAAAAAGAAGTGCGTGCTATCTGCCACCGACTCCGAAGTCGAAGCCAACGGGGCTAAACCCCGCGGTCACAAAGTATTCTCCGACGTCCAGGTCTGCATTCGGAACGATCTCAATTGTCTCGCCCTTGCGCGTGACGGCGATGGGGATGAGCTTCTTTTGATCGAATCCGGTGCGCGTGTTCGCCGTCCAGCTTCCGACCTTGGCAACGCGGATCTCGCGATGATCGGACTTCTGATCCGTGCGAACTAGGACCAGGTCCCGCTCCGAGATCGATTGATTTGGGCGGAGCTGATAGACGAAACGCGGCCTAGCCGACACGCGGACAGGAGCGGCTGAGCCGGAAAGTCCCACACGACCGAAGGGGTTGCTGCGGGGACGAACACGCTCTTTGCTACGCCCTTCGTTGCCGTCCCCGACATCGGAACGTGTGCCATCTTCACAAGCGACCCAGCCTAGTCGACGTACATCCCTGGCGAGTCTTGCGCGACCGCGATGACCGCTATGGGCGCAATAAATGCGACGAGTGCGAAGCTCCTCATGATTTCCTCCGTGATCCGTTTCACCGCGTGGGGTCCGCGTTTTTCTTCGCTCTCGCGGCCCGCGCAGCATCGCCCAGGGATGTCTGCTCGCCGTCGACGCTGCCCGTTCCCGAACTTCCGCTCAGCGTGTAGCCCTCGATCACATGCTCTTGCGAAGGCACTGCCGCGGCCACTCGAACCGGCACGGGGCGCGCAGGAGCCGCCGCCATGTCCACCTGGTAGTCGCTGAGCGTGAACACTTGCACGGGAGTGCCAGCAGGAATGTCG
>DATHQJ010000153.1:0-12161 GCA_035482825.1 Binatus sp. (SeqCode) | reverse complement strand
AACCTCGGGATCGCACTACGTGGCCAGGGCCAGACGGAAGCGGGACAAAAGGAACTGAACGACATCAGTGGGCTACGGCAGTTCCGGGAGCGCCTGGCGCAGGCGAAATTGCTTACCCTTCAGGGCGTAGAGGCGCTGCAGAACCAAAAACTCGACGCTGCTCTTGGTTTCTTTCAAAAGGCCATTGCGGAGGGTCCCGAGCTGCCAACCGGCTACTACTACCTGGGCCTCACATGGGAGCGCCAGGGTGACGCCGAGCAGGCTCGAACAGCGTTCGAGAAAGCACTGGAGCTGAAGCCGGACTACGCACAGGCGCACTCGAGCCTGGGGCTGCTGTACTGGCGTCAGAACGAGCACCCGCGCGCGCTCGAGGAATTCCGGCAGGCAACCATGTGCGATCCCGATCTGGCGGAGGCACACTATAACCTTGGTTTGGCCCTGGCGCAATCGGGCAAATTGGACGAAGGCATCACCGAACTGAAAGAAGCCATCAGTCTCAATCCGGACTACACTGACGCGCGGGTGCAGCTGGGATTGGCGCTCAGCCAGAAAAATGACATTCCCGGCGCTGCGAATGTGTTCCGTGAGCTGGTGCGACGCGATCCGAACTTCGCGGAGGGTCACAACAATCTCGGATTAGTGCTGTTGCAGGCGGGCAACGTTCGGGCAGCGCAGAAGGAGTTTGTTGATGCGCTGCGTCTGAAGCCGAGGTACGCGGAAGCACACTACAATCTGGCGTTGGCGCTACGGCAGGAAGGAAAGGAACTAGAAGCGCGCTCAGAGTTCAACAAAGCCTACGAGATTGCGCCGGAGTTGAAAGATGCGCCGCACCCGTAACGCCTGCCCCGTGCCAAAAGCTTACTCATTCATCCCCCGCAAGACTAAGCTTTCGGCGCTTCGCTGAAGATCTCAACCAGTCGGTTGGCGATCAGTTTATCCTCGCCGTCTTTGAGCTGCCAGACCGCAAAACCGAAGCTGTCTGGGTCGCGTGGCAGGCCATGATGACTGGCGTGAACGTCGGCAGGGGCCGCATCCGGACTCCGTCCGCGCATGCCACCCGCCCCGGCGCCCATGCTGCCGATCCCAAGCGGCCGAGTGTCGGCCAATTTCTGCATGACTTCCTGACCGCTGATGTTCAGCCTGGAGCGATCAATCTTCCAGCTGTAACGCGGCGTTACGTTACCGAGAGCCTGCGGGTCGAACTGCCGGGGCAGCGCCGTCACTCCGAAGCTCTGAATGGCATCGGTGATGACCTGGGCCCGGTCGTCAAATGTGCGGAGGGTTGCATCGTATTGCTGAGTGACAAAAAGTTCGAGCGCTTTGAGCATTCCGAAAATTGTCTCCTTGCCGACCTTGCAGCATCGGCCGATGCGATCTTCCTGAGGACTCATGTTTAGCAAAGCGTAATGCATCAAGTCCTGCCTGCCGATCAGAATGCCGGCTGCTTGCGGGCCACGAATATCCTTGCCCCCGCTGAAAGCGACCAGGTCGAAGCCCAGCGCGGGATACTCCCAGAGCCTTTCGACGGGCGGCACGTCCGCGGCTGCGTCGTTAAAGGTGAAAAGCTTGTGCTCCTTCGCAATGGCGATGGTTTCAGGGCCGCTCACTTTGCCTTTGTCGGAGAGAATATTGGTGAAGTGAATCGCCACCGTTTTCGGGTTGATGGCAGCAACCATCTCTTCGCGCGTCTCGACCTCTACCAGCTTCGCGCCCGTCTGTCGGATTTGGTGGTCAAACGGGTAGCGATGGCTTTTCTGGATGATGACTTCATTTCTGGGAAAATCGCTAACATCTGGAATCGAGCGCATGCGAGGCTCGAGGTCTTCGGTCATCATGCCGGCGTAGCCGACAACCAGGGCCGCGGCCGCGCCCGCCGTCACCAATCCAGTGTAACCAGCCGGAGACTTACAAAGGTTCGCGATAAACTTTCCAGCGGCGATCTCGAGTTCGTCGATCAGGACAAAGTGCTCGTTCCCCCGCCGCATCAACTCCATGACCTCCGGGCGCATGACGGATCCGCCAATGACCGTGACCGTACCGTTGATGTTGATCAGAGGCGTCACTCCAAGCTCGGCGTAAATGTTTCCCGAGGAACCGAGGCCGGTCGTAATGGGCACAATCGAAGCGCCATCCAGAGATGCGGTGGCTGCCGGGTTGCGCTTTTTTCCGAACATGCCGGCCGCTCTTAGTCCGGAAGGAGCGAACAAGCTGCTGGCCGCTCCCATCGCGGCGAGAAAGGAACGGCGGGTCCAACCAAACTTCATTGCCAACCTCCTTTTGCCCGATCTTGCCTATTGTCTGTCCGCAGCCGGAGTGGGCGGATTCACAACTCTTGCGCTGCCGACGATTTCAATCAGGGAATCCCCAGGAATCCATTCGAGCGCCATGCAAGCGCGGGACGGAGCCTTGCCGGGTGAAAAATAGGTCCCGTAGATCTTGTTCAACGCGTCGTATTGCGCCTTGTGGGCATCGAACCGGGCCTTGCCGGTTGGCGCTGTGATCCCTTCCGCCAGGGGCAGGCAAAGAAAGACCTGGAGATGCAGGATGTTATCCATGTTGCTGCCAGCGCGCTCAACCGACCTCTTAAGCGCGTCCATGGTGCGCGTCACGTGCTTTTCGAATGGATCAGTGACCAGCACATGATCGTCCTTCGGATAGCCGTCGTTGGAACCAGTGCCCGAGATGTAGTAGATCCCGTCGAGTGTGTGATGTTCGCCACTGTTGCGACGAGCAGCGTCCTTGTCGGTGCTGGAAGGTGGCGTGGAGCCGGATGGGCTGGCAGCGGGCGCTTGCTGAGCCAAGAGTTTTGTACCGGTTACATAGGCGACGATCGCAGTGATCTTTGTAATAAAATTTCGTCGAGCGTTAGTGCCCATTTGCTTTCTCCCTTTATTCCCTCGCCTCCAAGCAACTCGAATTGCCTGAGTCCGCCGACCAGCTGACAATTCGACGAGACGTCTCCTGTGGTCGCCGTCAGTTTACGCCGTGTGATAAAAACCTGATAGTCCATAAAGGGTCAAAGTTGATCAGAAGGGTCCGCCATTTGTTTTCAATTTATCAGGGGTTGACCGGTCCGGTCTCGGAGTGAGAGCTGAGATCAAGATCGGGGTGCCACGATAGGAACATGATAGAAATTTCCTGCGGACGTCGTTCGATTCTCAATCTCCCTGGATGTTGCGAGACCGCGGAAGCTAGAAATCCCGCGTCGATCGCCGCCGCCGCCGTTTGACACATAGGAACCACCCTTTTATCCTAACTACGTGCTTAACCCTGCCTTCAGCGGCCGTCTTTGGTGTTGTATGTCCGGTTGTTGTACGGACGCGCCGCGGTGTGGGTAACAGGGTCAGCGAGGCTTCCTAATTAACCCACCCGCGGCAAACCGGGTGGGTTTTCGTTTTCAGCTGAGATCGCCCGGATTTGAAAGCTGCTGCGGACCAGCTTTCGCAACAAAAATTGAATTCACGAGGAGAGGAAAAGAACATGGCTACCGAGACCGCTACCGCAACTGCCAGCATTCCCCGTATCAACGACACGGCCCCCGACTTCACGGCCGAGACCACGCAAGGCACCATTCACTTCCATGATTGGATCGGCAACGGCTGGGCCATTTTATTTTCACATCCCAAGGACTTTACGCCCGTCTGCACCACCGAACTCGGTTACATGGCCGGCCTGCAGCCCGAATTCGCCAAGCGCAACACCAAGATCATCGGCCTGAGCGTCGACCCGGTAACCAGCCACGGCAAGTGGGCCGCCGACATCGAGGAAACTCAGGGCCACAAAGTGAATTATCCGATGATCGGCGATCCGGAACTCAAGATCGCCAAGCTCTACGGCATGCTCCCCGCCGAAAGCGGACATAGTTCCGAAGGCCGCACCGCCGCCGACAACGCCACTGTGCGGACTGTTTTCGTGGTTGGTCCCGACAAGAAGATCAAGTTGCAGCTCAGCTATCCCATGAGCACCGGCCGCAACTTCGACGAGATCCTGCGCGTCATCGATTCCATTCAGCTCACGGCCAAGCACAAAGTTTCCACGCCGGTGAACTGGAAGCCGGGCGACGACGTCATCATCAGCGGCAATGTTTCGAACGAAGAAGCGCAGAAGCAGTATCCCGGAGGCTGGAAGTCGCCCAAGCCATACATTCGAATCGTCCCGCAACCGAAGTGAACGAGGGTTGGCAGCAGCGCGGCCCGACCTGGAAGATGTCGGACCCAGAAACCGCGGGTACCCCATTTCTCGCGTCTTTTGCGAGAAGTGGGGATTTTTTTGGCGCTGCCGGCGAACGGGCAAGAATGCCGGTCTCCACACTGGCGGTGGCCAGCATGGAGCACCCGCAGCCAATATCCGCCAAAATCCTCCGTTGATTTGAAGTCCCTGCTTTGCCCTCGTATACTTGCAGGCCGCTATGAAGGTAATTGTGATTATTCCGGCGGCGGGGCTGGGGACGCGGATGGGTCCCATGGCGGGCGCGAGGAGGAAGGCGACTCAGCAAGTTCCTTCCAAACAATTCACGGAGCTGGGCGGGACGCCGATTCTGATTCATACGTTGCGGAAATTCGCCGCGGTGGATGCGGTGAGCGAGATCTGGATTGCGCTGCGGGAGAATGAGATTGCGGGATTCCGCGGGCGGCTGGAGGCCGAAGGAAAAGACATCCTGAAGAAGAAGGTGGAGCTGGTGGTGGGCGGCGAGCACCGGCAGCAGTCGGTCGAACATGCGCTGAACGCGGTTTCGGCGGCGGATGATGATGTTGTGCTGGTGCATGACGCGGTGCGTCCGTTTGTGACGGCGGAGATTATTGGCGCGGTGATTGAGGCGGCGAAGAAATATGGGGCTGCGATTGCCGGGCTGCCGGCGGTGGATACGGTGAAACAGGTGGAGAGGACAGCTGAGGGCGCGGTGATCAAGACGACGATTCCGCGGGCCGGGGTGGTGCTGGCGCAGACGCCGCAGGGGTTTCGCTATGGCGTGATCAAGAAGGCGTTCGATGAAGCGTCGGCGGACGGATTTATGGGGACGGATGAAGCGTCGCTGGTGGAGCGGGCGGGGCATGAAGTGGCGGTGGTGATGGGTTCGGCGAGGAATATCAAGATTACTAGTCCGGGGGATATGGAGCTGGCGGAGTTTTATTTACGGAAATAAAACTTTCAAGCGTGGGGCGCTCAGCGGAGGGGCTCAAGGGGCGGAAGACGGAAGATGGCGGGCTCGCTTCGCCTGCCGGACGGACGAGGCGTCCGTCGCTCCATGAATATTGAATATGAAGAGGAATGAAAATACGTCCGAATCCGTGGTTAAGGTTTCTGCATGAGAATTGGGTATGGGTTTGACTCGCATGAATTTCGGGCGGGGATTCCGCTGAGGATTGGCGGGGTGACACTGGCGCATGATCGCGGGTTGGGCGGGCATTCCGATGGTGACGTTTTGTTGCATGCGATCACGGATGCGCTGCTGGGGGCGATTGCGGCTCCGGACATTGGGGCGCTGTTTCCGCCATCGGAGGCGAAGTGGAAGGGCGCGGACTCGGTTATTTTTTTGCGCGAGGCGCTGCAGCGGGTGCGGGATGCGGGGTATGGTGTGGCGAATGTGGACGCCAGTCTGATTCTGGCGGCGCCGAAGATTGGTCCGCATGCGGCGGAGATTCGGGCACGTGTGGCGGAGCTGCTGGGCGTGCAGGGCGATTGTGTCGGGCTGAAGGCGAAGACTCCGGAGGGGCTGAATCTGGAGAATGCGGCTTTGGCGCATGTGGTGGTGCTGCTCGAGAAGGTTAAACGGTCCCGGAAGAGGCGCTAGAGTTGGAACTCTGGCGAGAGAGACGTAGCGGAGCTAGGTCTCTACGGATGGAGTGAGGTTGGTTCCCGCCTTTGCGTCTTGCACCGGCGTTCATAATTTCTTGCGGCGCACTCGCGCCGCTTCTATGAGCGCTCGGAAGATGGATCGCGAGGATTCGTCCTCTTCTACTGAGCGTTCGGGGTGCCACTGGACTGCTAGAACGAAATGATCCGGGGCGGTGCCTTCCAGGGCTTCGATGATGCCGTCGGTCGAGCAGCGGGCGACGATGCGGAGGCCTTGGCCGATGGCGTGGGCGGATTGGTGGTGGGAGGAGTTTACGGGGAGGAGGAGTTGGCCTCCCTCAGGGGCTAAAGCCCAATTACCTTCGGATGAGTTGGCGGCACGGGAGAGGCCGTGCCCTTCCCGGTGGTGCTGCTTTTCCTTGATACCACCAGGCAAGGTTCGGGAAGAACGGGCGCTCGCTTCGCTTCGCGGGACCGACGAGGCGTCCGTCGCTCCATGAGTTGAGGTGGTGTCTCTATAAACCGAGTCGGTGTTTCTACGTAGGATGTCTGCCAGCTTGGAATTGGTCTCGATTTCGACGTCGTGCGCGATGGCTAGTTTCTTTCCCACTGCGTGGTCGACGCGGGCGCGCAATTCTTCGGGAAGAAAATCTGGGATGTGTTGGATCAGGGAGCCGGAGCGGAAGACGTTGAGGCTCTGCAGTCCGTAGCAGATGCCGAGGATGGGCTTGCGATGGCGGTAGGCGTCTTCGAGCAGGAGTTCGTCGACGGTGTTGCGGGGGACGTCCGCTGGAGCGGTTTCGGGCGAGGGTGGGGCGTGGAATTTTGCCGGGTCGACGTCGGCTTTGCTGCCGGGGAGCAGGATGGCGTCGCAGGTGGCGATTAGTTGCTTTATTTCTTCCTGAGGTTGATCCAGAGGGATGCGGATGGGTTCGCCTCCGGCTTGGGTGATGGCTTCCTCGTATTGCGGGATGGCGCGGGTCGCGTACTCGCGGTCGGAGGAGTGGGGCAGGGGGATGGCGACGCGGGGCATGGTTTATTTTAGCTTCTCGCCGGGGGGGCGGGCGCGGCATCTAGCGGCAGGTTCTGGGAAGGATGGGACGCTCGCTTCGCTTCGCTGGACGGGCGGGGCGCCCCCGTCGCCACATGGGCTATTGTGGCGTCTCCATATGAGCTGTGGCGGCTTCGGTGCATGAGCATTTCTAGCTGATGCGTTCGATGGCGGCTAAGGCCTTCGCTTGGCGGTAGTGGCGGATTTCCATTACTAGCGAGAGCACGAAGATTATGGCGCCGGCTACTGCCGCTACCGGTACGGCGATGTGGCGATAGGCGGTGCGCATGTCGGGATGGATGCTGCGCAGTTTGGCGGTGATGACCGTCCCCAGGATGGCGAACAGCAGGGTGACGGCGAAGCAGAGCAGAGTGCCGATGAAGGTGGCGAGAAGGACGCGGAAGGGGATAGCGTACCAGCGTGGAGAGCGTTGGGGCGGCATGGGTATCAAGGGAATTCTACTAGGATGGTGCTCGGAGAATTCGCAACATGGATCTCAATCTGAGTTTGTGTTGGGACAAGCGGGCGAAGATGCGGCGCTCGCTTCGCTTTGCTGGACCGCCGAGGCGGCTGTCTCCACATGAGTTGAGGTGGTGCCTGTGGAGTCGAGGGCTGGAGTCAAAAGCGACGGACCAGTAGTGTCCGTCCTGTACGGGCTGGGGTATAAGATAGTAATCATGTCACAGGCGGCGCCAGCGATTACGCGGAGTCCGGCGGAAGTGGTGCGGGTGACGCCGGTGTCGCAGGCGGCGAACGGGATTTGCTACGCCGTGGCGGGCGAGACGGCGGTGAATTCGTTTGACCTGGAGCGGATGATTGCGGCGGTACCGGGGAAAGTGGCGTCGGCGCTGGAGCGGAAGGCTTATTATTTCGTGCCGCTGGCGGTGAGCCAGGGCGAGGAGACGGTGATCGCCGACCGCTATGATGTCGCGCTCAGCGACAGTGCGGTTTGCCATCGCAATTTGAATCTGGGCGATTCGCAGTGCGTTTTTATTTCGACGCGGCTGATGGACGACAAGTTTTCGGTGGCGTTTGAGTTTTATATCAACGTGGGGCACGCGCTGGTGGAGCGGGCGGGCGTGTCGCACGATTTCAGTGAACTGGCGTGGAGCCAGGTGGTAGCGGGGGTTCGGGGCGAGACTTCGCTGGATGCGTTTGAAGCGCGGAAACTGGCTACGGCCGATGGGCCGGATGCTGAGCGCTATAAGAACGAATATTTTGAGGCTACGTTCGCGGACACGATTTCGATTTATTTGCTGTCGCTCTATCTGGATGTGGATTACCGGGATCTGCGGGAGCGGGATTATCCGCTGCTGGCGCCTTCGGCTTTGGCCGAGCGGTTGAAGAAAGTGGCGGAGTTGTTTCCGGCGAATCCGGGGTTTGAGTTTGCAGTGCTTTACCGGCGGCACGGGTAGGGCTGGGACAAGGCAACTTCTTTCGCCGCGGAGGAACGCGGATTACGGGGGAAGGCGCTTCAGTTTTCTGTTCTCTTCTAGAAAAGCTCTTAGAATTCTGCGGCGGCCAAAAGTCAAAAGCTAGAGTCAAAGGCGACGGACAAGAGTGTCCGTCCGACATGGAGGAGCGGCATGGGCTCGGACGCTTGCCTGCGGCTTCGCTTGGACAGCCGAGGCGGCTGTCTCCACATGATTTGGGGAGATCACGGCGAAGGCACTTCTTTTTTCTTCTCTCTTTTCTGCAGCATTCTTAGAATCCAATAGCTGGCGGTGGCCGCGGCCAGGTGTTTTAGGGTGTGGCCGCTTACGATGTGGCCGACGGCGAAAATCTGGCGGTCGGCGGTTTCCAAAATCTTGGCGAGAATATAGAGCCCGACTACCATGGCGAAGTCACTGCCACGCGTGTACTTCGGCGGGAGCAGAAGCGCCAGCAATAGTACCAAAATGGCGTAGACCTGGACGGCAGCGTAGAAACGCAGGTCGCCGTGCCCGTGCAGTTCGCTGGCTCGCCACTGGAGAACGCTGCCTCCGCCGATGGCGAGTAGCGCGGGCAGAAGCCACAGGCCAACGTTCACGTTGACGCGTTCGGCGATCACCGCGTCCACCAAGGCCATGAAGACGATCATGATGGGGAGACGGTCCCAGACGAGGCGGGCGTTGCCGGGGGCGAGGTGATAGTAGGCGGAGCCGAAGGCCGTGAGCAGGAGTCCGGCGAACATCAATCTGTAAATCCAGAGGATGTACATCCAGCGCTGGCGCGGATCTGCGAAACGATTTTGTGCTGACGGCCGCAGCAGAAAGATCAGGCCCCAGATTCCTACAATCGCGAACGGCAGGTTGGAGACGACGTCTCCGAAGTTGGGAATGCCGAGCCAGGGCCGCGGGTCGGCGAACCGGTGGTAAGACATGGGCTGTGGGATCGGTGGCAATAGCAGGGCGATGATCGCGATTACGACGGCGGGGGCTAGCAGCAGAACCGGGACTTTGAATCGCGACATGTTTTCGGGACTTCGGGGCTCAGGGGGGATTCTATCTGGTTAGGGAAGGAAGCGAGAGCGGTCAAAGGCTAAGGTCAAAGACTAGAGTCAAAGGCGACGGACAAGAGTGTCCGTCCTACATGGCTACGTACCCACTTCACTTGCTGCTGATCACGAAGTTCACGGTGCTGGGCTGATTGGGAGCGACGGTTACGGATTTCTCCCAGGTTCTTGGTTCGGAGAAAAGCGGACGGTCAACTTTTTTTTCGGTTAGGACGTCGTAGGTCTGTTGCCGTCCCAGGATTCCCCAGCCTTCGTGCCAGGCCACAATCTGATAGGTTCCGGGAGGCACGTTAGTGAACTCGAACTGTCCGCTGTCGTCGGTGACGGCGTAGTAAGGATGAGAGACCACCATCATCTCGGCGTTCATCCAGACGTGGCCACCGTTGCAATGCAGGTGAACCAGTCCCGGAATGGACATGGTGCGCGAGGTGACCTGGTTCGGGAAAGGAAACGGCAGGTTGAAGCTGGCAGCTCCGTCCATGTGGATGGTGTGCAGAGTGGCGTCGGAGCTTTGCATGGCCAGCGCACTATTCTGCGGGACAAGAAGAATGTGCGGGACGTAGTGGCACTGTTTCTGGTCCAGATGACGGCGCTGCTCGGGCAAATCCATGGCCTTGCCGCTGGAGATGTTTTTCAGATAGACGATGCTGTTGGCCACGCCACCTTGGGGGCCCACGATCAGGCGCTCCAGGTCGGTGGTCTTGCGGGAATCGGGGTCGCAGACCTGCGGATCTTTGGTGATGGGGAAGTCAAGGTTATGCGGCAGAGGCCCGGCCCATTTGACGGTGCCGGAGATGGTGCCGCCGTCCGTGACCTGGATGACCTGATAGTTTTGGGCGAAGGCGGCGGTTACGGCCGCGAGACAGAGGGTCAGAAAAAAAATAGTTTGAAGTGCCCGGCGCATCGTTTCCCCCCAACACCTGGCGGCCAGCGCATCCCGTCGCCCCGCCATGCATGAGAATTGGCGTTACATCGTGCGCGCTCCCACGGGCTTACAATCCCTACGTTCGGGAAAAGCTGTAACAGGGCCGGATGGTTCTCCGGTACAGCAATTGTGGTTGCGTTTCTTGCGATTCCAGCGTGGGGAACCGTTTCGAGAAACGGCGAGTGAGCGGAATCCCTTTTAAGGTGCGCCCGAAATGGTAGGCAGTCGAGATTACTGAAGTCACATCGGGCGGGTAGGCGCTTGGGCTGACGGGGCAAGGGTGCCCGTCTCCACCCGGGCAGGGGGCGCTCGCCTTCGGCCCGTCGACTTCGCTCAGGGGCAGGCTTTCGCTTGGACAGCCGAGGCGCTGTCGCCACATGGGCGGTTGAGACTTTACAATCATTGCCCATGCCTGTCACTGTCCGATCGTTCGCGAAGATTAATCTTGGGCTGCGCATTGGGGTGGCGCGGCAGGATGGATTTCATGAGCTGCTGACTGTCTATCAGACGATTGGGCTTCATGATGTGATTCGGGTGAGCGTGGGGCGCGGGAGTGGGATTGAGATTCGGTGCGCTGATCCACGCGTGCCTGAGGATGAATCGAATACCTGCTTTGGGATTGTTGAAAAAGCGCTGAGAGGGTTGAAAGTTAAAGGCCGGGTGGTCATTGAGATTGAGAAACGGCTGCCGGTGCAGGGCGGGCTGGGCGGGGCTTCGGCGAATGCGGTGGCGGCGCTGCTGGGGCTGGAACGGGCGCTGAAAAAATCGTTGCCGGTGCAAGAGAAGCTCCGGATTGCGGCGGAAGTGGGATCCGACTTGCCTTTGTTTTTGGTGGGTGGGACGGTGCTGGGAGTGGGGCGGGGGGAACAGGTTTATCCGCTGCAGGATTTGCCGGCGATGGCCTGTGTGGTGATGACTCCGGAGGTGGGGGTGTCGACACCAAAGGCGTTTGCAGAGTGGGATCGGAGGCGGGCTGGGCCGGGGGCAGAAGAGCTGGCAGCAGAGAAGCCAGCCGAGCTTCGCTCGGCTCCGACGGGCAAGAGTGCCCGTCCCCACACCAGCAATCCCCGCTCAAGCTGTGGTCCCTACACGAGCTCTGAATTGACGCTCCCTTTGGCATCCGATAGAATGATTGAGCTTGGCCGTGAGATGTCGGCGTGGCTGAGCGGGCTTTACTCCGGTGCTCCTTTTAGAAGGGGCCGGGCCGAGAATCCGCTTCTTGAGCTTGTCCGGACCGGGATCGAAAACGACTTTGAACGGGTCGTCTTTCCTGAGTATCCCGAGTTGAGTGAAGGTAAGCGAGCGCTGGTGCGCGTGGGGGCGAAATATGCGTCCTTGTCGGGCTCCGGGTCAACGCTGTATGGATTGTTTCGGTCGCGGGCCGAGGCGGCGAGAGCCGCGGGCAGGCTGCGGGCGGAGGGTTGGGCGGCGCGGGCTACGGTTACGCTGACTCGGCGGGCTTACTGGCGGCGGATGGTTGCGGGCTAAACCTGTGATTGGGGCGTTTGCCTTCGGCTCCGCTCAGGGCAGGCTGACCAGGCGCCCGTCGCCACAGGGTTCGTGGCACAGTGGTCCGTTGGCTTGGACGGGGGTGGAAGTGGCCCAGAATTTTTGATTGTTGATTTTTGATTGTTGATTGACAATGAGGTCGGCTGATCTTCAATCAGCAATTAACCATCGGGCAATCAACAATGACTTACTGGGCCGTCGACTAATGGTAGGTCAAGTGCCTTTGGAGCACTTTGTCTAGGTTCGAATCCTAGCGGCCCAGCCAGAAATACAGCTTTTACCTGTTAGCCTTTAGCTCTTAGCTTGCCGAGCGGGGGCTGGAGGTTTTGGCTAAAGGCTTAAGAGCTAGTAACTAATAGCTAAGGGCTGAAAAACCTATGGCTACTTTA
>DATHQJ010000152.1:0-29518 GCA_035482825.1 Binatus sp. (SeqCode) | reverse complement strand
AGAGAAAGCAGTTGGGCTATTACCACATTGCGGCGCCGTTTGACGGCATCGTGGGCGACGTTCCCGTGCACCTGGGCGACTATGTTTCCGCTACCACGGTGCTGACCACCGTCGATGAAAATCGCGACCTGGAAGTCTATGTGTACATTCCGGCGGAGCGGGTCACACAGATCCGCAAAGGTCTGCCGATCGTGGTGGTCGACAACCAGGAAAATGTGCTGGAGCGCACGGCCATCGATTTCATTTCTCCCCAGGTGGATAACGGACTGCAGGGGATTTTGGTGAAGGCTCCGGTCCACGCAGACCTGGGTAAGCTGCGCAACCTGCAACAGATCAAGGCGCGCGTGATCTGGACCACGTCCTCTGTCCCGGTCGTGCCGGTACTCGCGGTTACTCGACTGGGTGGGCAAACTTTTGTGTTCGTCGCAACCAACCAGGGCGGCAAGTACTTCGCCAAGCAGCGACCGATCACCATTGGCGATACGGTAGGCAACGATTACGCGGTGCTGAGCGGCCTCCAGAATGGGGACAAGGTCATCGTGTCAGGGACACAGTTCCTGATGGATGGAGCCCCCGTACAGCCGCTAGGCTAGACCAAAAGCAACAGTATTTGAGGTTTATGAACCGGGAGCGTTCTCGTGGTTGATTTCTTTATTCGACGGCCGGTGTTTGCTACGGTTTGCGCCCTGCTGATCATCCTTGCCGGAGCAGTCTGCATTCCTTCATTGCCGATTTCCCTGTACCCGACGCTGGCACCGCCGCAGGTTACCGTAACCAGCAACTATGTGGGCGCCAATGCGCAAACGGTCGAGTCGGCAGTCACCATTCCTCTGGAACAGCAGATTAACGGTGTGCAGGGGATGCGCTACATCTCCTCTACCAGCTCCAACGACGGCACCAGCTCGATCCTCACCACCTTCCAAACCGGTTACAGCCTCGACATCGCAGCGGTTGACGTACAGAACCGCGTGTCGGCGGCAACCGGCCGTCTGCCGGCCGCGGTGAACAACACCGGCATCACGATTACCAAGACCAACAATAACTTCGTGTTCGCGGCTGCTTTCTATTCTCCGGACGGCCGCTATTCCGATTTGTTTATCAGCAACTACCTCGACGTTTATGTGAAAGACGCGCTGAAGCGCATCCCAGGCGTGGGCGATGTAGTCATCTTCGGCGAGCGGCGGTACGCCATGCGTCTCTGGCTCGACCCGGCCAGGCTAGCGGCTCGCGGCCTGACCAGCGCCGACGTAACCAACGCGCTGGCAGAGCAGAACGTTGAGATTCCAGCCGGCCAGGTAGGCCAGCCGCCTTCCGACGAGAAGCAAACCTACCAGATCCCGGTGCGCGTGGTTGGCAGGCTTTCGGAACCGGCAGAGTTTGACAAGCTCATCATCAAAAACAGCCCGGGCGGCATCGTTCAGTTAAAGGACATTGGCTACGCAGAGTTGGGCGCGGAAACTTATTCCACTGACCTTAACTACAACGGCAAGGATGCCATCGGCGTGGGCGTGCAGCAGCTCAGCGACGCCAATGCGCTGGCGGTGGACCGGGCGGCGAAGGCTGCTTTGGACGACCTGGCCAAGTCATTCCCTCCAGGCATGACCTACGTGATTCCTTTCGATACCACCACGGTTGTGGGCGATTCCATCCGCGAAGTGGTAGGCACGCTGGGCGAAGCGATCATTATCGTCATTGTCGTCATCTTCCTTTTCCTGCTCGACTGGCGCGCGACCATCATCCCCGCGATCACCATTCCGGTCTCCCTGGTCGGCACCTTTGCCTTCATCAAGATCTTTGGTTTCTCCATCAATTCACTGACCATGTTCGGCATCACGCTGGCGACCGGCCTGGTGGTGGACGACGCGATCGTCGTGATTGAAAACATCGAGCGTCATATTCAGGAGGGCGAACACGACTCGCATAAAGCTGCGGCAGCGGCGACGGCCGAGATTACCAGCGCGGTTATCGCTACGTCGCTGGTGCTCTGTGCGGTGTTCGTGCCGGTGGCGTTCTTTCCGGGGACGACCGGCATTCTGTTTCGCCAGTTTGCGTTGACCATCGCATTTTCGATTGCGATTTCCGCGTTCAACGCGCTTACTCTGGCTCCGGTGCTGGCGGCGATTTTTCTCAGCGGCGGGCACCGGCAGAAGTGGTGGTGGCTGCAGAAATTTGACGATGGTGTGGGTGCCCTGACGCGGGGATACCAGGCTCTGCTGCATCACGTGCTGAAATATAAGTTGGCGATGATGGTGCTGTTTTTCGCCGGCCTGGGGCTCACTTATTTCATATTCACGCGGGTGCCGACGGGATTCGTGCCGGACGAGGACCAGGGATATTTCATCATTGTCGTTCAGGCGCCGTCGGGGGCATCGCTCGATTATACGAAGGCGATTGGCAAGCAAGTGGCGGGACTGCTGGCGAATGAACCGGAGCTGGAAGGGACGTTCTCGATCGCCGGATTTAGTTTTACGGGAGCGGCGGCGAATCAGGGACTTATTTTTGTGCCGTTGAAACCGTTTTCGCAGCGCAAAGGGGACGCCCATACCGCGTCGGCGATTCTGAACCGCATTCGTCCGCGGATGTTTGGGGTTTCGGGGGCGATTGTGTTTCCGACGCTGCCACCGCCGATTCAGGGTCTGAGCCAGTTCGGGGGATTCCAGTTCGTGGTGCAGGATCAGGCGGCGCACAAGCTCGAGGAACTGGCGGCCACGACTCAGGGACTGATCGGACAGGCATCGCAGCGCAAGGACATGACCCGGCTGTTCACGGCATTTACAGCGAATGACCCGCAATATCTGGTGACCATTGACCGCGAGAAGGCGAAGAGCCTGCATGTGCCTCTATCGCAGATTACGGATGCGCTGGGCGTGTACATGGGGTCGTCGTATGTGAATGATTTCGATTTCAACAACCGGTCGTACCGGGTTTATGTGCAGGCGGATAAACAGTTCCGGGCGACGGCTTCAAACATGAAGCAGTATTACGTGCGCTCGGACAGCGGGGCCATGGTGCCGCTGGACAATCTGATCAGCGTGACGCAGACCACGACGCCGCAGGTGATCAGCCACTACAACCTGTTCCGGTCGGCTGAAATCGACGGGTCGCCGGCGCCGGGATACAGTTCGGGGCAGGCGATTGCGGTGATGGACAATCTGGCCAAGAAGATGCCGCAGGGGTTTGCTTATAGCTGGACGGGATTGTCGCTGGAAGAATTGGCGGCGGGCGGGACTTCGCTGATTTTGTTTGGACTGGGCACGCTGGTGGTGTATCTGACGCTGTCGGCGCAGTATGAAAGTTTCGTGCTGCCGTTCATTGTGTTGCTGGCGGTACCGATGGCGCTGCTGGGCGCGCTGGGAGCGCAGTTTATTCGCGGGTTGCAGAATGATGTGTTCTGCCAGGTTGGACTGGTGATGCTGGTGGGGCTGTCGAGTAAGAACGCGATTCTGATCGTCGAGTTTGCGGAGCAGTTGCGCGGGCGCGGGATGCCGCTGGTGGAATCGGCGATCCAGGGGGCGACGATTCGGTTGCGGCCGATTCTGATGACTTCGCTGGCGTTTATTCTGGGTGTGGTGCCGCTGGTGGTGGCGACCGGTGCGGGCGAGAATGGGCGGCATTCGGTGGGTACGACCGTGTTTGGCGGGATGATTATGTCGACGATTTTGAATTTGTTTTTTATTCCGGTGTTGTATTTGATTATTGAGGGGTGGCGGGAGCGGGGGAAGAAGCCGGTTCCGGTGGTGGTGCCCGCGTAATTGATTAATTCAGTGACAAGTAAGAACGCCTTCGCACGGCTCAGGCGCTGCCGGGTTGATAGGGGTCCTTCGACTCCGGGAGCGGTTCACTTCGTGAACCACTCCCTACGCTCAGGATGACAAGCCGCGAAAGGAATGCGATCGCGGCTTGTCTAGGCCGCCGCTTCGCTGCCACTCTTCCTCGCCAAGCTTTTTTTCTGCGTTTCAGTTTTCAGTTTCTTCTTGCGCGCTTCTTTTCTGCGCATTTTCGTCAACCATTCGCGGGAGTACATGGTGCCGCGGCATTTGGGGGAGCCGCAGTGGCAGGGGGCGGGGTCTTCGTCGTCGTAGAGGTTGTAGTCCCAGACCAGTTCTTCGCCGGCGGCGATGTCGCGGATGGCGAAGATCCAGACGCGGCGTTTGATCTCGTCGACTTCGCAGTTTGGGTCGCAGGAATGATTCAGGTAGGCGCCCAGGCCGTGGCCGTCGATCACGGTCTTACCGTCGTCGAGTCCATACAAGTAGGTGCGGGAGACGCCGTCGTAGCGGCGGTCGGCTTCTTCGAGCGTGATGCGCTCGCCCTCGTACTCGACCAAGCGGGTTCCTTTGCGGATGGGGGTTGAGGCGTAAACGCCAACGGAATGAATGGGCGACGGACGGACTACCAGAGGCATGAACTAATTTCGCACGGCCGGGCGGTTTTGGGGAATGTGAAAAATTGAGCAACTGGGAAATCTGTAATTTTGTAGTTTGAACTCGGCTAGACGGCGGTGTGGAGGGCGATCAGGGAGTCCAATTTTTCGAGGAGAGCGCGGTTGCCTTGGCGGGGATATTGCTCCAGGGCCTCGCGATAGTGGGGCAGGTTGTAGAGGAAGGCCTCGACGCGCTCCTTGTTGAGGTCCTCCCAGTACGCGCCGAAGCCGGATTTTTCCAGCCAATAGGCGTTGAAAATCTGTTCGAACTGGTGGCTGACGGGGACGGCCAGGTAGGGCTTGCCGAGATGAAGGGCTTCGGAGACCAGAGAGAATCCTGAATTGGCGACGATGGCGCGGGCGCTGGTCAGGTCGGCGAAGAAGCCGTCGAGCGAGGGCTTCTTATAAATGATGTTTCCTTCTTTTCCTTCGCGGCCGAATCCGTAGGCGATGAATGGGCAGCGGACCGAGCTCAGCAACTTTGCCAGCGCCGGGGCGGGCGAGGTCACATAGACGAGGACATGGTCGCCTTGCGTAGGAGTGGCGTGGAGGATTTCTTCGCGCAGTAAGGGAGGAAACAGGAAGGTGTTGCGCTTGCGGACGGGCGCGGTGAAGAAAGAAATTACCAGATAGGCCTGGGCGTGCGGCGTCATCAGGCGGGTCACGAGCTTGGCAGCGGCGGCGTCGCGGCGATACTGCTTGGGATAGGAGACTTCGGCATTCGTCAGGCAGTGCTGGTTGTCGATGGAGATGACGGGGAGATGCTTTTTGTGTCCGACGTGACAGGTGAGAGGTTCGAAGTCGGTGATGACGAGATTGATCTTCCATTCGTCGACCAGGTGCTTGAGATGAGAGAGGCTGCGGGCGGCTTGCGGGGCCGTGATCAGATTCTTGGCGATGGTGCGTTTGTAGCGGACGCGATTGTTGAGGTAGGCGAAGCGGAAGCCGTAGATCTCGGTGACGTCGAAATCGGGTTTCAGATTTTGCAGGCCGCGGTCGAAGGATGCGACGTGGACGGAGTGTCCCTGCGAAATGAGATGAGAGATAACTTCTTTGGCGCGAGTGGAGTGACCTGCGCCTTCGCCGTTGACTCCGTAGAGGATGTTGGCCATGGGGTTGGTGGACGATGGGAGTATACAGGGGAACTATTTGAAGGAACGGGTTCGGGAAACGCGGACGGCATCGGCAGCATTTTCAAGGGGCGCCGCGCCCTTTCAAGGACTGGCGCCGAGACGGCTGCAAAACAAAACGTCCCAGACTCGGTTTGAGTCGTGGGACGTATGTCGATCAGCCCTCCCCCAAGTGCTGCTCAAGAAGAAGCATACGACAGGGAGGCAAAAGCGGGAATGGCACTGGCGTGCCATGCTTCAGCACCAAAGGCTAACGGGTGTTTTCAACTCCCCTGATGTATCAAAAAGTGATGGATCAGGAAGTGCGGGATCAGGAAGCTGCCATCTTCAGGGCGGTCTCGGCGAGCCGGCGTAAGGGGACAACGGCCACGACGGCGTTGCGGGTGATGGCTTCTTTGGGCATGCCGAAGACGACGCAACTGGCTTCGTCCTGGGCGATGGTGAGGGCGCCGCTGTTTCGCATCTCGAGCAGGCCCTGGGCGCCATCATTGCCCATTCCGGTCATGATCACGCCTACGGCGTGCGAGCCTACGGATTTCGCGACGGAGCGGAAGAGCACGTCAACGCTGGGTCGGTGGCGCGAGACCAGAGGTCCTGCTGTGATTTGGGCGATATAACCCGATCCGCTCCGGTGCACGAGAAGGTGATGGTTTCCGGGGGCGATCAAAGCCTGTCCGTTGCCGATGCGATCACCGTCGCCGGCTTCTTTTACGCGGATGGCGCAATCCCGGTTGAGGCGATCGGCGAAGGCGCGAGTAAAGACTTCCGGCATGTGTTGGACGATGACGATTCCTGGACAATTGGGTGGCATAGCCTGCAGGAATTCGCGGATCGCTTCGGTGCCGCCGGTGGAAGCGCCCACCGCAATGATTTTGTCTCCGCCGGGCTGATGCTTGGGCGCTGGGCCCAAGGGGAGAACGACATCGGCAGTATAGCGTGGCGCAACCGGCAGAAAGGGCGCGGGGGTCAGTTTCGCCTGCGCGGCGCTGCGGACAACATCGATCAGCATGAGAGCGGATTCGTTCAGAAAATCGCGGACGCCGAGTTTCGGTTTCTTGATGACTTCGACCGCGCCAAGTTCGAGCGCGGAAATAGCATCTTCGGTGCGGCGATGGGCGACCTCGGAACAGACAACGACCGGCAGGGGCCGTTCATCCATGATTTTTCGCAAGAAGGCCAGGCCGTCCATGCGCGGCATGACCAGGTCGGTGATGACGACGTCGGGCGGATCTTTCTCGATCTTGGCGAAAGCAATGATGGGGTCGGCGGCCACGCTGACCTTGATCTTGGGATCCGCCCCGAGGATGCCCTGCATGACCTGGCGGACCACGGCGGAGTCATCGACCACCAGGACGTGAATGATTCCGTCGGACTCCTTCGGTTTCGGTTTGTGCGAGGAGAACATCACTGGGTTGTGTGGGTTCAGAACGACTGACCCGTCGTTGCGGCCGCCGATCGGCTCTGGGCTGAGATTGTCCCGCTCGAAGCAGCCAGCGCATGGATCGTGGGCGCGACCGTCTTCAAGCCGGGTGCGATTCCTCCCAAGTGCTCCGAGTGGCCAACAAAGAGCAGGCCGGAGGGAGAAAGATGACGGACGATTCCGCCGATCACTTTTGTCTTGGATTCCTGATCAAAATAAATCAGCACGTTTCTGCAGAAGATGAGATCGAAGGAACCCTGGATGGGATAGGAATCGGCGTGCAGGTTGACGCGTGCGAATCTCACGACGCGGTGCAACTCAGGGCTGACCTTCATCTCCGCTTTGTGATCGCCCCGGCCTTTGAGCATGTAGGCGCGCAGGTGCTCGGCGGGAATCTCCTTCGATTTGTCGAGCGGGTAGATCGCCGCGCGCGCTTTTTCGAGGACGCGGGTAGAAATGTCGGTGGCCAGGACTTCGAGATCCCAGCCATTGCTCTCGGGAAAATGCTTCAGCAGCAGCATGGCGAGGGAATAGGGTTCTTCGCCGGTGGAGCAGCCAGCGCTCCAGATGCGCAGGCGCATGATGCGGTCTCCGGCCGCGGCTTCTCGCTGCCACTTAGGAAACACTTCGCGCTCGAGATAGTCGAAGTGGCGGGGCTCACGGAAGAAGTGAGTCTCGTTGGTGGTGATGCAATCGATCATGACGGCGCGCTCGTGCTGCTGGTCGGGCTGGGTCACCAACTGGTAGTAGTCCTGCATGTTGGCCAGACCGAGAAGGCGCAAACGGCGGGCCAGACGGCCGGTCAGCAAGGCATGCTTGTGGACGGCAAGCCAAATGCCGGCCTCCTGGTAAATCAGCTTTTGGAACTTGCTGAACAAACCAGGCGCCAGCGTGGAGCGCTCGTTCATCTCGCGCTGCCGGCTGGCGGCGGCGCGAGAATGTGGGTCGGTTTGGCTCTTGGGCATGCCTGTGGACTACTCCGTGCCGGCCGCTTCTGACGCCTCGGGCGCTGCAGACGCGCTAAGCCCGAGAGAATCGGAGGCCGGCAACTCCAGGTCAGGTTGCGGAGTACCGGCGGACTGTCCCGACTGTTGCGACTGTTCAACGGATTCGGGCAGCTCGAGCAGTTCGTCGGTGGAGAGCACCTTCTCGGTATCGAGCAGGAGGCAAAATTTCTTACCGGAACGCGCCATGCCGAGGAGGTAGTCGACGTTGACGCGAGTGCCGAAGGTGGGCGAATCCTCGATGTCCTGCGGGCGGAGATCGATTACCTGGCGAACGGAGTCAGCCATAATTCCCATGACGGCCGCTTCGTCGCCACTCTCGACCTCGGTGATGACGATGCACGTCAGCTTTCCGGCCACACTGGCGGCTTGCCGGAATTTCACTGCGAGATCGATCACGGGCACGACGCTGCCCCGTAGATTGATCACGCCACGAATCCATTCCGGCGTTTTGGGAACCTGGGTGACCGTGTCGTACTCGATGATCTCCTTGACCTTGAGGAGGCTGATGGCATACTCCTCGCTGCCGATCATGAACGTCAGGTATTGCTGGACGTTCTGCTCGGTGTCGCGGGTGATTTCTTCTCGGGTAATCTGCATTTGAGTCTTGCCCTCTTAGAACCGGGTAAAGTTATGTTCCACTGCGGAACCGTTGACCTTCTTGGGAGGAATTGACGGAACCGGCTGCTGGAAAGGCTTGTACTCCGGCGCCGGCCGGCGAGCCGCGGATGTAACCCGCTCTCCGGCTACGCGGAAGAAGGCCATCAGTTGCTGCAAGGCCTCCGACTGCGCCGCTAGTTCTTCGGCAGTGCTGGAAAGTTCTTCGGCCGACGACGCGTTACGCTGGGTGACGGTGTCGACGGAGGACATGGCTTTGTTGATCTGGACGACGCCGGAAGACTGTTCGCGGGACGACGCGCTGACTTCCTGAACCAGTTCAGACGTTTTCTTGATAGCGGGAACCAGTTCGCGCAGCAGTTCACCGCTGCGTTCTGCGACTGCTACGCTGTTGGCGGCAAGTCCGCCGATCTCTTGCGCGGCGGTCTGGCTGCGTTCCGCCAGTTTGCGCACTTCCGTGGCGACGACAGCGAAGCCGCGGCCGTGCTCACCGGCGCGAGCGGCTTCAATAGCCGCGTTGAGCGCCAGCAGGTTGGTTTGATACGCGATCTCTTCGATGATGGAGATCTTTTCCGCGATCTGCTTCATCGCGGAGACGCTTTCACGCACCGCGCCGCCCGACTCCTCGCTATCGCGAGCGCCTTTGACGGCCATCTGTTCCATCTGACGGCTGTTCTCGGCGTTCTGGGTGATGGAGGCGCTCATCTGTTCCAGACTCGACGTTGTTTCTTCGATGGAAGCTGCCTGCTCGCTGGTTCCCTGGGAAAGGGAGGCGGCCGAAGCGGCGACTTGCGTGGCGGCGCTGGCGACGCCATCGCTGCTGACGCGAACCTCGCTGATGATCTCTTCCAGCTTCTTCACAAAGGCGTTGAATGAGTTCGCCATCTGACCGACTTCATCGTGGGAGCCGATTTCGATGCGCTTGGTCAGATCGCCGCCGCCTTGAGCCATTTCGCCCAGGTGATCGGCCATCGCCCGGACCGGGCGGGTGATGCCGCGGGATACGACCAAGGTCACAAAGGTCGCCGCGATGAAAGTGACCAGGACCACCGTAAACATGACGAGCGCGGTCTGGCGCGCGAAAGCGGTAATGGTCTCTTCCTTATCGGCCATGATCTTGCGATGCTTTTCGGAAAGATCGGTGGCGGCCGCTTCCATGCGATGGATTTCGTCTTTCACTTCGGTGACTTTGGCGTTGCCCTGTTGCGGGGTCTTGATGGTCCCGTCGTTGATGCCGGCTACGACCGCGTCGACCCCACGCTCGTAGGCTGCGATCTCGCGGTCCATTGCCGAGACGAGCTGTTTGCTGCTGTCGGTAGTGACTCGTGAATCCAGATCGGTGACGATAGCGCGAAGGTCCGCTAATTGAGCTTTCCACTTCTCCTGATAACTCTGCATGACTGGCTTGTTATCGATGTTGAGAAGAGTGTCCTTCTCAAAACGGCGGAGTTCGAGAGTTGAGATCTTGGCCTCATCGGCCAGCTGCGAGATTTTGGAATCTCCACGCAACATTGCGACGGTTTCGCGGGTCACGGATTCCATGCCCCAGTAGCCCGCCACAGCGACGACGATGAGGAGAAACAGCACTACTCCAAATCCCAGGGCGAGGCGTTTTGCAATCGAAGACTTATTCAACATACGGTGTTCCTTTCACGAACAATTTCCTGAGCGCCGAAGCGCCAAAATTCACTTTGCCTACAAATTTCAAAGACTGGTCAGTTCACGGTTTGAGCCTGCTCGGCAATGACTTCGCGCAGCAACGCGCTGACATCGAGAATCAGCGCCACTCGGCCGTTGTCCAGAATCGTGGAACCGGAAACTCCGGGCACATCGCGAAAAATCCGGTTCAGCGGCTTGATGATGGCCTGGCATTCCCCCAATAAAGTTTCGACGGCGATTCCGGCAAAGCCACCGTCGCGGTGAACCACGACTACGTTTTCGCGCTCAGGACGCCGGTCTGATTTGCCGAAGAGCTCACCCAGGCGGACATAAGGCAAGGGCTCACCTCGCAGGCTGAGAACCCCAACGGTTTCGTTGGAGATCTGGTCGGGGGGAAGCTCCACGCATTCGCTGATCATCTCCAGCGGAATGATGTAGGTCTCGTGGTTGGCGACGACGGAAAAGCCGTCGATGATGGCCAGAGTCAGGGGTAGACGAATGGTGATAGTGGTGCCCTGGCCTTCGGTGCTTTGAATCTCGATATTGCCGCGCAGGAGTTCGATGTTGCGGCGAACCACATCCATGCCGACGCCGCGACCCGACAGATCGGTCACGGTGTCCGCAGTGGTGAATCCTGCCTTGAAGACGAGATTGAAGAGTTCCTGATCGGTGACTTTTTCTCCATCCGGCAACAGATTGAGAGCGCGAGCCTTGGTCAGAATGCGCTGCCGATTGAAGCCGGTGCCGTCGTCGGAAAGCTGGATGAGGATATTCCCCGCCTGGTGGAACGCGGCGAGAGTCAGCGCGCCGCTGGGAGGTTTGCCCAGGGCCTGGCGAACATTGGGCGATTCGATGCCATGATCGATGGCGTTGCGGATCATGTGCAGCAGAGGATCTTTGAGGTGCTCGAGGACGCGGGTATCGACTTCAACGTCGGCGCCGACGACGTGCAAGCGCGCCAGTTTGTTGTGGCTCTGCGAGATGTCGCGGACAGAGCGGGCGAACTGCTGAAACAGAGGGCCGACGGGCACCAGGCGTACATCCATGACTTGTTCCTGCAGATTCTTCTGCAGGGTCTGGATCTCGCGATGGACTTCCAGGAGCTTGCGTCCGGCGCTGGTTTTTAAATCTTCGATCATGCGACGCAAGCGGCCCTGGGCGATGGCAATTTCACCGGTCAGGTTCAGCATGTGATCGAGTTTGTCGGTATCGACGCGAAGAGTACGGTTCCGGGCTCCTAGAGGAGCGGAGCCCGGAACCGTGGTGGGGGAGGCCACCGTGGGGGAGGACACTTGGGGGGAAGACGATGGATCGGAACTGGGAGCGGCCGCAGCCAGCCCGGAGGCATGGCTGGCCATGGCCTGCTTGAGTTCCTGATGAGATGGGTTGAGACGATCATGGCCTTCGGCGGCCGCAGGGACCAGCGCGCGGAGGGCGTCCACTCCCTGCAAAAGCAGAGAGATCACCTCGCGGGAGAGGGCCAACTCATGGCGGCGCAGGGCTTCGAGCAAATCTTCCATGACATGCGCGAAGCCGGCCAGCTCGGGAAAGTCCAGAGCTGAAGCGTTGCCTTTGACGGTGTGGGCGACGCGAAACATTTCGTCGATCAGCTCCAGATTGCCGGGATCGGTCTCGGCGGCAATCAGGTGCTGCTCGGTTCTTTCGAGCCCTTCTTCGGACTCAGCCAGAAACGCGGCGACGACTTTTTCGCGATCAAAATCCATGATTAGCTTTCTTTCCTGTTAAATGCCTGTTAAATGCCTGTTAAATGCGCTGGCACCAGACGATGCCGTCGTCGGTGTTGAAAATAATTTTTCTGCCGTGGGTTCCGCCGGTTTCCTGGACGATCACGGGAATGCCGGCGTTCTTCATCAAGTCGAGTGCGGCCGCGACATTCTGGTCTCCCAGGCTGGGGGTGCGGCGATTCTGCTTCTGAAACATGGAGGCACCGCCGAAGATCTTGGCCTGCAGATTCGGAATTCGGCAGCCCAGCGCCTGCAGCATCTCGATCAACGCTTTGGTGGCTACATTGGCGAAGCGCGTGGAAGCCGGACGACCTTCGCTGGAGGCGGGCAGCAGGAAGTGATTCATCCCTCCGGCGAACCGGTGGCTGTCCCACAGGCAGATCGCGACACAAGAACCCAGGATGGTGCGAATCTGGCAGGGATCGGCGCTGACATGGAGCTGTCCGGGCAGCAGATAGGCTTGCCGGCGTTCGCCGAGCGCGGGCCCCTTGGCGGCCAGGCGCGGGCCCTGCACCACAATCGGCTGACGCGTTTTTGAGGGAGCCGTCGCCATCACAGTTGCTCCGACCAGGCACGGCCGTCGTCGGTATGAAAGACCAGTTTGCGTCCATGGGTGCCGCCAACTTCGCGCTGCACCAGGCGAATGCTTTGCATTTTCAGGAAGTCGGTGACCACGTGGACATTTTGATCGCCCAGACAGTCTCCGCCG
Source organism: Binatus sp. (SeqCode) (assembly GCA_035482825.1). GTDB lineage: Bacteria > Acidobacteriota > Terriglobia > Terriglobales > Acidobacteriaceae > Sulfotelmatobacter. The sequence goes on along the minus strand of DATHQJ010000152.1, from coordinate 16,810 downwards.
CTGCTGAAGGTCACGGTCGGCAGGGAGCCGCCGAAAATTCTTGCCTCGAGCGCATGGCGTTGGGAGCCCAGCTCGAGCATGCGCCGCAAGAGCGCCGCGTTGGCGACGTTGGCGTAGCGGGTGGCATTCACGCTGTCCTCGGGGCCGTCCGGCAGTATGAAATGATTGGCGCCGCCAATGCGTTGTTCCGAATCCCACAGGCAGAGCGAAACGCCAGAACCAACGATGGTGCTGATGGCGAACGGCTGCGCCGCGGCGAAGATCTTGCCCGGAATCAGGTAGTGGCGCGCGTGCTTGTCGTCAGAAGCATCCAGAACGCGCGGCAAATATTCCATGGGCAGCACGGCGGGGTTGAAGCTCTGAGTTTTCGGTTTAAAGTTCATCTGCATTTTTTCTTTCTGTACATATTTCTTGTGTACATTTTTCTTTCTGTACCTAGCGTGAGTGATAGGGTTCAATCGCCCGACCGGCACAATTCGACATCACTTCACAAATTTCCCGATCCACCGGCTCGATTCCCGGCTTGTGAGGAAACAGGCGAAACAGAACGATCACGGCGCAGGTAGTGCCATCGACCAGAATCGGAACCAGCGCGCTCACCGGATCGTCGGTGGAGAGCAGGTTTTCGTTGGATAGCCGCAGGCGAAACACCGGCTTCCCGCTGAGCACTATTTTCAGTTTGGGCTCGCGGCTCACATCCAACAGCGAATGCTTGTTGGGGTCCACGCCGAACGACCAGTACAGCCAGAGTTCCGAGCGCTTCTGGTCGACCTTGAACACGGCGACCTCTTCGGTGCCAATCAGATTCGCGGCAATCTCACGAATGGCGTCCAGGGCATCCGCTTGATCAACCGCATTCTGCAGGCGCATCCGTGAGGCGTACACCTTGGCCTGGGCGCCGATATCCTGGGTCGAGACCTGGGTAGAGATCTCGGTGGAGATTTTGTTGCCCTCGATCTTCGCGGGGGAGTCGGAAATATTGCTCATGCGTCCTCGAAACATCCTTCAATGAAGATTGGTGTTACTCGCCCAGATAACTTTGCAGCAGCGCGACCAGTTCAAAGCTGTCGACGGGCTTGGTGATGTAGTCATTGCAGCCGCTCTGGAAGCCGGCTTCGACGTACTCTTCCTCGCCGCGCGTGGTTACCAGAATGATGGGGGTATCGCGCAGAGCGGTTTCCAGGCGCATGCGCTTGCAGGCCTCGAAACCGTTCATGCGGGGCATGACCACATCCATGAGGACAAGGTCGGGCGATTCCACAACCGCGCGCGAAATCGCGTCCAGGCCGTCCTTGGCGGTTACGCACTCGTAGGCGGTGCGCTGTTTCAGAATCATTTCTTCCATCATCAGCGTGGTGGTCGAATCGTCCACCAGCAAGACTTTCTTCGGCATGCTTTGACCTCGTAACGGACCTAAAGTGTTGGGGAGGGCTGCGGGATCGATTTCTCGATCCCAGCATGCTTATGGCAATCTCGTGGCCAATTCGCGGCGGGCAGTGAAAGGGACCTAAGACGCTGCGAGCCAATGGGTTAGCGATCTGAGCTGGGCAGGGGCACGGAGCGTGCGGAGTTCGAATTCCAGAAAGCGAGTCTGGAAATCAAACTGCGGGCGGCCACACAAGCGAAGAAGAGGAAAATGAGGAGGGTTGCGATTTTTCAGATCAGGTGCAGGGTTTTGAGCTTCTGATAGAGCGTGCTCTTGGCGATGCCCAGGTGCTTGGCGGTGTTTTCGACGTTCTTGCTCTCGCCGGAGAAAACATTGGCGATGTGGAATCGTTCCAATTCTTCCAGAGTCCAGTCGGATTTATAGGAGTTCGAGCGATGCTCGGGGCCGGGTTCGAAAGACAGATCGCCGGGTTCCAGGACTGGACGATCGGTAAACAGGAGGGCGCGCTCGAGGACGTTGCGCAATTCGCGAATATTTCCCGGCCAGTAATAGGATCGCAGGCGCTCCAGGGCTTTGGGGGAAATCTGGGCGGGAGGGCGCGCCATGTCGGAGCAGATGCGCAGCAGCAAGGAACTCGCAATAGCCGGGATGTCGTCGTGCCGCTCGCGCAGCGGTGGAATGGCGAGGGGAACGGTGCTGATGCGGAAGTAGAGATCGCTGCGGAAGACTTTGGTCTCGATCAGATGCCGCAGGTCCTGATGAGTGGCGGCGATCAAGCGGACGTCGACGAAGCGATCGCGCACATCGCCCATGCGGCGAAATCTCTTTTCCTCCACGACTTTCAATAGTTTGGGCTGGACATTGGGGTCGATGTCTCCGATCTCGTCGAGGAAAATAGTCCCGCGGTGACCCACTTCAAGCAAGCCTTGCTTGACGCTGATCGCGCCGGTGAATGCGCCTTTTTCGTGACCGAATAATTCCGATTCGAGGAATTCGCGGGTGAGCCCGGCACAATTCAGATCGATGAAAGGTTCCTCCGAGCGGGGCCCGTTTTCATGGAGCCAGGTGGCCAGGACTCCCTTGCCGCATCCGGTTTCGCCTTGAATGAGAACCGGGCTTTGGCTGTTCGCGACTTTCGAAGCGGCCTCGGCTAGGCGCCGGATTACCGTGCTTTCCCCGAGGAATGGATTGAGCACCACGCGCCGCCGGCGGGTATTATTGGCCAATGTTTTCTGCTGATTGCGCGAATTTTCCAGCAGCTTGTGCACGATCATGAGCAGGGCAGAGGCTTCGATCGGTTTGGCGATGCATTGCTCGGCTCCGCTCTTGATGAGCGATACCCCCAACTCCATAGAGCCGAAGCCGGTCAGAACAATGATGGGGACGGTCGGGTCGAGTTCCTTGAATTTAGGAAGAAGATCCAGAGCGTTGCCATCCGGCAGGCGGAAATCGAGCACTGCAACGTCGGGCCGCGTGGCTGCGAAGCTCTTGTGCGCGCCCGCCATGTCTCCGGCTTCTTCGATCAGAAAGCCGTTGGCGGTCAGATGAGCGGCGTAGGCGTGACGAAGCTCTTCGTCATCTTCCACCAGAAGAATTCGGCGACTCACGAACGTAGTGGACATGGCTTCGTTCTACGACGCTTGGTTCTGCGACGCGTGCTCATTATAATGGGGGGCGCGATGGCGCGCGAAGTAAGGCTTTGTGAACCCCCGATTTGGCGACACCCCACACAATCGTCTAATATCCAGTCGCCCCCTAAGGGATTGCTCTGAGCCTTCCACGAATTTGGCAGGCCCGAAGTATTGCGGCTTTTGTTTCCGCGAAAGAGCAGGTGGTTCGGTGAAGTCAGGCCCGCTTCTTTACTGGCGAAGTAGTTCCTCGGCGCGCTTGGCGCTCTTTTGCGCGGTTGCGGTTGCGCTGCTGGTCTGCAGTGTGGGATGGTCGCAAGACTCAAGCCAGCAAGACTCAGGCCAGCAAGGCTCAGGCCAGCAAGATTCAAGCCAGCCCCCAAAGAGAGTTCTGCTCCTCTACTCCTTCGACAACGAGGAAGGAATTTACACCGGATTCGATCATGCACTCCGGTCGGAATTAAGATCCGGGGCGAGCGACCGGGTGGAGTTCTACACCGAATACCTCGACCTGGTCAGATTTCCCGGTGCTGCGCATGCGGCGAATCTGGTGAAGCTGCTGGAGCTGAAATTCGGAGAGCAAAAACCCGACCTGATCGTACCCGTGTCCTATTCGGCACTGCAGTTTCTGCTGGGGGACGGAAAGGAACTCTTCCCCGGAACCCCGGTGGTGGCCCTGTTCAACGTCACCAGGCTCGGCGAATTGAAGCAGAGCATCGCTACGGGGACGGTCGGACGCCGTATTACGGGAGTTGCTAGTACCGACGAGCCGGTCCGAACCGTGGACCTGGCTCTGCGGCTCCAACCAGACACGGAGCAGGTTGCCGTGGTGGTGGGTTGTTCACCGGTAGACGGCTACTGGGCCGAACAACTGCGACAAGATTTTGCGCCCTATGGTCAGAGGGTTAGGTTTACCTACCTGACCGGCCTGACCATGGATGAAACCCTGAAGCGAGTTGCGGAGTTGCCTCCGCACACCGTCATCCTGAGCACTTATTTTTTTGAAGATGCCAACGGCCAGTTCTTTCTTCAGCAGGAGGCGCTTGATCTGATCGCGCAGAAGGCCAATGTCCCGGTGTACGCGATCTATTCAAATTATCTCGGACACGGCGTGGTGGGCGGGCGGATGACGGACCCGGAAAATTTAGGCAGGCGCATTGCGAAAGAGGCAGCGCGCGTGTTGAGCGGCGAGAGCGCGGCCGCCATTCCGCTGGAGTTGGACAACTCCGCCCAAGACACTGTGGATTGGCGACAGTTGCAGCGCTGGCATATCAGCGAGAAGCAATTACCGCCCGGGACCGTCGAACTGTTCCGCGAACCGTCCGCCTGGGAGCGCTACCGCTCTGTGATCGTAGCGGTAATCGCGCTTTGCATTCTGCAGACGATCCTCGTGTTGGCGCTTTGGTTCAGCATAGAACGGCGCAAGCGCGCGGAGAAAGCGCAGCTTCACGAAAAGATTCTGGCCGATGCGGTGATTGAGAGCCTGCCGGGAATCTTCTTGCTTCAGGACAGGGCGGGCAAAAACCTGCGCTGGAACAAAAACGCGGAACTGATGGCTCGCTACGGGCCGGGAGAGGAGGGTGTCCTCGGCAACGTCGCCGATGGAGACAAAGAGGCCGTGCAGCGGGCCAAGGACGAAGTCTTTGCACGAGGAGCCAGCCAGATCGAAGCCGACATGCTGTTGTCGAATGGCGGGACAGCTCCGTTTTTCTTCACGGGAGTGCGGGTAGAACTCGAAGGCACGCCCTATCTTGCCGCCGTGGGGATTGACCTGACGCAGAGCAAACAGGCAGAAGAGGCGGTTCGTCGATCCGAAGCAGAGTTGCGGTCTTTTGTAGAAAACGCTCCCTACGGGATCGGGACGATCAGCGTGCGACAGGACAGGTTTCTGCATGCCAATCCCGCGCTGGTGAAGCTGCTGGCTTATCAGTCAGAGGCCGAAGTCTTGGCCCTTACCGTGTCGCGCGATCTATATTCCGACGGCGATGGGACTGGCTTCAGGGCGCAGCCGACGCGCGCAGATTTTTTCAACGCCGTAGAGTTCACCTGGAAGCGCAAGGACGGCAAAGCGGTCATGGTGCGTGCGAGCGGGCGCCGGCTGTCGAGTCCGGGTGGCGGGGGCGATGTCATCGAGATCATCGCCGAGGACGTTACCTCCCGCAAGTTGCTGGAAGAACAACTGCGCCACGCACAAAAGATGGAAGCGCTTGGACAATTGGCGGGCAGCGTCGCCCATGATTTTAATAACCTGCTGGGAGTAATCATCGGCTACAGCGAATTGCTTTCCAGCGACCTGGGCTCCGGCGGGCCGGTAGGCACGCGCCTGGAAACCATCAAGAAGGCCGGAGTGCGGGCGGCTTCGCTGACCTCGCAGTTGCTCGCTTTCAGCCGGCGGCAGGTGCTGGAGCCGAGAGTGGTGAACTTGAACTCGCTGGTGGCGGAGACCCAAAAAATGCTGCAGCGCCTGATGGGAGAAGACGTCGAGCAGAAGATTGTTCTCGATCCGGCGTTGGGCAAGACGAAAGCGGACCCGGGGCAGATGGTGCAGGTCATCATGAACCTGGCGGTGAATGCGCGCGATGCCATGCCGACCGGCGGCAAGCTCACGATTGAGACCTCGAAGGTTAGTTTCGAAGAGGGCGCCACTTTTTATGGCGTGGCGGTTCCGCCCGGACGATATGTGATGCTGTCAGTCACCGACACGGGGACGGGCATGGACGCGGACACGCGGGAGCGACTCTTCGAACCGTTCTTTACCACCAAAGCAGAGGGGAAGGGCACGGGCCTGGGATTGGCTACGGTGTACGGCATCGTGAAGCAGAGTGGGGGATTCGTGTTTGCCGATAGCGAACTGGGGAAAGGGACGGTCTTTCGAGTCTATCTGCCGCAGGTCGATCAGCCTCTTGAAGAAGCTTCCCGGCAGCGCGAGAAACTGGCCCCCCTGCCGGCCGGGTCAGCCACTAGCACTATCATGGTGGTGGAAGACGAGCGCGCGTTTCGCGACCTGCTGCATGACGGGCTGCAGTCCAGGGGATACCAGGTGCTGGTGGCGTCGAACGGAGTAGAGGCTCTGCGAATTGCCGAGGAACATGCAGGTCCGATTCGTCTGCTGATCACCGACGTCATCATGCCGCAGATGAGCGGGCCGGAATTGGCCAAATGCCTGACCGAGGTGCGAGGCAATCTCGACGTTTTGTATATGTCCGGCTATACGGATGACAGGTTGGGGGCGATGGCGGGGACGAACGGCGAACTGGCCTGGATCCAGAAGCCTTTCTACCTCGACGACCTGATGCGCAAGATACAAGAGATTCTGCGGAAAGAAGGCACTTCGAGTCGTGCGTCCTCGTCCTCGGCCCGAACTGCACCGCCGAAGCCGAACTCGCCGAACTCTTTTGCAGGGTGAGCTTGGTTCTCGTAAATGACGAAAAAATGGCGGAAGCGAGTGGGGGTCGAACCCACCGGTGACGGGATTGCCCGCCGCCCGCCGGTTTTGAAGACCGGGACGATCACCGGACCGCATGCGCTTCCGTACTGTGACTAGACGGAAAAACGATTCGGCGGCGCCCCATCCTTGCCGCGTTCTCTGCAGCAAGGGCGGGAATCGCTACCGCCCGAGCCGAATCGGAATGAGTATAAACGGAAGCCTTCGTTTTCGGGTCATCCGCCGGACGGACGCCGCTGGCAAGCCTCACTGCTGGCCGTTTCTGCCTCCTACTCCCGCAAAGGTTCGTAACCTGTTGACAACGCAAGTATTTAAGACAACATTCGAGCATGCTTTGATTACGTTGGTTGACAACTTCACATATTGTGAAGTATGCTGGTCCAGTGCACATCGTTACGCGTAGGCATCTGAGCGAGGCGATTGCGCATTACCCAGATGCGGCTAACGAAATCCAAGCGTGGATGGTTATCGTTGCGGCAGTCCGGTGGCACAATTTTGACGAAGTTCGCGCCACGTTCAAGGACGCTGATGCGGCGGACGGCTATGTGGTCTTCGACATCCGGCACAACCGGTACAGGCTTATAACCGTGATTCACTATTCCAAGACAACGAGTAAAAAGCAGACCGAAGGGCATGTCTACATCCGATCTTTTTTGACGCACAAGGAATACAACAACCGCAATAACTGGGATCGGAGGTTTGGAACAAAATGAGCACAATTCTACGAGACCCGGCCGAAATGATCGCGAACGGCGCTCCCCACGTCATACACAACGACGCGGAACTTGAAGCGTATACTGACGCTCTCTTCCAACTAACGGCGCAGGAAAATCCCTCTCGCGACGAAGTGGAAGCAATCGAACTCCTGACCCTGCTGGTGGAACGTTACGAGCAGGAGCACTACGCTGTCCCGGCGGCTGATCCAGCCTCGGTTGTGCGGTTTCTCATTGAACAGCAGAACCTCACGCAACGCGACTTGATACCCCAATTTGGTTCGGAGAGTGCGGTTTCGATGTTCCTTGCAGGCCACCGGAATCTCACCATCGAACAAGTGCGAAAATTATGCACTCGGTTCAAACTTCCCGCTGATGTTTTCATTCCCAAGGCGGTCGGGAAAAACTAATCGGTTCGTGACTCTTTGACCCACGTTTGCCCTTTTGCGGAAGCCATCGCGGTAAAAGAGTATTGCCGTTTTTCATTAAACGGCCACAATCCGTATTTGTAGATGATCTCTACGGCTAATTCGCCTCGCTGCAGTGGAACAGCGAATTGGAAATCCGGAGAGCGTATGAGCTGCGGAATGATTGTTGCTTGGTCGCCGGCGTATAGGATCTTCCATTTGGGATACGAGTCAGCCATTATGAAGAGATCAGGAACATGCTGGGATCCTGGATGGGGAAATGTTTTTTGGTTCGCATCAACCAATGACTTCACGTGGATCACATATTGAAGATCATAGAGTGGCAACTTTCCCTCATTAGTGATCACAAACGGGACGGAAAGGGGATTGCTCGGGTCGTTGAGTGGTTGGGCCTGAACTGAAAAATTTGGGCGGAAGGATAAGGCTGTTCCGAGAGCTAAGAGCCCTACAAAGATCTTCCAAGTATATGAGAATGCTATCCAGAAACCCCGACGCCACCCACCCGATTTTTGGCGCCGATTCTCCTTTTGCTGCCTCGGTTCTCTTCGTTCCCGGATTTCCTTTGTCGCCTTTGGGTGCATTTTGCTGTGGAGGATATCACAAGCAAGAGTTTGAGCCGTCCTTGGAAGTCGCACATTGACGGTTCCTAAGGCCCGCCCTGATACGGTCGCCCTTTGGGTGATGTTCGGGCGGGCTGCCCACTCTAACGTTTCCCGAAAATGTTCTTCAGCAAAGAGACGATGGTGAGAATCGTAAGCAGTCTCTTCCACGGATCAACAGATTGCGGTTGTTGGTTGAACATGGTTCCCCCTTCCAAGACAGATTTAAAAAAGGCCGGGGAGCCAGAACTACACGATCACACGACTATGCGGAATAACGCAAGGATTTGTTTTCACGAAAAACCGCGATAGGCATTCGTTTTCCAGTTGGCAAACTTAATCAACAGAAGTTGCCCAAACTCAAGTGCAAGCACCAACCCAATTCGTGCTAGCTCACGGTCGGGCACACCAGGATGTGATCCGGCTGAAAGACTGCCCAACCTGCCTTCAACGAAGCTTCCTCATCAGGGACAAAGAATCCAACCTTCGTCAGATATTCAATTCGATCCTTCATCGGTCCTGGCAGTTTCCTTGAGTGCTTGCCGTGTGTGTTAGTCTCCGTGCTGATCCCATCGATCAACGCTTGAATGAGACTTCTGGATTCGTTCAACGATGGGTGATCCTTTCCCTCCGCAAAGAGCGAGGACGCATCTTCAATGTGCTTCAGCACCACATCGGTTGCAGGTACGCCACTGGCCTTAACCAATTTCGTTAAGTGATCCTCTTCTTGTTCTGCGCTTACCGCACCCTCCAGCGGCACAAGTTTCCATTTCACTTTATCAACATCGAAGCCGTCCAACTGAAGCGACCGGACCAGTTCCTCACCGCTCGGTAGAGTGGTAGCGAAGGCCGCAAGCTTTTGGATGAAATATTCACCGAACACAGCGGCATCGCGGTCAGTGTGAATAGGAATATTGAGGGGCACAATGCATCTCGTTCCACCAATGTTGTCTCGAACGAAGAAGAAGGTTCCACGTCTCGAATCTATGAGCAGCGACACCCAATTCCAATCATGGCGTTGTGTAGCCTGAACGATAAACCAATCAGGGAAGTCGTGTTCGTAGAGGATTTCTCCATAATTCAGTGTGCGATTCAGGAACAGATTAAAGACTCGCGTAATTGCAACGATTGATCGTTGTGAAACAACTCTTTCAGCCATCAGCGAGATTCCTTCACTTCGCACGTGCGACCAACTTCTCAATCCACGCTTCAACATCGCTCTCGCGAAACCGCAAATTTCCGTTGAGGCGATCGCCTTTGCTGCCCTCAGGGGCTAAAGCCCGCGTCATTTTCGGCGTTCGGCGGCACAGCTGAACCCGTGCCCTTCCCGATTTCAGCCGTTCCCTTTTCAGACTGTTCCCTCTCCACCCGGGCTCCTCCCAATTTTCCCTTCGCGATCTTTCCTTCCCAACTTCCAGAAGAGGTCCCCGCTACTTCGGCTGGGCGGTGACTCGCAGGTACGGCTTGATGGTTTTGTAGCCAGGGAACTTCTGTGCTGCTTCTTCGTTGGAGACCGCGCCGGTAATGATGACGTCCTCACCGGGCTTCCAGTTCACTGGCGTGGCCACTTTGTGTTTCGCGGTGAGTTGCATGGAATCGATGACGCGCAGGATTTCGTCGAAGTTGCGGCCGGTGGTCATGGGATAGCTGATCTGCAGCTTGATCTTCTTGTCGGGGCCGACAACGAAGACGGTGCGCACGGTGGCGTTATCGGCGGGGGTGCGGCCTTCCGACGTGGTTCCGGCAGCAGCGGGCAGCATGCCGTACAACTTCGCGATTTCGAGCGTGGGGTCGCCAATCATCGGATAGTTTACTTTCGCGCCCTGAGTCTCTTCGATGTCGGCCGCCCACTTGCCGTGGCTGCTGACGGGGTCGACGCTCAGGCCAATGATCTTCGTATTCCTCTTAGCGAATTCCGGCTGCAGCTTTGCCATGTAGCCGAGTTCGGTGGTGCAGACGGGCGTGAAATCTTTGGGGTGCGAAAATAAGATGGCCCAGCCGTCGCCAATCCAGTCGTGGAAGTGGATTGTGCCTTGCGTGGTTTCGGCGGTGAAATCGGGGGCGGTGTCGTTGATGCGGGGCACGCTGTAGGTCTCGCTTGCGGTCGCGGTCGTCATATTTTCTCCTGGTCTCGTCGCAATTTTTAAAAGTCTATCATATTGCTAGGGTTTCGATCGGCCTCTTCCGATTCTTCAAATCGGTGAGGGAGTTCGCTACAAATACAAAACCCACCCGTTCTTGCCGGGTGGGCTGGGAAAAATCTCGCTGCTTCCCTACCCACACGCCGGCGACTGACGACAACAACCCATGGCACGGGCGGTGGATGGAGAAATCATGTTCTTAAGGATAGAAGCGGAGGATGCCAGTGTCAAACGGGGTGGGCAGCAAGTTGATTTTCTCCGCGACCTCTGCGAAGGGGTTCTCTGCGCACTCAGCGGTTAAAGGCTTCTGCATCGCCCATACATAGATCGAAAAGACTTTAACCGCAGAGCACGCGAAGGAAGGCCGCAGAGTTCGCTGAGAAAATCAAATCGAGCCGCCTCGAAAAAAATCCCCACTTCTCGCAAAGGACGCGAGAAATGGGGCACCCACAACACCCACGATGGATGGTTATCCTTTCACGATCGTCTTCTGAGACGAATCCCAGACGGCGACGGACTTGTTGAAGTAGGAGAAGTTGGCCAGGTGGCAGCCGATGGCGGCGTGGTTGCCGAAGATTTCGTTTTCTGCGACTGGCTTACGGGTGCGGACGGCGTTGTAGAAGTTGGCCTGGTGATCGACGGTATCGCTGTAGCCGGGAGGATTGGCGTAGGACTCGCCTTCGGCATCAACGGCCGCCATCAGCGCCGAGGTTTCGGGATGTTCGTCGTGCCACTGTTTCAGATATTCGTGCCTGAGCTTCGCCGGCCATCCGCCGATTGAATAGCCTTCGGGCTCGGGACGCGTATCCTGCGGCTTGTAGCTCAGGGTTGCGTCTTTGATGATCATGGTGCCCTTGGTGCCGTAGAAGCCGATGAACTCTCCGCCGTCATTGTTCAGGTTACAGCGCAGAGTGACGCGGAAATTGGGGTAGTCGTAAAGCGTTTCGATCAGATCGGGGAACTCGCGGCCGTCTTTGAAGTGGAACAGACCCCCGCCTGAGATGGCGCGCTGGGCGGGCTCTTTCGTTCCGGTGATGAAGTGGATGCCGGAAATCAGATGGACGAAGAGATCCCCGCCGAGGCCCTCGCCATAATCTTTGTAGCAGCGCCAGCGGAAGAAGCGCTTGGCATCATACCCGACTTTCGGTGCGCCGCCGAGGAAGGCGTTCCAGTCGATGGTCTGTTCGCTGGCGTCGGGCGGAATGGGATAGACCCAGGCGCCGCTGGGAGAATTACGGTCCCAGTAAGCGTTGATGGAGAAGACTTCGCCGAGTTTGCCGGAATCGTAAATTTCTTTGGCCTTGGCGTAGAGCACGGAGCTGACGCGCTGGCTGCCGATGCAGACCATGCGATTATTTTTGTGCGCGGCGTCGACCATGGCGAATCCGTCTTCCACGTTGTGCGACATGGGCTTTTCGCAGTAGACGTCTTTGCCGGCGGCGCAGGCGTCTTCGAAGATGCGGCGGTGGTTGTGGTCCATGGTGGCGATCAGGACGGAGTCGACATCCTTGCGATCGAGAATGGTGCGGTAGTCTCGCGTGGCCGGGACGCTGGGGTTCTTGACGGCTTCCTGCGCGGCGATGTGGCGGCTATCATACAAGTCGCACACTGCAACGCACTTCACGCCGGGCACACTGAGGGAAGCTTGCAGGTGCTCGCATCCGCGAATGCCGGTGCCGATGGAAGCGAAGCGAATGGTGTCACTGGGCGCGACCGGACGCGTCGCGGCGGAGAGCAGGCGAGGCTGCAGAATATTTTTGGCGACCGTGGTGGCGGCGAGAGCGCCACTGCCGAGATGCATGAATTGACGGCGGGACAGGGGATACTTCGACATGAGATTCTCCGTCTTTGGATTTCAAAGCTTGGATTTCGGAGCTTTTGGACTTCAAAGCTTCCGGCGAGGAATTATCCCACAGGTCGGGGTGAGTTAGTAAAACGATTTTCTAGAGGAGGTGGAGGCAGCGGTTCGGGCGGCGTCTAAAAGAACCAGAGTCCGGGTGGCGCCGGAGCGATTGCGGGCGCCGGATCGGCGTCGACGGTTTCGACGAATACCACAGCGTGAAGGCTCAGGGCGGACGTGGTGATTCTTACAGTGCCAGGCGTGTTGCCCGCTGTATAAGTGACCGACACCTCCCCGGCACTATTGGTGGTGGCGGGATTGGAACTGAATCTACCTCCTGCGCCGTTATCTGTAAATGAAACAGAAACCCCCGCGATACCGTTGTTGTACGCATCATGCACCTTCACCACCAGCGGATTCGCTAGCGATGTTCCTGCCGTGGTCGTCTGGTTGTTTCCGCTCATGATTTCGAGAGCGGTCGGCGTGCCAGCGGTCGCGGCTTCCGTAAAACTCGCCGAAGAGTAGCCAATTGCGCTGGCCGACACTGAGTAGGTTCCGACTTTCCCGGGCAGTGTGTACGTAGTCGAAACGTCGCCGTTAGCGTCAGTTACGCCCGTTGGGCTCGCGAGAGTTCCTCCGGTTTTACCAACGGTAAAACTGACCGTAACTCCCGAAACGCCAGACCCGGTACTCGGATTGACAATCTGCGCCTCCAGCGCGACGGGCAGGGTCGTGCCCACAGTTCCGGTTTGTCCGCTGCCTGCCGCTGCACTGACTGGCGGAAACAGTCCGTAGACGACCAGGCTATTCAGCGTTCCAACGAAAACTTCTCCGTCGGCTGCGATCGGGCTGCCGAAGTGTGCGTAGGGAGGCAGCGTATCCCGTCCGTTGGCTGCTTGGTTGCTGGTGTAAAGCACATGCAGATTCAGCGCGTTGAAAGCGCTGAGATGATTTCCGTTGATGAACCAGATAATTCCGTTGGACGTCCCATTTGAAGTGATCACGGGATGGGTGATGCTTCCTACCGTCGACGAGATCGACGGCGTCAACAGCCCGTTATTCAGGGTATAGATCTGAAGTTTGTTCGAGCCGGTGAAATAGACCGAACCGTTCCAAACCACCGGCGTATAACCCATCGTGGCTACCTTGGGCAGTTCCTGGACGATTTGGGTGTCGCTGCCGTTGCAGGAAGAGCAAAGCTGCCCCATATTGTCCCGGTTGAGCACATAGATGGTGCCCTCTTTTCCGAACGTGATCGCTTCGTGGGGAACCGGCCCGCTTTGATCGGGAAGAATTACTACTGCGTTATCGATGTCCATGTCGTTGTTGGACAGATAGGACCAATTCCACGGCGTGAACCAGTCTGCAAGGAATAGCTGACTGCCCGACTGGCCCAATTTGAAAACCGTGATCGCCAGGTCTACGCCGTCTACCATCCCGCCTTCGCCGGTGTCAGCGTAGACGTAGCCGTCCGAATCGGCCGACAGGCCCGCTCCCTTCTGCCACACAGAACCGAACCGATTGCCCGGCTCCAGATCAAAGGCTTCTTGCTGCTCGCTTAACGTGTTAAATGACATCACCCAACCCTGATCGTATCCGTCGCACAAAGGCGAGCCGAACCCGGCGTACACGTATCCGTTGTTCAGCAGCAGCCCCGGCCGATTCATCTGGTGCGTATCGACAAAGATGTACGTCTGACCGTTATAGGGGTAGGTCGCCTGAATCGTAATCGGCCAGCCTCCGACTTCTATGCCGGTCGTAACGTCCAGCGCATGCAACCGGTGAACCACTTTCTGGCTTTCATAGGTTTCGGCGAGCAGATAGATGACGTTGGCGAGCGGATCGATGACCGGCGTCGAGATCACACCGGTCTGCGTCCACCCCACCCCTGCCCCGCATCCCTTCACCGCGATCGGCACGGGCGTGGCCCCGGGAGCGCTGTAATCCAGCAGGCTCGTCGTCCACAGCGCCGGCAGGCTCCCCGAGTTCGCATCAAACGCATAGACCGTGTCATTCATGGTGGCCACATAAACGACGTTATGCACCCCTTGTCCGGGGATCGTCTGCCCCGGTAGATAAAGCGGCTGGCCCACGATGATTCCATCGACCGGCTGGGTAAACTGCTTCCCGAAGTTATTGGAGTTTACATTTGCGGGCGTCAGGACCGTCTCAGTCGTATTCGCCCCCGACCTGACATTGTCATAGTGCCAAGTCGTGATCGGAGTTTGTGCCCAGGAAACTGCGGCAGCCAGCGCGCCGCAAGCGAAGATAGTTTTCAGGAAGCTCGCAAGTGGAAACACACCAGAACGACGGACCAACGGCGACATGAATTCACCTTCACAGGGATCGGGTTCTCGGGGGAGTCGCCGCTGAGGCAATGTGCGATGTACAGCAGCTAAGCCTCAACGACTCACTGAGCGGCAAGTTGCTTCGAGTATACCTCGACTCGGATTTTCTGGAAAGCTGCTGTCTCGTGTCCTCGCCGTCATCCCCAGACCCGACAACATGTTATTTTGGGTTGTCTCCTTACTTGCGTTCGGCATCTAACGCTTACGATTTGTGGAGGTATGGCCGAAGCCGTCGTAGGGAATTGTGGGCGGAAGCCCCATTGGTTTCTGACTTCCCGGTTACCGCCATGCATGCTGCAGGTGAATTTGGGGTTTTCATTGCTCTTCGTCCATTCGACCTCTGGCCCGGAGGTGCACATTGGGATACACGTTTATCAACATCTCTAAGGACGAGGAACCAAGCGAGAAGTCGTACGGGAAGCTGTGGCTGGTCGGCATTTTCGCGGTGCTGATAGCTTGCTTCCTCCATTGGGGCGGATTTCTGCTGGTCGCAGCGGATTCCGTGCCGCAACACGTGGATGCAGTCGTTGTCCTGCAGGGATCCATAGCCGCTGAGAACGCGCGAACCGCCGCAGCCATGGCACTGTTGGAGCGCGGTGCCGCCAACCGAGTCGCCATCAGCGTTCCGAGGGAATCGTATTGGGGCGAAGAAATACCTCCGATTGCGCGCCCGTATCTCGAAAAAAAGTATGGAGCTGAGCTGGCTGGACGCGTCGATTTCTGCAGTACGGAGCCGGACGTAACCTCTGCCCAGCAGGAAGCACAAGCGCTCAGCCCATGCATCCAGGAACATGGTTGGGAAAGCATTGCGCTCTTAACTTCAAACTACCAGAGTCGTCGGGTGGGAATGGTTTGGAGGAAGACTCTGCCTGCGGCTGACCGCTCAGTTCGCGTCTCGGTGGAGAGTGTGTCCGAGCCTGACTATCAACCGCGGGGATGGTGGCGAAAACGACTCTACGCGGAAACCTGGCTGCGGGAGTCTGCCAAACTCGCGTGGGCCAGTCTGTAAGCGGCCTCCCGAGCGACTGGGCCGGGTTTGTCGGTTGAGGAGGCGTTGTGGAACCCGAGCGGGCGGTGCGGTGTCTTTCCTCATGAAGGCAGCATGCAAGGAGTACAGTTCTCCCGACGCCCGGAGTGTGTCTCAACTTGCGGCTAACAGACGGGTATGAGTCGAGTATCGAAGAGATGTGGCGGATGTCCGATTTGGTTGAGCGCCTCATCTTCGTCGGTCTTGCACTTATGCTTGTCTACACTCTTTTCGCTACGATCCGCTTTTTCCGACGTTACTTCTTAGCCTGCCGGGAAGTCCCCTCTCTTGACTTCACGCCCGCCCCGGGAGTCAAGAAAAATGTCATTGCTGAGCTAAACCGAGGGGTAGGGGCGCTGCGATCAATCGCTTCCGCCGCGCCACTTCTCGGGCTGGCGGGAGCAAGCTACGGCATTCTGCTCGCGTTCTTCGGAGGCTACTCTGGTTCAAAAGCTTCTGTCATCGCAGCAATTTCGGCAGAATTTTCTGCGACCCTTGTCGCAACCGGCGCGGGACTCATCGTGGCCCTACCAGCCGCGATCTCATACAACGTACTTCGCACGTGCCTGGAGAAATTTGAGAGCAGCCGTTCAAGCATGCTCCTTGAAGCAACGCCACGTTCTTATGGATTCGCCCAGACGCTCCCGTTGCGTTCGAGATTCTCGGCGATGCCGCCGTATGCCCTGATAGCAGCGCCCATTCTGGCGATTCTCCTTCAATTGTTTGCGGCCTATGAGCGCTACCAGGCTCCCACGGGATTGTCGGTATACATCGCCGTGAGCGAGATTCCCTCGATCCCGATCGTCATTAGCGTAATCGGCGGGAGTGCGGGTATACCGTCCCCCGTTTATGTGAACTCGAAGGAAACGCCGTGGAATGAACTGGACGGTACACTTCGAAGGCAACTAAACGTTCGTACCCGCCGGGTCGTATCAGTCGAAGCGGAGGCGGGCGCGTCCTGGCAAGATGTCTTGAACGCGATCGATGTTGCCCATGGACTTGAGGCTGACGTTTTGTTGCTCACGACAGCGCCCAGAATCGGTTCTAGTCGTTCGCCCAAAGAGAAGGCCAACAGGAAGCTAAAAGCAAAGTGAAGCAGGGATTAAAACAGGCGGGAAAAAATTGAAAGGGCCGTGACATTGGTTATGCTCTAGCTGCCGCCTCCTGCGAGGGAGCCCACAGCGTGGACGCATGTACCGTCACGACCCCTTGATGCGATCACTGTTTTCACAGTCCCAAACCCCAACTGCACCT
>DATHQJ010000151.1:0-8324 GCA_035482825.1 Binatus sp. (SeqCode) | reverse complement strand
ATCAGGATCGCAAACTGCATTTCATTGAGATGAATACGCGGATTCAGGTGGAACATCCGGTCACGGAGATGGTTACGGATGTGGATTTGGTGAAAAGCCAGATCATGATTGCCGCGGGGGCGGAGATGCGCGATGTGTTGCAGGGGCCGATCGTGCATCGTGGCCATTCCATTGAGTGCCGCATCAATGCAGAGAATCCGGACACTTTCGTTCCGTCTGCGGGAAAGATCACGGCATTTCATGCGCCGGGAGGAACTGGGGTTCGCATCGATACCGCGGCTTATGCCGAAGGGGTGATTCCTCCGTATTACGATTCGCTGATTGCAAAGCTGGTGGTGCGGGGAAAAGATCGTAATGAGGCGATTTCGCGCATGTCGCGAGCGCTCGAAATGTTTATTGTCGAAGGCGTGTATACGACGATTCCGCTGCACCGGAAAATTCTGGCGGACCCGGATTTTCGCGCGGGGAAATTTGATACGGGATTTATTGAGAGATTTTTGAAGAAGAACGGCCATTAACTGTGTGAAGACATCGTGCAATCTGGTCTAGGCCGCGCATCGGAGGACGCAGGAACTGTTCTCACAGCCCAGAGACTCGGTGTCGATGACACTTGTCGGACTGTCTATTGCTGTACGTTGCCGTCGCGATAACTCTCATCTTGCTTTGGTGGAAAGCTCCGAACCTTGGGCGTGGCTGGTTTGTCGTAGTTGGTCTGCTGTTTATTGGCGCTGGAATCGTGTACACCCTGGTGTCTGATCGGAGCGGCTAGTTTCGGTTACCCATGCTGCAACTTCCTCCTCTTTACGCGATCATGGACAAGGCGTTTTTCTCCTCCAGCGGAGAACTTCTTGCGTTTGCGGGTGAGCTGGTCGCGGGCGGCTGTAAGCTCCTTCAATATCGCAACAAATCCGGCAATGCTCGCGTGATGCTGGAGCAGGCGCGGGAATTGAAGAAAAATCTCGGCGATTGCGTGGAGCTCATCATGAATGACCGCGCTGATTTGTGTCTGGCGGCTGGGTTTGATGGCGTGCATGTGGGGCAGGAGGATTTATCTCCCGAGGCCGTGCGCGGAATTATTGGTCCCGATCGCTGGCTGGGAGTTTCGACGCACAATCCAGAGCAACTGCGCGAGGCTGATCTTACTTCTGCCGACTACCTGGCGATTGGACCCGTGTTCGCGACATCGAGCAAGGATAAGCCCGATCCTGTCGTGGGCCTTGAGGGTGTGCGGCGGGCGCGGGCTTTGACCCGCATGCCGCTGGTGGCGATTGGAGGGATCACGCGGGCGAATGCGGCCTCCGTGATTGAGGCCGGGGCGGATTCCGTGGCGGTGATCTCCGATCTGCTGCGGGAGCCGCGAAAATCAGCAGAGGAATTTTTCCGCGTCTTGAGGTAAGGTAAAGCGTCGTTAGTCGCTGGTCGTTGGTCGTTCGCCACGGCTACATGCTGGCCGCAGTCCTGCCAACGACCAACGACTAACGATCAACGACGAACGACCGACTTCGGAGGCTTCCTGAGTACAACTTCTACCGAGCCGTCTACGGGCAGCGACTGGGACATTCACAGTCATCAGGATAAGGAACTGGTGCAGGGCCTCGGGCTGACCAGCGCAACTATGCTGGTCATGGGATCGATGATCGGCTCGGGCATCTTTATTGTGTCCGCCGAAATTGGGCGCGAAGTAGATTCGCCGGCGCTGCTGATCGCGGCCTGGGCGGTCGCCGGATTCATGACGATTGTGGCCGCTCTCAGTTACGGCGAGCTGGCGGCCATGATGCCGCGGGCCGGCGGGCAATACGTTTATCTGCGCGAGGCGTTGGGGCCGTTGTGGGGATTTCTCTACGGCTGGACGCTATTTCTGGTGATCCAGACCGGGACGATCGCCGCTGTAGGCGTGGCATTCGGCAAGTTTCTCGGAATCTTTGTTCCCTCGATTTCTTCGACACACTGGCTGGTGCATATCTGGAAAGTTCCGCCGATTCATGTCGGCCCCATGGTGTTGGGAAACATGGATGTTGGCATCAACACGCAGAATCTGATGGCGATCCTGCTGGTGATTTTCCTCTCGGTGGTGAACATCTTTGGAGTGAAGACGGGCGCGGCGATTCAGAACATCTTCACCGCGGCGAAAGTTGCGGCGCTGCTGGGGTTGGCGTTGTTCGGCGTGGCGCTGGGACGCAACGCTCAGGCTCTGGCCGCGAACTTTGGCGCGAACTTCTGGCATAACGCGGGATTGGGCGCGCAGCACGGAGTGCAGGTGGGCGTGGGCGGGCCGATCGTCATGGTAAGCACGCTGACGATTCTAGCCGTGGCTCAGGTTGGGTCGTTGTTCTCGGCCGACGCGTGGAATAACGTGACCTTCACTGCCGGGGAGGTGAAGAATCCCAGCCGGAACCTGCCGCTGTCGCTGGCGATGGGAACGGGTGTGGTCATCGCGCTCTACATCGCGTGCAACTTTATTTATCTGAGTGCGCTGCCGCTTGATGGCTCGGCGGGCGCGGCCACGATTTTGGGGCGGGGAATTAAATATGCCGCGGAAGACCGCGTGGGCACGGCGGTGATGACCCAGATGTTCGGCGCGGCCGGTGGCCTGCTCATGGCGGGCGCGATCATGATTTCAGGCTTTGGCTGCGCCAACGGGCTGACTCTCTCCGGCGCTCGCGTTTACTACGCCATGGCGAAGGACGGGTTATTCTTCCGCAAGGTCGCCAAACTGCATCCTAAGTACAAGACGCCGGCGGTTTCGCTGATGGTGCAGATGGTGTGGGCGTGCTTGCTGTGCGTCTCGGGCAGCTACGGCCAGCTACTGGACTACATCATTTTCGCCGTGCTGGTGTTTTATGTTCTGACGATTGTGGGATTGTTCGTGCTGCGGCGGACGCGTCCGGACGCGAACCGGCCCTACCGAGCGGTGGGATATCCGGTGCTGCCCATCATTTATATTGTGATGGCTTTATTCATCGATGTCGTACTATTGCGCTATAAACCGCAGTTCACCTGGCCGGGGCTGATTGTGGTTCTGCTGGGCATTCCGGTGTATTACACCTGGTCGAGGAGGTCGCGACGTGGCAACCCAAGTGAGTCCGCCTAAGAGCCAAGCGCCCAGAGGTAAAGGAGAAAGCAAACGAATGCCGAATCTGCTGGCAACCAAGCCGCTTAACCTGCTGATGGAAGAGGCGCGCGAGACGGGCGAACATAGCCTGAAACGCACACTCGGAGTTTTTCAACTCACTGCGCTCGGAGTTGGGGCGATCATCGGCGCGGGCATCTTTGTGATGGTGGGGTTGGGCGCGCAGTATGCCGGTCCGGGGCTGACGCTGTCGTTTGTGTTGTCAGGTCTGGGATGTGCGTTTGCCGGTCTGTGCTACGCAGAGTTCGCGGCTATGATCCCATTGGCCGGTAGCGCCTATACCTATGCCTACGCCACGTTGGGTGAACTTCTTGCGTGGATTATCGGTTGGGATCTGACGCTCGAATATGCCATGGGTGCCAGCACGGTATCCTCGGGCTGGTCGAACCACTTCATCGAACTGCTGAATATTTTTCATGTCAGGATGCCGCTGTGGCTCGCCTACGATCACTGGACGGCGCTGAAGACCGCCGAGAATATGGTCGCACGGCAGATTGCACAGTCTTCGGATGTCTCACTGGTGCCAGGATCGCAAGCGTTCCTCGACAAGGTGAGCGCCATCATTGCCTCGCAGTCTCCAGAGTTGCTGCAACGGGCGCATGATCTGCTGGGCGCTCCGCACCTGTTTGGGATGGAAATCGGCTTAAATCTTCCGGCGTTCATCATCGCGCTCGTGATTACCGCAATTCTGGTCGTCGGGATCAAAGAGAGTGCGAGGTTCAATACTGGAATCGTGGTGATCAAGGTGTCGGTCGTGCTCTTCGTGATCGCACTCGGATCTCGCTACATCAATAGCGGCAACTGGGGCACGGACTGGAGTTCGTTCGCGCCGCACGGCTTCGCCGGCATCGGAGCGGGTGCTGCCTACATATTTTTTGCGTACATCGGGTTCGACGCGGTTTCGACCACAGCGCAGGAAGCCAAGAATCCGCAACGCGACTTGCCAATCGGGATGATTGCATCGCTGGCGATATGCACTGTCTTGTATATTGCCGTAGCCGCTGTGCTGACCGGCATGGTGCACTGGCAGCAGATCAACATCGAAGCGCCCGTCGCTCGCGCATTTCTCGACCGTGGCTTGACCACCGCGTCGCACATCATTACCCTGGGAGCGCTGGCGGGGTTGACCAGCGTGATGCTCGTGATGCTGCTGGGGCAGACCCGGGTGCTCTACTCGATGGCCAACGACGGGCTCTTGCCGAAGAAATTCTTCGCCGCGGTCCATCCTAAATTTCGTACTCCGTGGAAAAATACCATTCTTGTGGGTTTGTTGGCGGCGATCGTGGGCAGCCTGACGCCCATCGACGATATCGGCAAGATGGTGAACATCGGTACGCTGCTGGCATTTGTAATCGTGTCGATTTCCGTGATGGTCTTGCGTTACACCAATCCCAGCCAGCCGCGGCCATTTCGCACGCCCTGGGTGCCACTAGTCCCCATTCTTGGCGTGGTCTCCAATGGCTACATGATGTACAAGCTCGGTTGGGTCAATTGGGCCCGGCTGATTATCTGGCTGATCATTGGCTTGGTGGTGTACTTCACCTACAGCGTGAAACATAGCCGAGTACAGGCGCTGCAACCGGGAGCGAGGACGAATAGCGGTGATTAGCAATTTTTACCGGTGAGTGTGAAGTCGGCGCTCGACGGAAACTGAGTTCCATCAGTTCGTTCTCACGGCCTTCCGCACGGCGCGGAGGGCTGTTTTGTTTTATATTCGTGGTCGGTATGAAAATTGTTACTGCGGAAGAAATGCGAGCCATCGATCGCGCCACCACCGAGGGCTACGGCGTGCCGTCTTTGACTCTGATGGAAAACGCAGGGGCGGCTGTGGCGGAGCATGTGCTGGCGCATTTCGCCGCGGTGCAGAAGATCGTGGTGTTCTGCGGCAAGGGTAACAACGGCGGCGACGGGTTCGTGGCTGCGCGGCGCTTGCATGAGCGGGGGAAGACAGTTCAAGTGATTTTGCTGACCGATCCGGCCGACCTGCGGGGCGATGCGGCTGTGATGTTTGGCACGCTGCCGCAGGCTGCGCTCGTTGTCCGTTCCAGCGAAGAGTTGAAGAGTGAACGAGTGCGGCTGGCGCTGGCGGCGGATGTGTATCTCGACGCGATTCTGGGGACTGGGTTCAAGCCGCCGGTGAGCGGGCTCTATGCCGATGCCATCGCAATGCTGAACGCGAGTCAGGTGCCGGTGATTGCTGTCGATATTCCGTCTGGGGCCGACGCGGATGCGATGGGGTCTCAACAGCACGCGCAGAAGGGAATCATTGCGCGGGCGGATGCGACCGTGACTTTTACTGCGCCGCGTCCTGCACATCTGTTCAATTCTCTCACCTCGGGTCCGACGTGCGTTGCGCAGATTGGCTCGCCCAACGAGGCCGTCATTTCGTCGCTGCAACTCAACCTGATTACCGCGGGCGATTTTGCGGCGATGATCGCGCCGCGCGCGGCGGAATCAAATAAAGGGAATTACGGGCACGTGCTCGTCGTTGGAGGATCGGTTGGCAAAGCCGGCTCGGTTGCGATGGCAGGGATGGCCGCGCTCCGTGCCGGGGCCGGGCTGGCAACGGTCGCGACGGCGAAGTCTGGGCTGTCAACCGTTGCCGGATTTTATCCGGAGTTGATGACCGAGCCTCTGGCGGAAACCCGCGAGGGCACGATTTCGGCGCATGCGGGAACGCGGCTGGACGCGCTGATGAAAGGGAAGAGCGTGGTCGCGATCGGCCCGGGAATTTCACGATTCCCTGAGACCTCTGAGTTGGTGCGGGCGCTGGTGGGCAAGTGCGAGGCCCCGATTGTGCTCGACGCGGACGGGCTGAACGCATTCGAGGGCTGCACCGATGAATTGAACGGGCAGGGCCGGGTGCTGGTGATCACGCCGCATCCCGGAGAAATGGCGCGGCTGTGCGGATGCACCACTACCGAGGTTCAAAAAGATCGGCTGGGCGTGGCGCGGCGTTTTGCTCGCGATCATGATCTGATCGTGGTACTCAAGGGGCATCGCACGCTGGTGGTTCAACCGGATGGTGAGGCCTGGGTGAATACAACGGGGAATCCTGGAATGTCGACCGGAGGAACGGGGGACATTCTCACGGGGATGGTCGCGGGCTTGATCGCGCAGAACCCGAACTCCGCGCTGCTGGCGGTGTGTGCCGCGGTGCACTTGCATGGGCTGGCGGGGGATGTGATGCGCGAGACGCTAGGCGAGCATTCGCTGGTGGCGACCGATCTGCTTAAGGGATTGCCCGAGGCCTTTCGTCGCGCCCAACGATCCGCGCGAGAGAAATCTGTGACGTGGGACGGATAAGAAATAAGCCGACTCATCTGGCCGCCTCCGCAAAATGTGGCACCCCCGCACCGTGTCGAGCCTGCGTGGCGTACAAAGGAGTAGCAATGCAAAAACGAAAACTTGGAAAAAGCAATATCGAAGTTTCCGCCCTCGGCCTCGGCTGCATGGGCATGAGCTTTTCCTATGGCCCACCCAAAGATAAGAAGGAGATGACAGATCTTCTTCATGCAGCCGTAGATCGCGGCATCACATTTTTTGATACCGCCGAAGTTTACGGCCCGTACTTAAACGAAGAGCTGCTGGGAGAAGCGCTCCTGCCATTCCGCGGAAAGGTAGTCATCGCCACCAAGTTCGCGTATGAGCTTAAACCCGATGGAAGTCCGGGTTGGGTCCGGCTGAACAGCCAGCCGGAGCACATCAGGCGGGCGGTCGAAGGCTCGCTCAAGCGGCTCCGCGTCGACACCATCGATCTGCTCTACCAGCACCGCGTGGACCCGGAGGTTCCGATCGAGGACGTTGCGGGAACCGTGAAAAACCTTATTGAACAAGGTAAGGTCAAGCACTTCGGCATGTCGGAAGCTGCCGCCAAAACGATTCGCCGCGCCCACGCGGTTCAGCCGGTCGCCGCTGTGCAGAGCGAATATTCGCTCTGGTATCGCGATCGCGAGCAGGATCTGCTGCCCACTCTCGAGGAGTTGGGAATCGGCCTCGTTCCTTATAGCCCACTGGGCAAGGGCTTCCTGACCGGCAAGATCGACGAAAACGTGAAGTTCGAGAGCACCGATTTTCGCAGCACGCTACCGCGCTTTACGCCGGAGGCGCTGAAGGCGAACCAGGCCTTGATCGACCTGCTGGGCCAGATCGCTCAACACAAGAAGGCGACCCCGGCGCAGATCGCGCTGGCCTGGCTGCTGGCGCAGAAGCCGTGGATCGTTCCAATTCCAGGAACGACGAAACTGAATCGTCTCGAAGAAAATATCGGTGCCGCAGCACTCGAACTTACCAGCGACGATCTCCGCGACATTGAAAGTGCCGCGTCGAAAATCACGGTGCAAGGGGCCCGGTATCCCGAACACATCGAGCGGATGAGCAACATTTGAGCGACGACGCCAGGCACCAACGAAAGGAGAGCATATGCCAGAGCGGAAGCATGTTTCGAACGATGCTCTGAAAGACCGCCTCTCCCGATATCGTGAAATTAACCTCAGCGTGACCGGCAGAAAATCGGGCCGGACCATTTCACGGCCCGTCTGGTTCGTATTAGAGGAAGATAAAGTTTACCTCCTGCCGGTTTATGGTTCGGATACACAGTGGTATAAGAACCTGCTGAAGAACCCGTCGATTCGGATCGATGCGCGCGGCGCCGACGCAAACTTTCAGGCCGTTTCGATTACCGATCATAAACAGGTTTCGGCGGTGGTCGAGAAATTCCGCGCCAAGTACGGAGCCGGCGACGTGAAGAAATATTATTCAAAGTTCGATGTTGCCGTCGTCGCCCCAATCTGATCGTGCATCACACATCACGAGTTCGAAGCTTGGCCCTATTCCCGCCAACATTGCGTAAGGATTACGTACATAAACATACGTACAAACGTCATTTCCGCTTGTCAAGTCCACTTTAGTAGACGTTTTTCGCCCTAAAATGACGATAGTTTTCCACAGTCCAGCCCGCTGAAAACAAACGCCGATCCAATAACTCCCCGCGAATCAGCCACCTGCAGACCCCATTTTTATGAGTTTTCCACAGTGTTCCTGCAGGAACGTTGTACGTACAAACGACTAAAGCGTGATTTCCATCCCTTCGGCGGCGGCCCTTACTCTGGGATAGTAATTGCGGGCGTCGGTGACGACTTTGTCGATGATGGCGTCGGTGTGGTCGGGGTCGTGGTGGTAGAGGATTAATTCT
>DATHQJ010000150.1:0-12237 GCA_035482825.1 Binatus sp. (SeqCode) | reverse complement strand
GTGACGCGGCTGTCGACGGCTGCGATTTCGCGCAGCATGGCGAAGGTGTGGTCGCTGGAGCCATCGTCGACCAGCACGATTTCGAAGGTCTCGCCGTGCGCTTCCATGACCGCTTTCAGGCGGTCGTACAGGTCGGTCACGTTCTCCTGCTCGTTGTGGAGCGGGACCACGATGGAGTATTTGGGCACGGTCTTTTTATTATAGACCCAAAAGGCAGTTCTCAGTTCCCTGTTCTCAGTTCTCAGTTGGGTACCTTGGGGCTGGGGCGGGGCCTCACCCTGGGGCACCGGAACAGCAGGTTCCTCTGCCTTCGCGTTGCTCAGGCATCGGAATGACAGGAATTTGTGAAACTCAGCGATTTATTCGCGGTCGACCTATCCCTGGTCTTTGAGTTTTAGTTTTGCCTTGTTTTCTTCCATGAAAGTCTTAATTTCGTTGGCGGCGCCGAGGAGGCGGTTCCATTGTTCGTAGTAGAGCGTGACCGGGAAGCGGCCCAGGCCGTAGACGCTGACGCCGCCTTTTTCTCCGACTTTGAAGATGAGGTCGCCGCTGCGTTTCTTGGTTTCGACTTCTTTTTCGAGTTGCGATAGCTTGGCTTTGAGTTCTTCGTAGGTTGGTTCTGACATGCTTCCCTCGCGGTTTGGTATGAGTGCGTTCGGACGAATTGTATTCGAAGCCGCTTCACGGCGCGGCTCAAAGCCGTGCCCTTTCAAGACAAAGCACGGGCCTGTCTATAGTAACTTGGGTGTCATTGATTTGCAGGGATAACCGTTATAAGCTTTAATGAGTCTAATCCCGAAGCAGGAAAAGCGTCATCGGGAAAGCATGATCGGGGAAGCAATGCGTTTGTGGGTGCGATGGTCGACTTGGCTGTGCCTGTCCTTGATGCTATGGACGGTGGCGGCAGAGTCTACGCACAATCACCCCACACGGACGGAATCCGCTTCCTGCTCGATTTGCGTGGCGGCGCACAGCGCCAGTCCCACGGTTAGTTCCAGCCAGGCCGCTCCGGTATTTGCCGCGATCGGTTTGCTGCGAGAAGAAGATGTTGTCGCCAAGGCCCGGTTCGATTTTTCGGAACTGGGAAGTCGCGGTCCTCCTGTCCTCCTGTAGGGATTCCCACTGAGTTACGACCCACCGGCGTTTGGCGCCGGCGGATCCCTATTTTTCTTCTTTCTTCTTTATCCAGGAGGACGCAATGCTTACTTCTTATCGATGGCGCTGCACTGCCATTGCCGCTGGCTTCATTCTTGCCACTATTCTCACCCCGATTCTGAGCACGGCAGTCTGGGCACAGACCGCGGGAAATTCCGGTTCAATCAACGGCAGTGCGGTTGATCCCACTGGCGCAGTGGTGGCCAATGCAACCATTGAAATCCACAACCCGGTGAGCGGCTTTGACCGCTCGACGGTTAGCGACGGGGCGGGTAAATTCGCGTTCACGAATATTCCCTTCAACAACTACCACATGACGGTTAAGGCGGCGGGCTTTGCAACCTACTCGCAGGATGTGGAAGCGCGTTCGGCAGTGCCGGTCAGCGTTGCCGTGAAACTGCAAGTGTCGGGATCGACGACGACGGTGACGGTCGAGGCGGCCGGCGGAGACCTGATTGAGAATGACCCTACCGCCCACACCGACGTAGACAAAAGCCTGTTCGACAGACTTCCATTAGAGAGTGCATCTTCGTCACTGAGTTCTCTGGTCACGCTGGCAACTCCGGGCATCGCGGCGGATTCGAACGGCCTTTTCCATAGCTTTGGCGATCACGCGGAGAACTCGTTCTCGGTCGATGGCCAGCCGATCACTGACCAGCAGAGTAAGATTTTCTCGAACCAGGTTCCGCTTGATTCGATCCAATCGTTGGAAGTGATCGCGGGCGCGCCACCGGCGGAATACGGGGGCAAGACCAGCCTGATTATCAACGTTACGACGCAGTCGGGCCAGGGCATGACGACACCGCACGGCGCGGTTACGGCGTCCTATGGGTCCTTTGGCACGGCGAACGTTGGGTTCAACCTGGGGTATGGCGGGCAAAAATGGGGAAACTTCATCTCCGCGAACGGGCTGGACAGCGGAAGATTCCTCGATCCACCGGAGTTCGCGGTCATGCACGATAAGGGAAACGAAGAGAATCTATTCGACCGCGTCGATTATCAGCTGTCCACGGCGGACTCGATTCACCTGAACTTCGGTTACTCGCGTTCCTGGTTTCAGAATCCCAATTCTTTCGACCAGCAATTTCACGATGTCAACGGGGTGCAGCTCACGGACCCGGTCACCGGCAATTCGCTGGGCGCGACTGACCAGGTTTCTCAGATCAAGACCTTTAACATCGCGCCGACCTGGACGCGCCTGCTCAACGCGAACGCGGTGTTTACGTTGGGCGGCTTCGTGCGGCGCGACCAATACAACTATTACCCGAGTGGCAACGCGTTCAACGATTTCTCCCCGGACCTGCAAGGCGAGACCGTGGTGCAGAACCGGAAGCTCATGAATGCGGGGGTTCGGTCGAATGTGTCGTATGTGAAAGGGATCCACAACGTAAAGGTGGGAGTGACCTATGAGCAGACGTTTCTGGACGAGGCGGACGGAATTGGCATCGTGGATCCAGGGCTAGTGTCGGGAATCACGCCCTCCTGCCTGACGGTGACGGGGCAGCCGATTCCTGGAACACCGTGCGCGGTTCTGGCGCCTTACGACTTGACGGGTGGAGGCGGCCAATATGCCAGAGGTGGTCTGTTCACTTTCAACGGCCACACCGACGTGAAGGAACTGGCGATCTATGCCCAGGATTCCATCACCAAGGGGAACTGGTCATTCAATGTGGGAGTGCGGGGGGATTTCTACAACGGGCTGTCTCGAGACCGGCAAGCAGAGCCGCGTCTGGGCACCGCTTACAACATCAAGAAGACCAACACGGTGTTGCGCGTTTCCTACGCGCGAACCCTGGAGAGTCCCTTCAACGAGAATCTGGTGATTGCCAGCACAGGGTGCGGCATACCGTTTCTGGCCGCGCTGGTGCCCCCGCCAGGGGTCAGCTGTGTCACGGGACCGATCACTCCGGGCTATCGCAATGAATTTCACGCGGGCCTGCAACAGGCGTTTGGGCACTACCTGGTCTTCAGCGGCGACTATATCTGGAAGTACACACACAACGGCTACGACTTCGGGACGGTGGGCAGCACGCCCATTACGTTCCCGATTGAATGGCACAACGCGAAGATTCCCGGAGTTGCGCTGCGGGTAAGCGTGCCGAACTACCGCGGGTTCTCGGCGCAGGTAGTGATGTCGAGCGTGGCCGCGCGGTTTTTCCTGCCGCAGGTCGCGGGACTGCCGATCATTCCACCGGCGACCGGCGTGTTCCGGATTGATCACGACGAAAAGTTCAACGAAACCACGCACCTGCAATATCAGCCATGGAAAACCGGGCCGTGGTTTGGCTTTAACTGGCGTTATGACAGCGGACTGGTGGCGGGGGCGACGCCTTGCTATAACCCACTGACCGCGACCTGCGCGGGGGCGTCGACGCTGCTGGGCGGTCAGCCCGCGATCAACCTGATCAACACGATTTCAGGTGCGCCACTGACGGCCGATCAGGAATTCCAGGCGGGATTCACCTGCAATGGGGTGCGTGCCACTCCGACACAGGCGCTGCCCAGTCCGTGCCTGGCGTCGCAGTTCGGGTCGAACCTGATCAGCGTGCCCGCGCCCAATGCGGAGAACGATGACCACAATCCGCAGCGCATCGCGCCACGGAGCCTGTTTGACGTCTCGCTCGGACATGACAACCTGTTCCGCGGCGATAAACTTAAAGTGAGCGCGCAATTGACCGTCATCAACCTGACGAACAAATATGCTCTCTATAACTTCCTCTCCACCTTCAGCGGGACGCACTATGTGACTCCGCGAACTCTGACGGCGGAGATCGGGTTTCACTTCTAGCGTAGGTTCCAGGGCTGGATCGGAATGCGGGAGGAACGGGCGGCTCGATACGGGCCGCCTGTTTTCTTTGGCTGGAGTTTGTAAATTAAAGACAACGCCCGCCAGATTCAAGGGCGCTGGATTTAACGCGTCATGATTTGCCCCATGACCAAGGTGGAATTACTGTTTCCGGTGAAATACCGCCTGATTGATGTCGGGCCAGAACTCTTTTACGAGGTTGAACACGCCGTCCAGTCCCACTTGCGTTCCCCAACGTTGGTAGGTTTTCACCCACGGGTTGGCTTGTGGCGGGTAATACGCGTTGCCGATGCCAGCGGCCGCGCCGGATCCCACGATCTCCGATAGATTGAAAGTGCTCCCTCCCGAGTTGGTTCGGGTGATGAAAAGTCGATCAAACGCATAACCGGCCCGCTTCGCGAATCCGCCTTTGCCCAGGGTGTAGTACCTCGGGTCTTCGCGCGTAACCGCCGGCACGATCGCTTCCGCCATGTAGTTCTCTATGCCGGTGTCGGCAAAGACGTGCCAGTAGTATTTCCCGTAGCCCTGAGCACCCTGTTCAAAGGTTGGCTCCGACCTATTGGCCATATTAAGTCCAGCCAGCGCCCCCACGAAAATGAAATCGGAGTAGTCGAATGTATCCTGGGTCGCCAGCCACATTTCACTCATGAAACTCAGCGGGGGCAAATGAGTGTTCGCGCTGACCGCACGATAGTTGGGGATGACCCATAGGATTCTCTTTTCTTGCTTGCCGTAGTCTTCATCGGCGTTAGCCGGAGTTGAAGGGCTGGCCTGGGGCTTCGGCGCATCGGGCAGAGAGGACTTTCCATCCGTGGGTTTGGCCGTTGGCGGTGGGGTCTGGTCTTGCGAACCAGGGTCTTGTGGAGCATTATCTTGAACCCAGGGTGGCGCAACGACGACCTGCGCATCATCAGTTCGCTCAAAGCGAGTTTGCGCAAAGTGAGTCTGCGCAACAGGCGTTTGCGAGATATCCGCCAGCGGAGGCCTAGTCGCATCCGAGATGGTGACTGGTCCCGGCGCTGTCGTTCCTGCTCGTGATTGTTCTTGCGAGTTTGCTGGTTCCTGGGCTTGAACAGGCGCGACTGCCAACATCCCGGCCAGCGCGACCGCCGTGCAAAATAATCGAATCACTTTCAAGTCGTCCCCCACGTCCGTATCGTCCCGGTCAGCCTGTGTGCAAATGCTCTTTAAACAACTGCTGCGACAACGTGAATTGGATTGTCTGACTCGGCGTTTGGATGCATGCCAGCGACAGAAAAGGAGCAAGTGCGGAATCAGGATTGGAAAGATCTAATTCGGAGCTTTCTGCTGCTTCTGCAGGAGCTTCAGTTGCTGTTTCTGAACCTTCTGGTCGTGTTTCTGCTGCAGATACTGGTGAATATCGGGCCAAAACTCCTTCAGTTCATTCCCCAGGGCGTCGAGACCCATTTGCGTTCCCCAGTCGGTTAAATTCCCCGAAAAGTTCCGATCCGCTGCGGGATAATAGGCGTTGGAGATGCCAATCGCCACTGCGTTGCCGGCAAACTCGGAAATGTTGAAGGTGTGAGCCCCGGAGTCTTTCCGAGCGATGACAAGACGGTCGATGGCGTATCCGAACCGATGCGCGAACGAACCCCTGCCCAATCGAAAATAGCGAGGATCGACTTTTAGGATCGTCGGGAAAACCCCACCAACCATGATATTGCCATCCACCTGATCGGCGAAAGCCGCGCCATACCGTTTCGCATATCCCTTGAATCCCTGTCCGAACCCCGGATCGGAATCCGCCGCCTGGTGAATGCCCGCCACAATACCCACGAGCGTGAATTCATAGGGGTCGAAGGAGCCTTTCGCCGCCATGGCGAACTTCTCTTTCCAGGAGACTGGCTTCACTTCCGATTGACCATCCACGGTCAAGTAGTTTGGCATCACGTAAAACATCCGGTCATCTTTCTTCTTCGCCGGTTCGTCCTTTTTTGTTTCGTCCTTCTTTGGAGCGTCCGGGGCCGGGTTGTTTTGAGCCTGAGAGTTCTGCGTCGACGGCTGGTCGGCGGGCTTATCCTTGCTCTGAACACTGGTAGCGGGCGGTGGAGCGGATTGGGCAGGGTCCGGTGTTGGAGTCTGCGGAGCGCTTTGACCTGCGCAAAAAACCAAAGAGGAAGAGGATAAGATCGATACCGCCAGTAGGCCTACCTGCGCTGCATAGCTCAGTTTCAAATTCAAATTGATGACGGCTCCAGTTCCAAGTCATTGAAATGCTGCCGAGGCGATGTTGACGGTCCAGCCCGGATCAGTTCCACGCCCTAATTGCGTTGCGAGCGCGGGAACTTCTCTCTTTACTTTATCAGTAGGATGCATTTATGGGCGAACGGGCCGCCCGGATCGCGCTCCTATCTTTAGTCACCTGCTGCTTTTCTGAGCCGGAGCAGCCGAGTTTTTCGCGCCGACATGATCGGAGAGTTGCGGCTCGTCCAAAAGTAAGCTGCTGTCATTTACGACGCTTCCCCTTCCCTGTTAACATCATGTGTTTACACATCAACCGGCAACTAAACCTGTTCTCGCCTTCATAAATCTCACGGAGGAAATATGGCAATTAAAGTTGGCATCAACGGCTTCGGACGCATCGGCCGTAATGTGTTTCGCGCTTCCCTGAAGGATCCGAACATCGATATCGTCGCAGTGAACGATCTCACCGACCCGAAGACTCTGGCGCATCTTTTGAAGTACGACTCGATTCTGGGCAATCTTCCGAACCAGATTTCCGCCGGCGCCGACAACATTACCATCGACGGCAAAACCATTAAGGTATTCAAAGAGCGCGATCCGGGCGCGCTGCCCTGGGAATCCGTGGGGGCGCAGGTGGTGGTGGAGTCGACCGGACACTTCACCGACGCCAACGACGCCAAGAAGCACATGCGTGGCTCGGTGAAGAAAGTCATCATTTCGGCTCCGGCAAAGAATGAAGACATCACGGTGGTTTTGGGCGTGAATCACGAAAAATATGACGCGGCGAAGCATCACATTATTTCGAACGCTTCGTGCACTACGAATTGCCTCGCGCCAGTGGCGAAAGTGATCCAGGACGAGTTCAAGATCGTCAGCGGCACCATGACGACGATTCATTCTTATACCAACGATCAAGTCATTCTGGATTTTCCGCACAAGGACTTGCGGCGGGCGCGGGCGGCGGCGATTAACATGATCCCGACGACCACCGGGGCCGCTAAGGCCCTGAAACTGGTGATTCCGGAACTTGGCGGCAAGATCGACGGCTTCTCCATGCGCGTGCCGACGCCCAACGTTTCGGTGGTCGACTTCGTAGTGTGGGTTGAAAAGAAAACGACCAAAGAAGAAGTCAACGCTGCGCTGAAGAAGGCGTCGGAATCGGGGCCGTTGAAGGGTTATCTCGGGTACGAGGAACAGGAACTGGTGTCGTCGGATTTCAAGGGAGATGGGCGAAGTTCGATTGTGGATGCACCGATGACCCTGGTGGTGGGTGGCAATTGCGTGAAGGTGATCTCCTGGTACGACAACGAGTGGGGATACTCCAGCCGCGTGCGCGATTTGATCAATTACATGGGCAGCAAGGGTCTGTAGGTTTTCGTAGCGCCGCCGTCCCGGCGGCTGTCGTGGCGGCGTCTCGCCGCCACATGCGAGGGCGAGACGCCCTCGCGACAGCCGGCAGGATGCCGGCGCTACTTCTTAATTTTGCCGGAACACAAAGGACAACCAGCCATGTCCAAGCTTTCCATTCGTGATCTTCCGCTTAACGGCAACCGCATCTTCATGCGGGTTGATTTCAACGTGCCTTTGGAAGACGGCCGGGTGATGGACGACACTCGCATCCGCGAAACTCTGCCCACGATTGAATATGCGCTGCGTCATGGAGCGCGGTTGATTCTGGCCTCGCACCTGGGCCGGCCCAAGGGCAAGCCCAATCTAAAGTTGAGCCTGAAGCCGGTGGCGGAGCGGCTGCGCATGCTGCTCGACAAGGAATTGGCGCGCGGAGAGAACGTGGGATTCTGTCCCGAGTGCGTTGGTCCGGAAGCGGAGGAGGTCGCGACCCAGTTGGAGATGGGCCAGACACTGCTGTTGGAGAACTTGCGCTTTCATGCCGAAGAGGAAGCCAACGACGAAAAGTTCTCCAAACAACTGGCGAAGCTGGCGGAGTATTACGTGAATGACGCGTTCGGCACGGCGCACCGGGCACATGCGTCGACGGTGGGGATGACGAAATTCGTGAAGCAATCCGCCGCCGGGCTCCTGATGGAAAAAGAATTGAAGTACTTGGGAAAGACGCTGGAACATCCGGAGGAGCCCTTCGTTGCGATTCTGGGCGGCGCCAAGGTAAGCGACAAGATTGGCGTGATTCAGAACCTGATGAACAAGGTGGACGCGCTGATCATCGGCGGAGGCATGGCCTATACCTTCCTCAAGGCGCAGGGACACGAAATCGGCAAGTCGCTGCTCGAAGCCGACAAGGTCGATCTCGCAAAACAACTGCTGGCGGAAGCGAAGAAGCGGAATCTGAAATTCCTATTGCCGATCGATCACGTGGTGGCGATGAAGCCGGAGGCCAACGCGGTGGTGCAGCAGATTGGCGAGGGACAGCCCATTCCGGCCGATAAGATGGCGCTGGACATTGGGCCGAAGACGATTGAATTGTTCTCCGAGGAAATCTCGACGGCGCGGACGATTCTATGGAATGGGCCGATGGGAGTGTTTGAAGTGCCGGGATTCTCGCGAGGAACATTCAAAATTGCGCACGCAATCGCGGACAACGGCGGCGCGATTTCGATTGTGGGCGGCGGCGATTCGGTGGCGGCCGTGCACGCGGCTGAAGTCGCCGACAAGATTACGCACATTTCCACCGGAGGGGGCGCGTCGCTGGAGTTCCTGGAAGGAAAGAAGCTGCCTGGCGTGGAAGCGCTCACGGATAAGAAGTGAAGTCGGGTAATCCAATGGACCTGCTAAGTGACAAGGATTTCGCCATAATGCGGGTCGGCGATCCAGAAGAAGTCCGGCTGGTACGTGGTGACATTACGCAATATCCGTCAGACGCAATCGTGAACGCCGCCAACTCTGAATTGCTGCCCGGTGGGGGCGTGTGCGGCGCGATCCACAACGCCGGTGGCCCGGCAATCGCGGACGAGTGCCGCCGTGTCCGGTCTGAGCGCGGATCGCTGCTACGGGGGCAGGTGGCTGCTACCACAGCGGGCCGGCTCCAAGCAAAGTACGTAATCCATGCCGTTGGTCCGGTGTGGCACGGCGGCGATGATGGTGAAGCGGAAGCCCTTTCGACCTGCTACGGCGAGTCCATGCGCGTTGCTGACGAACTAAAGATGCACAGCATCGCGTTCCCCGCAATCTCCACAGGCATTTTTGGATACCCAATCGAACAAGCGGCTTGGGTGGCGATCCCAACTGTGATTGAGAGTCTCCGATCGGCAAGGCATCTTGTGCTGGTATCGTTTGTGCTGTTCGACCAGACGACTTTCCATGCATTCGCGACCGCTGCAGTCGGCCAGCGCAGGCCAGCTTCGGGGAAGCCATACGAATTTCTCATAGGAACTCATCAATGAATAGAAAAAAAGTAATGGCCGCCAACTGGAAAATGAACAAAACGCCGGACGAAACTCGGGACTATTTTCGTGAGTTCCTGCCGCTGGTGGCGGGGCATGATCGGGACGAGATTGTGGTGTGCCCGCCCTACACCGACGTGGCGGTTGCCCTGGAAGCGGCGCGTGGATCGAACGTCGCTGTCGGCGTACAGAATGTTCACTGGAAAGCGGATGGGGCGTACACGGGAGAAATTTCCGCACCTATGCTGGTGTGCCTGGGCGTGACTCACGTGATTGTCGGGCACTCCGAGCGGCGGCAATATTTTGGCGAGACCGATGACTCGGTGAACCTCCGGCTGAAGGCTGCGCTCGAATCCGGGCTCACCGCGATCTGCTGCGTGGGCGAAGTGCTCGAAGAGCGCGAAGCGGGACTCACTGATGATGTTCTGCGGCGGCAGTGCGTGCGCGCGTTCCACGCGATATCGGCGAAAAAAGCCGCGAAGATGGTGGTCGCCTACGAGCCGGTGTGGGCCATCGGCACGGGTAAGACGGCGACGCCGGAGCTGGCAGCGGAGGCCCATGCCGTGATCCGGCGGGAAGCGACCGAAGTATTTGGCGCGGAATTTGCCGCGAACCTGCGCATTCTTTACGGCGGGTCGGTGAAGCCGGACAACGCCTCGGCGCTCATGGCGCAGGAGGAAATTGACGGCGCACTGGTGGGCGGAGCGTCGCTCGATCCAAAATCGTTTGCTGCGCTGGTGAAGTACTGAGTAACAAGCAATTGTAAGTTTCGGGAAGCCCGAATGCGATCATCCCATCCCTTCAAAACGCTGTGGTTTGAGAAACAATACTCCCGATGATAGTCAAGGCGATCGCCGCGCATTGTGCGTTCATTTTCATAATCCTTGTTTTTGGCGACCTGCAACTGGCGAAGGCGCAGGACAACTACGAGATCCAGGTCTATGGTTCGGACACGGTCGCGCCGAAAACCACGATGCTGGAGCTGCATAGCAACTTCACCGCGGTGGGCAGTTTGCCGGCACCCGGCTCACGGTTCACTGCGGACGGGCTTTATCCCACGAACCATGCCGAGCACGAAACGGTTGAGATTACTCAGGGCGTGAATAGCTGGTCCGAGGTTGGCTTTTATATCTTCACCAGCGCACGCAGTGGAGACGGCTGGCAATGGGTGGGGGATCACATTCGCCCGCGGGTCAGAGCGCCCGATAGCTGGCACTGGCCCGTGGGTGTAAGCCTGTCCATGGAGTTTGGTTATCAGCGGGCAAAGTTTTCCAAAGACACCTGGACGATGGAGCTGCGGCCGATCATCGACAAGCAGACGGGCAGATGGTATTTCTCGGTGAATCCGGCCCTGGAGCGATCTTTCCACGGACCGGGGGTTGTGGAGGGCGTGGGGTTCTCGCCAGGCGCGAAATTCAGTTACGACTTCAACAAGTACATTTCTGGCGGCCTGGAATACTACGCCTCTTACGGATCGATCACCGATGTGTCTTCGTTACACAATCAGCAGCAGCAGTTTTTTCCGACGATCGATCTGAATGTGTCCCCGAACTGGGAGATCAACTTTGGGGTTGGAGTTGGGGCGACGGCCGGCACCGATCACTTGATTGTGAAGGGGATCCTGGGGCGGCGTTTCGATTGGACCCATCATCATCAGGCGGGAAGTTCCAACAGCACTCAGTAGGACATCCATGCCAATCGATCGTCGTGATTTTCTGTTCGGAGCAGGTCTAGCGTTGCCACATGGATTTCGGTTTCATGATGCTGTTTCGCTATGTGTGAATTATGACCCGCGGACTATCGGGTTAAGGGGCATTGCTGCTCACCAGCTTCCCGCAGCATTCGGGTCGGTCGGGCAGGCTTGAGCGGTCCCATCCGCCGCCGAGAGCCTGGATCAGCAAGACTGTATTCGCCATGCGCCGTCCCAGGATGTTGACCGCCGTGACCTCATCCGAGAGGGCGGCACTCTGCGCGGTGATCACTTCGAGGTAACTGGTGACCCCACCTTTGTAACGGGTGACGGAAAGATCGAGCGAACGCTGGGCAGCGACGACTGCCTCATCCTGCACCTTCGCCTCGTTCTCGAGAATCCTCACTGCCGCTAAATTGTCTTCCACCTGTTGGAATCCAGTCAGCACGTTCTCTCGATAAGCGGCAACTTGATAGTCATAAGCGGCACGGGCCTGATCGTTGAGAGCACGCCGCCTTCCTACGTCGAAGACTGTTCCGACTGTCGACAGTCCAATCGACCACAAGCCGCTCGGACCGTTGATGAGGGTCGAGATGGCGGAGCTTTCGAATCCTCCGGTAGCGCCCAGGCCGACCAGCGGGTAGTAGGCGGACTTTGCAACTCCGATCTGGGCGTTGGCGGATGCAACGCGCCTCTCCGCAGCCGCGATATCGGGGCGTCTCTCCAGCAGTTCCGACGGCAAACTGATAGGGACGTGCGGAGGCGGTGCGTTGAGCGGCAAGGGGGGAAGGCTGAACTCAGCAGGCGGCTTTCCGATAAGAATTGCAACTGCGTGCTCGTACTGGGCGCGCAGCACACCGACATCAATGGCCGCTGCCCGCGTGGTTTGCAGTTGAGTCTTCGCCTGCTCGACTTCCACTTCGGAAGCAATCCCTCCTTGAAAGCGGCTTTCATTCAACTCTAATGCCTGCTCATACTGCTTCACTGTGGAGTTCAAGAGTTGTTCCTCGGCGTCCAGACTGCGG
>DATHQJ010000149.1:0-2812 GCA_035482825.1 Binatus sp. (SeqCode) | reverse complement strand
GACCACTTTGGGAAAAACCGTCTCTGCCTCTTGGCGGCATAAAAAGACTCTGGCCCTGTACAATCTGCTTCTGTCGCTAGCTTCGACAGTTCGAAGATGCAATTGAAACGGACAAACAAAAACGCGCGTTTTTTTGCCAGCGCACTGCTGGTGGCATCGATTGTTCTGGCGGGAGCATCAGGCTGGGCACAAGAGAAAGAGAAAGAGTCCAACAGCGCCGCACTGGTCGTGGCCGCAGCGGCCGATTTGAGCGCAGTTCTGAAAGAAATCGGTGACCGCTTCGAGAAAAAGACGGGTGCAACGGTAAAACTCGCGTTCGGAGCCTCCGGCGCCTTCACTCAGCAGATTCAAAACGGCGCCCCGTTCGATCTGTTTTTCTCGGCCGACATGGATTATCCCCGCCAGCTCATCTCGGCAGGCGACGCCGACGCTGCCAGTCTTTATCAGTACGCAATCGGTAAGCTGGTGCTGTGGGTTTCCGCCGATTCCATGCTCGACGTCGAACACCAGGGCATGAATATTCTGCTCGATCCCTCCGTAAAGAAAATCGCCATCGCCAACCCGCAGCATGCTCCCTACGGCCGCGCCGCGGTGGCAACCTTGAAGCACGCCGGCATCTACGATCGCATTGCCGACCGCCTGGTGTTAGGCGAGAATATTTCGCAGGCCGCGCAGTTCGTGGAATCCGGCAACGCCCAGGCAGGATTCGTCGCCCTGGCCCACGCCTCTGCCCCGGCAATGCGCGGCAAAGGAAAATATTGGGAAGTTCCCGCCGATTTTTATCCGCCGCTGGCCCAAGGCGTAGTCGTACTGTCGCACTCGCAGCACAAAAAAGAAGCAGCAGATTTCCTGGAATACATGAAAACAAAAGAAGTGTCCGAGTTGCTCGAAAAATACGGCTTCACACTGCCGCCCAACAAGTAGCGCGTCAGCGAAAGTAGCGCCGGCAGCCTGCCCTGAGCGAAGCCGAAGGGTCTCGCCGGCTGTCCCGTGGGCGTCTCGCCCGCGGAGTCAGAGGGATTCAAGAGTACAAAGCGAAACCCATGGCAATCGACTGGCAAGCCTTCGCTCTAACCTTACAACTGGCGATCACCGTATCGCTCGCCCTGCTGCTCCTCGGCCTCCCCATCGCCTACTGGATCGCCTTCTCCCGCTGGCGCTGGAAATTTCTCATCGAGGCAGTCGTCGCGCTCCCCATCGTCCTTCCCCCCACGGTCCTCGGATTCTACGTTCTAGTAGCCCTCGGCCCGCGCAGCCCGTTCGGCCGCTGGTGGATCGCCCTCACCGGCCACACTCTGGCATTCACCTTCACCGGCCTGGTCATCGGCTCCATCCTCTACAGCCTCCCGTTCGCGGTCCAGCCCTTCGCCGCCTCGTTCGCCGCCGTCGATCGCAGGCTGATCGCGGCCTCCGCAACCCTCGGCGCGTCCCCGATACGAACATTCTTCCGCGTCATAGCCCCGCTCTCCATCCCCGGACTAATCACCGGCGCCGCTCTGAGCTTCGCCCACACCATGGGAGAATTCGGCGTCGTGCTCATGGTCGGCGGAAACATCCCCGGCGTCACCCGCACCGTCTCTATCGACATCTTCGACCGCGTGCAAGCCTCCGACTACGCCTCCGCCAACTCGACCGCGCTGCTCTTACTAGCGTTCAGCTTCGTCGTGCTCGCCGTTGTGTATGGTGTGAATCGAAAGGCCTGGATAATCGGTCCCGCGAAAGAATCGTAACTCCAGTTCCCTGTCATCCTGAGCGAAGTGGATGGTGAGCGAAGCGAATCATCCACGCAGTCGAAGGATCCCTATATCGCCGACACTGACGGCGGCTTTCCGAAGCGTTCTCTATCAAACGCCGCAGGGGGTGCCCCATTTCTCGCCCGTACTTTGCGCGAGAAGTGGAAATCTCGACAGATCGGCACCAGTCGTCTCACTCTAGACTTTGCCAACTCAGTCGCAGCTCTCTAGAATGAACTCCGATGAACGACCCGCAGGCGATCGAATCGGCTGAAGCCGCGACTGCACCATCACACCCCGCCGCAGAACGCAGCAAAGACCTCGCGCACTCCCCACTCACCTCCCAATTCCGCAAGCGCCTCGCCGCCCAGCCGCACGACTTCCTCCTCGAAGTCGACTTCCACGCCGCTCCCGGATTCACCATCCTGTTCGGCCCCTCCGGCGCTGGCAAGACAACGCTCCTCGATTGCATCGCCGGACTCACCCCCCCAGACTCCGGACGCATCGTCCTCGGCGACCGCGTCCTCTTCGACACCGCGCATCGCATCAATCTGCCCGTGTCCAAACGCCGCGTCGGATACGTATTCCAGACCCTTGCTCTATTCCCGCATCTCACAGTAGAAGCCAATATCCAATTCGGCCTGGCGCATCTGCCGAAAGCCGAGCGTTCCCCCAAGTCATCCGCAATTCTTCAGGCGTTCCGCATCCCGCATCTCGCCCAGCGCTACCCGCGCGAAATTTCCGGCGGAGAAAGCCAGCGCACCGCGTTAGCCCGAACCCTGGTAACCGATCCCGCCGTCCTGCTGCTCGACGAACCCATGGCCGCGCTCGACGCCGCCACCAAATCAAAGATCATCGACGACCTCCGCCAGTGGAACCAGACTCACCGCATCCCCATCCTCTATGTCACCCACAGCCGCGAAGAAGTTTTCGCGCTAGGCGAGCACGTCCTCGTCCTCGACGCCGGACGCATCGTCGCCCAGGGCACGCCTCACGAAGTGATCGCCGCGCCTCAACAGGAAACCGTGGCCCAACTGGTGGGTTTCGAAAATGTCTTCGACGCAGTTGTGGAGGCGGTG
>DATHQJ010000148.1:0-9592 GCA_035482825.1 Binatus sp. (SeqCode) | reverse complement strand
ACGGCCACGCGCAAGGTGGACCCGGCTTATCCTCTGCAACTCATGCGCGAGAACGTCGAGGGTACGGTAATTGTCTATGCCGTCATTCACGCTGACGGCAGTGTGGGCTCAGTCCGCATCCTGCGCGGCATCGACGACCGTGTCGACCCGTTCGCCAGCCAGGCAATCTCGCAGTGGCGGTTTCGGCCCGCGACGAAAAACGGCGCTCCCGTGGACGTCGAAGCTACTTTTCTGATTCCGTTCCGGCCGGGACGTATAAAAGCGGGCTTCTGAGGAAGCTAGCAGATGCGCGGACTTGACCGCACCGGCAATTTGCTTTCCAGCAAAGCTCGCAGTTTCTCTTCCTCGTGCGGCCGCAGAGCTTTCTTGGGTATCATCGAGAAAAGGATGCGTTGAGGGGAAAACAGGAAGAAGTTCGGCGTTTCCTGATACGAAGAAAACCGGGGCCAGGTGTAGGTAGAAGTGCGGCCGCTCAGCGTGACCTCCACATCCCGGTTGCTGAGTCTGACCCGGCGCTCTTGGTCGAGCCGGTTCATGGCCTTCCATCCCGGGCTGCCTGCCGCCGAC
Source organism: Binatus sp. (SeqCode) (assembly GCA_035482825.1). Classification (GTDB taxonomy): domain Bacteria; phylum Acidobacteriota; class Terriglobia; order Terriglobales; family Acidobacteriaceae; genus Sulfotelmatobacter. The sequence goes on along the minus strand of DATHQJ010000148.1, from coordinate 9,025 downwards.
CACAGATTGCATGCGCCGATCGACAAGAGCCCGGCGGCGAACGCAGGCTCATTTCTGAATAACTGCTTCCAAGAAGTTCCGAGGTGAGCCGGAAGCCACAAGATTAGGAGCCCACAACCCGCGCAGGCGGCGCGCACCAATAACTTGCCGGTCTTGGTGCCCATCCGCGGGTGACGGGCCACAGTCGCTTCGGCTAGCCCAGTTTCAGTCAGAGCAAAGTGGCAGTCGATGGCATCTTCAGACACTGGTTTGCGCTGCAGCAACTCACGAAATGCGCGCTGCTGATCAGGCGAAAAAGCGCGCTTCGGAATATCGAGCCCGCCGCCCTCTGGCGTTCGCAGGAAGAAAAACTTTTCGTTCTCCTTGAAGCCCCGCTCGGGGAACCACCGCAATTGCTGGGTCTTTCCCCCGCTCGAATGAATCAGCTTTCCGTCGAGGAAAGATACTTGCTGAGCCGCAGTGGGATCGGCAAGGCGATGAAAAAACCAGCGCAGTCCGGGAAAATCGAGCGCGATCCACACGAAAAGGGTGCCACAAACCGCGATCGCGAGATTTCCAAACCAATGTTCTCTCGGAAACAAGAAGAAGGCTTGCCAAACCACAATCAGCCCGAGTCCTCCGAGAAAGCCCCTCGCCGGTGTCCGGAGAATCCGCAAAAACCATCCGCCGCCCCGGGCTTCCGCGTCTAGTTCAGCGAGATCTTCCGGAGTCAGGCTGTAACTGACCGTGAGCATGAGCAGTCACTCAGACTTTCGCGCCTTTTTTCTTCTCCAGCGCCGCGTAGATCGCTGGATCGGTGCAGACTTCGTAGTAGGAGCGCTCGGTCCAGCCCTTGACGGAAAAGTCTCGGGGATCGATGCGCGGGACGCGGCTCTCTCGGACCACAATTTTGCGGAAGATATCGCGATCGACCGGCACCATCCCGCTGGAGAGTCTGTATTCGCCTTTGTCGGACGACGCCATGGACGCCGGCAGCTTCACGTTAAGCGGCTGCAGGGAAATTTCATGCTGCAACTTGCGGAACGCGGCTTCGTTCATGCGGATACCGCCCAGGTTGAAGCTCAAAATGGTGTCTTCACTATTTCCGCCGGCTTCCGGCTCGGCGGACTGGAAGGCATACACGTGAAACGGACCAGCCTGCGATTCCATCACTTTGCGCGCTTGTTTGTTGCAGGAGGAGAGACGGTCGCTCTCGTTCAGCGCTTCTGAAATCATGATCTGGTGCTCGCCGTCCATCAGATACAGCGGCGCTGATTCCTGCAGCGTGATGCCCACGCCCAATTCAAGGCCGGGCATTCCGGAACGCTGGACCAACTGGTTGTAGCCACGCACAATTTCGATGATCTCCCGCGCCAGCACACACATTCGGCTCACCGCGAGCCCCGGTTCGCCTTCGCGTTCCAGAATCGCGAGAATGATCGCATCCCCTTCCAGAAAGACTTTCTGCGCGCCATACTTGGCGAGAAGTTTGTTTACCGGATCGTAGAAATTAAGGCTGAAATAGGAAGCGGGATTCAGTCCCTGGTCCATCAAAGTCCGCGTCAGGCGTGTCGAATCGCGCACGTCGGCCTTGAGCACCACATGGCGGGTCACCTTGTCTTGGTCGGGTTGGGCTTGCTCTTCCGGCAGCAGGAACTCGTAGAGCGTGCCGTTGACTCGCGACAGCTCCCGCATGCGGTCGTTAGCGACCAGGTTCACCGTGTCCAACGCGGAGTTCAGCGTTTCCAGCCGGCGCAGATCGCGGTGATAGTGAAAGAAATCCTGCAGGAAGCGCGCCGCTACCTTCGCGCGTTCCGCTCCCCGGCTGCTGGCCACCTTGGCCACCGCGGCATACAGGCTGTTGGGAGAAAGCTTGCCGTGCTCCTGGATCATGCGCTCGACACGGTCGCACTCGGTGCGTACGGTGAGCGCCGTCTTGAGCTGCTGCGGATTGATGCGCGGCGCATACTCGCCAAGCAGCGGCACCACGCAGTAGGAAGCGATGACGTGCTCCATGATGCCTTCGTCTTCGAGCAGCCGCACCCAGGCCGCCAAGCGTTCTTCCTGGGCCTCACCTTCGTCCGTCGATTCGTCGGGCGTCCCGCTGCCCACCAGCGCTCGCGCGTTTTCGCGAACGTTCATCCAGGAGTCGATGGTTTCTCCGGTGGTGTCCTGGCCATACAGAGACCGCAGAAACACCGAGACCACTTCGCGCAACCGTCCATAGCGGTCGGGGTCGCGGTCCCAGTTGCCCATCATCACGTAGTGTTCAGCGCACAAAAAGTCGTCGCGCCCATCTTCGGAGAATGCCAGCCGGTTCACGAATAAAACATAGCTGTCGGCGTCCTGGCCGAACAGCGAGCGCCGGGTGCGGGCCAGCGTTCCTTTCTCCACTTCGCGCATGGTCTCGAACAATTCCTGCCCGGTCTTGCGGAGAATGATTTTCTTGCGGACCTGGAATCCGTTCACGCGCTCGCGGTATTCCATGGCTTTTTGTTGCCGCATTCCGTCGTAGTTCTTCAGCAGGACGCGGCAGCGTTCCAGCACCTGCGCGAACTGCAGGTTCATTTCCGTGCGCAGGAATTTCGTCACGGCGAGGCGGGCCAGCAAGTCGACTGGAATCTTGCCTTCCTTTTTCGCGCGATTCAAAGCGGCCACGTGCAACTCCGCCAGGATCGCTTTCCATTCGCCGGATTCCGTTTTCGCCCGAGTCTCGCCGGCGCGCACCTGGCTGCGCAGCCACGAGGGTCCCTGCGCCGATTGCGCCGCTTCCGCCGAGAGCAACCCCTCGACTTCTCCGTGCCGCGCGATCTGGCGGGCGATCTGGGCGCGAGTGGCCTCCGCGAACTTCGTGCTCAGCACGACGTCGTGGCGCAAGTTGTCCACGCCCACGGCAAGGCCCGCAAGCGAGACTGCGGGCACGGACGTGGCCAACGCGGGCAGCTCCGGCTTGTCCGGCGCGGCGCCTAGGCGAAAGAATGGAATTCTCGGCATCGCTCCCTGGTGGGCTCTGTTCGGAAGTTGCTGATTACACAGCTACATACCGAGCCTATCACGCTTCCATCGGCGGGCTAAAGTTACCTAGGTTACGACCTTAACGTGTGGGTTCTATTGGGGTTAGCAGGCGGGGACTGCTGGGAGAAACAGGAGGCGGGCGAATGAGTCCGGCCCTCCAACTCGGGACTCGAGGCTCCCGGCTCGCTACTGACTCTTCGCCCGCGCCGCCTCGAACTCGTCGCCCTTCTGCCATCCGATCAGCTGATTGAAACTCGCGGCTTCCCAGCCTAGCGCGAAACCGAAGCGCGCCATCGCTCCGTCTGCGACGAAGTCCATTTCCGGATGATACTCATCGCTCGGCTGGTGATAGTGCTTCTCGTTGAACTCGCGGGCCTGCTGCAATCCCCAAGCCTCATCGTGGCCTTTGAACTTCATGCCTTCATTGATGGAAAAAGCCGGGACCCCCACGCGCGCCAGGCTGAAATGATCGGAGCGGTAGTAGTGCCCCGCTTCCGGCCTGGAATCGGGACGAATCGCCAGACGAAACTCTTTTGCCATCGCCTCTACCCAGGGATAAAACGTGGTCCGCTCCGCGCCTGACACTTCCACTTCCTGAGGAGCGCCCAGCGGCGGCACATCGTCGTAATTCAAGTCGAGCGCAATCTTTCCCGCGGGCGTGGGCAGATGCTTGCCCAGGTACTCCGACCCCAGCAGTCCTTGCTCCTCCGCCGTGACGGCGGCGAATAGAATCGAGCGCCGTGGCCGCTGCGTGGAGAGGCTGTAGGCGCGCGCCACTTCCAGCAAAATGCCGCATCCGGTGGCATTATCATTGGCGCCGTTGTAGATGTTGTCTCCGGCCATCTCCGGACGAATGCCGAGATGATCGTAATGCGCGGTGTAGAGCACGGCTTCGCTTTTTAACTTGCTGTCCGCCCCCGGCAGCATGGCCAGCACGTTGTTCGATTCGAAACTTCGCACTTTGCTGACCATGTGCGCCTTCAGCTTCGCGCCCAGGTTTACGGGATGAAACTCGCGCGACCGCGCTTCTTGCAACATCTGGGCGAAATCCATTCCGGACGCCGACGCCAACTTCTTCGCCACTTCGGACTGGACCCACGATGCGACTTTGAGTGCCGGGCCTTCCAGCTTCAGGTAGGACTTTTCCCCCGAATTCGAGTTCCGCACTACCTCCCACGGATAGCTTGCCATCTCTTCCACGTGAATCAGAATCACACCCACCGCGCCTTTGCGCGCGGCTTCTTCATACTTGTAAGTCCACCGTCCGTAGTACGTGAGGGCCTTGCCTTTGAAGAACTTAGGATCGTCCGACGGCGGCTCATTCACCAGCATCAACAGAACTTTGCCCTTCACGTCGACATCTTTGTAATCGTTCCAGTTATACTCTGGCGCTTCGATGCCATAGCCCACGTAGACGATGTCGGCGTCCACATCCGATTGCGACTGCTGGGTCTGGTCGTAGGCCACGTAGTCATCGAGCGACTTCAAATCGATGGGCTCACCGCGTTTCGGGACTAGCGAAAACTTGGTTTCCGGCAACGTGGTGATGCCGATCAGCGGCACCTTCTGCAGGTAGCTCCCGTTGTCGCCCGCTGGCTTCAGCCCATACTCGGCGAACTGCGTAGCCATGTATTCCGCCGCGATATCGCCACCGCGCTGCCCGGTACCCCGGCCTTCGAGCAGGTCGTGCGCAAGGAAACGCACGTGCCAGCGAATGTGCTCCGGATTGATCGTCTCCAGCGCGTTGAACGCAGTTCCAGGCAGCTTCACGGAAACGGCCTCGCGCGCTCCCGCGGGGGACGCCGGTGCCGGACTGGCACCGCCCTCGGCCCACACCAGTAGGCTGAGCGTGGCGATGGCGAGAGTAAGCACACTTACGACTCTCTGGACGCTTTTCTGCAAGATCATTCGCATTACGATGGCTCGCATAGATCGGCTTTCTCCCCCAAGAAGCGGCACATGCCTAGGAAAGCACGGAATCCGGGAAATTATGATGAAGACTGATGGAATTGTAACGGAGCGAAGGAAATTTAATGACCAGGGAAACCGAGTAATCACCCACACGAGAGTTCACGCACTCCCGCGCCTTCGATGGTCATTCATCAACTACAGGGGACACCGGGGACACAGGGGTAAAGCCAGCGGCGGGGAAGGCGCGGAGAGCAGCATCAACCGACACCCCGAAGTTCGCGCCGCCTCGGGACGTGGCTCCTGGGCTCCGAAATCTGTCCTAACTGCGGCCCGCGCCCGGCGGGATCAGTTCTTCGACCCTCAACCGGCGCGGAAGTCGCGCACATCCTCGCCCGGCCTGAACATCACGGCGGGGCCTAGGTGTCCCGCCTCCGCCATCTTCCGGTTGATCTGCTCGAAATCCGCTTTCACCCAGCCAACGCTCGAGACTTCAATCCCGCCGTCCTGTGCCATCCAGAAGATGGTGGGAACGTTGGTCAGACCGTAGGCGTTCGACACGGGATACTCATCAATCTCGTCGAGCAGAATTGGAAACGTGACCCCAAACTCTTTGGCGAACGCGGCCGTGTCTTTGGCGTTGTTTTGCGAAACTCCGAGCAGTTTCACACCCTTCTGCCCGTAGGCTTTGTGCAGCCGCTCCAGAAACGGAAACGCATACTGGCAGGTGGGGCAGGAAACCTTGAAAAACGCCAGCACGACCGGCCCGGACCCGAGTTCTTCCTGCAGCGAGAACCGCTTGCCATCGATCGCTTTCAACGCAAAGTCTGGTGCCTTCATGCCTACGGTTAGTGCTGCCATCGGTCGTCCTCCCGTTCGTCTATTCAGCATATTCCGCAGCCAGCGCATACGCCTTCCTGCCTCTGTCCTGCTTTCATTTTAAATGATGCGGGACGCGGGCAAGAACTTGCTTCAAAGCAATTCCGCCTTCCACAGAATCTTGCGGGCCAATCCAGTCAGCGCGACTCGCCCCAGCCGTGTCGCCGGAATCCATTTCCCACGAACAAGCTCCGGAGGGACAGTACGCCAGACCCGCACCGTATAGTCCGTTACGGTGATCGAGTGCCTCAGCGTGAATGACGGCTCGGACGAGCCATGCCCGTTTGCCAACTCCGGTAGTTCCCACATGCCCGCCATCAGAGACGCATCCTTCGGGCGCTGCACCAGAAACACTTCGCCATCTCTGCCCCTGCCGTCTCCGTTTCGATGCTCCAGCGCGTAGTGAATTTCACGCTTCTTCTGTCGTTCCGGTTTCGCGCCCACCGGCAACTCTCCGCGCGTCGCGCACAGTTTGACCACCGGACACACCAAACATCCCGGAGCCCGCGGCGTGCACACCGTCGCGCCCAGCTCCATCATGGCCTGATTGAAGTCGCCCGACCGCTTGCCATCGAGTAATTGCTCGGCGGCCTGCCATAACTCTTCGCCCGCCAGGCGCCGCCCTGAAAGCCGCTGCAGCACTCGCTCCACGTTGCCATCGACCACCGCGACCGGCTCGCCACACGCGATGCTGGCAATCGCCGCCGCTGTGTAGCGGCCAATCCCCGGCAGTTCCTGCCATTGCTCGGCAGTCGCCGGAAACTTCCCGCCCAACTCTCGCACCACGACTTTTGCCGCCGCATGCAGCATGCGCGCGCGGCGGTAGTATCCCAGCCCGCTCCAAGCTGCGAGCACGCTCGACTCGCGGGCTGCGGCCAGCTTCTCCACCGTCGGGAAGCGGCGCAGGAATTCCTCATAGTGCCCGATCACCGCCGCCACCCGCGTCTGCTGCAGCATGATTTCCGACAGCCACACCCGGTAGGGATCACGGCTCTCCCGCCACGGGAGCGTGCGCCGGCTCTTCCGAAACCAGGCCAGCAGCCGGCGCTGGAAGCTCACCGTCTGGTGGCGTGGCTGGGAGCGCAGCGATTTCTTCTCGAGGCTCATACTTCGAAGAACCGCATTCTACCGTGGCGCCAGGCTCGGCGCGGCACACTGGCTTAAATCTCCGCCCCTAGTTTGGCTGATCCGCGAGAACCAGCGAAATCAGCGCCGGCCATTGACCCAGGCTTCCAACCACGAAATAATAGCCGTGCCTGGCATCCGCAACATTTGCGTGAGTTGGCTCACGCCTCATCACGAGGAGCAGCATGAACGACTTCAACCGCAAGGTGGAAGACGCGTCCGCGCGCGTTGGCAAGACCATCAACGAGGCCGCCGAACGTCTGGAGCAGGAAATCCCGGAGTTCATCAAGTACCTGAACGACGAGGTCGTGCCCTCCGTTCGCAAGGGTTCGACCAAGGCGCTGCGCGCGGCTTCGGAGAAGCTCACCGCGTTTGCCGACTACATGGAAAAGCATCCGGGGACCACAGCCAAGTAGCTTTCACTGGCGCGGTTGCCCGCGAGGCAAGGCCGACGTCGGCGAGCTTTGCTGCTGCAAGCTTCGTGGCTGCTGGCCTGGGCGGCGCAAACTTCGTCCTTACGAGCCGGGTCGTGCGCTTCGTGGCCCGTCGCGTAGTTCTCTCGAGCATGACTGTCGTTCTCCTCATCACGCTTCTGCTGCTCGCCGCTTGTGGGCATCCCAAACAGGCGCGGGTTGAAGTGCCGCCGCCTCCTGCTGCGCCCGCCAGCGTGCCCGCTGCTCGGGAACCGGCGCCGTCGTCGCCATCGTCATCGTCGTCGTCATCTCTGCCCTCCAAAATACCTGATCTAAGCCGCAACCCCAGTGCCCAAGATGCAGAAGCCGCCGCCGATCCCGACCTGGCCGAGCCTTCGATCCCTGCGGGTGCCGCTCCGATCGCCACCGAAACCGGGATGGCCAGCTGGTATGGACCTCCTTACCACAACCGCCGCGGATCGAATGGCGAAGTCTACAACATGCACGCCATGACCGCCGCGCACCGTACTCTGCCACTCGGTTCCGTCGTTCGCGTGACGAATCTAAAGACCGCGCACTCGGCGCTGGTTCGCATCACCGACCGCGGACCGTTCATCCCTGGCCGCGTTCTCGATCTTTCCCTCGCTGCCGCCCGCAAGCTCGACGTGTATCAGCCCGGCACCGCCGAAGTGAAAGTGGAAGTCATGGCGACGCCCGCTCCGCTCGATTCCGGCGGAAAGTGGGCCGTGCAGATCGGCAGCTTCCTCGACGAGGACGTTGCCACCGAGTTCGCCGACCACCTCACCCGCCGCTACCGCACCGCCAAGGTGCTGCGCTTCGCCAGCCCCGCCGGAGGCTGGTGGATTCGCATCCGCGTCCTCGACGACGACCACGAACGCGCCCAGCAGATGGTTGCGGAAACTCGCACGAGCGAGGGTGCTGTGTTTCTGGTCAGGCTAGACTGAGAGCTCGTGCAATGCGGCGATTGTCGAGCCTAAGCTGCTGAGGTACCGTCGCCTCTGGTATTCGGCGCTTTGACCTTCTTGAGAGAAGCCCATGAAAATCACGAATCTGTCGGCCGAGCCTCTGGGGAAGCTCCATTCTTGGATACCTCATGATCTTCAGGCTGAGCAGGTGGTTTTTCTCCCCGACGCCTGCCCGGGTAAGTCGCCCCTTCCGACTGGTACAGCTGTTCTGACCAAACAGGAGGACTGGCGGAAGTTCGCGGTGTCTGACTGCGGATGCGGAATGCGGCTCGTGCGGTCCTCAATGCCACCTCAAGATTTCGACCTCGTCCGATGGGACAAGGTGGCCGATTCGCTCCGGACCAATAAGGGGAGCTTGGGCGATTTGGGAGGTGGCAATCATTTCTTAGACGCGATCGTCCCTTACGAAGACGGGCCATTGCATTTCTTAATTCACACCGGATCGCGAAATGAGTCAGGCCTTGTGGATGACCTCGTCGATAAGCCGAACAAATTCGACCAGGAATTCGAACGGGTTGTGGGTTGGGCGGCAGATAACCGCGCAGCAATTAACGAGAAAGTCGACGCGGCGTTTGGCTCGACGGAAGTGCTTCTTGACCTGCCACACAACACCTTTGAGCAACTCGGCGATGGCGGGGTGATCATTCGAAAAGGCTCGGTTCGGCTGGCCCCGGGCGAGCTCTCTGTGCTTCCTTCCCACATGTCGGGAGATGTCGTTCT
>DATHQJ010000147.1:0-7793 GCA_035482825.1 Binatus sp. (SeqCode) | reverse complement strand
GGATGATGGGGACAATGATGTGGTGCGGCAACTGGCGGCGGACTTGTGTCTGTCGCTGAACCGCAATGCGGACGCGGTGAAACTGCTGGGCGAACTGTTTGAACGGCAGGTGGGAGTGGGGGACGCGACGCGGGCCAGCCTGACCTATAAGAAGCTGGCGCGGCATGGGAGTCCGACGTGGCAGCAGAAATTCCGCTTCGGGCAACTGCTGGAAGGATCCAATAAGAAGTTGGCCGCGGGCACGTATGAAGCGGCGCTGTCGGATCTGGGAAAGCTGGGAAAAAAGAAAGAAGCGGCGGAGATATTGGATCGGATTGTGGCGCTCGAACCGACCCAGGCCAACCTGCAACGGGTGGCGGAAGTGGCGTCGGAACTGGGCAACCGGAAGGCGGCGGCATCAGCGTTTCAGCGGATCGCGGAGCTGGTGGTGGCCGAGAATGGCGACGCGGCGACATGGTACGAGCGCGCCTATCAGGAAGACGCTTCCGACCAGAGCATCGCGCTGGCCTATGGGAAGAGCTTGCTGGCGCAGGGGCAAGTGGGCGCGGCCATCTTTATTATTGAACCCCAAATGAATTCCGGAGAGGTGACGCCGGCGTTGCGCGAGACCTACGCGGATGCCCTGCTGGCGGCGGGGCGGCATGCGGAGGCGGAACCGCTGGTGTGGCAGTTGTTCGAGCAGAATCCTGGGCGAGTGCAGCAGGTGATTGCGCTGATCGGGAGTTTGCTGGATGGCACGCTGGACGAGCCGGCGGTGGCGCTGGCGCGCAAGCTGGAACAGTTTCAGAGGCGGCGGGGAGAGCGGCGGCAGTTCATCGCCATCATGGAGGACATCACGGCGGCGCACCGTGCATCGCCGCAGATGCTGGAGTTTCTCAGCGAACTTTATAACGCGTCCAATCGTGAAAATGATTATTGCCAGACTCTGCTGAAGTTGTTTGATCTTTATTGCAGCACGGGCGAATTTACCAAGGCGGCCGAGTGCCTGGATCGGGCCGCCGAAGTCGATCCGTATGAGCCGGGACACTTGAAGCGTCTGGATCTGCTGAAGGGGCATGTGGAAGACGGGCGCTTCCGGGCGATCTCCGGCCGATTCACTGCCAGCACCAAGGCGGCCGAAGAACCGGTGCAAGAGGAAGGGCCGACGCTGGGGGCGGCAACCCTGCAGGATCTGATGCTGCAGGCGGAAATTCTGGTGCAGTATGGGATGCGCAACAAGGCAGTCGAGCGGTTGCAGAGAATTCAGGAACTGTTTCCGCGCGAGGAAGAACGGAATGAGGATCTGCAGCGGTTGTATCTGTCGGCAGGTGTGACGCCACGGTATGCGGGCTCAGCGCCGTTGCCTCCGGCGGCAGTGGCGCCGGTGGCGGCGCCGGCGGCCGCACCTGATCCGGCGACCGATGTGCGGGCCTTTACCCGGGTGGCGGAAATTTCGCGCAAGCTGTATCACCAGGGCACGGCTCCGGCAGTGTTGAACACCGCGGTGCGAGAGATTGGCACGCATTGGGAAGCGACCCGCTGCATCGCGGCGATGGGCAAGGCCGGGTTGTCGGCGACCACGGAAGAGTTTTGTGTTGAAGGATCGAAGAAGGCGAGCTCGGCGGCGATCGCCGAATTGGTGGGATGCCTGCAGAAGGCGGTCGACGGGCATGAGCCGCTGGCGATTGAAGATGCCGCCAAGGCCGTGTCGTTACAGGCCGCTCGGAAGGCTCTGACGGAGATGGGGGCGGCGTCAGTGTTGGCGATTCCACTCAGCGACGGACAAGAAATTGTTGGCATGCTGGTGCTGGTGCACAATCGGCCCCGAGTCTGGCAGCACGGTGACATGGTGGTGCTGAAGACGCTGGCGGACCAGATGGTGATTGCTCTGAACAATGCGGGCTTGCGCCGGCTGGTGAAGAATCTTTCGGTGACGGATGAGAAATCGGGGCTGTTGAAGCGGGCCTCATACATTGATCTGCTGCTGGCGGAGAGCAAGCGGGCAATTCAAAATGCGTCGGCGCTTTCGGTGCTCCTGCTGCAGTTTGGCAAGAGCGCGGGCATGATCAAGGAATACGGCGAGGCGGAAGTGCAGGCGCTGATGGAGAAGGCGGGGCAATTGTTTGCCGCGAACATCCGCTCCAACGATTTGGCGTTCCGCTACGATACGACGACGATTGCGATTCTGCTGGGCGAGACGGCGGAAAAAGAAGGCATGCTGGCGGTGGAGAAGCTGCGTAAGATTATCTCCGAACTGCATTTGCCGGCGAAGGATGAGGGCAGCCAGGGACCGTCCGCGCAGTTCTCCGCGGGGCTGGCGGAGGCGGTGATCCGGACGGAATATGATCCTGCCGATGTGGTCACGGAAGTGATCAATCGGGTGGAGCATGCACTGGCGCAGGCCATGGGGCAGGGGCCGGGGAAGATTGTGGCGCTGGGGCCGGCGGTGTTGTCGGCGGGGGCTGTGGCGTAGAGAGAGTCAGTAGCTTTCCTTCATATCTCAAAAAAATCTGTCATCCCGACCGAGTCAGTTGAACCGCGAAGCGGATCAGCTGGCGAGTGGAGGGACCTGCGGGGCTAGCGTTATGGTGATCGCGAGCGAACAGCAGGTCCCCTTCGGCTTCGCTCAGGGCAGGCTCTCGACTGCGCATTGCGATTGATAAGGCCAATCGCAATGCTGCGCTCGGGATGACAGATTGTTTTGGGGATTTCAAATTGTGTTGCGTTCTGGGCAAATATCTTCATCCACTGCTAAACTGACAAGTTTGGCTGATCTCACCTGACAAACTTGACATCGGGGAAAGCGCTCCTCAGGGGCTAAAGCCCGGCTGAATCGAGCTGCTAGTGGCACGGCTGAAGCCGTGCCCTTCCCAAAACTTTTTTGTGGTGAGGTCTGAACCAATCTCCGTTCTGCCGGAAAAATCATGATGAAACCAGGCGACATCGCCATTATGAGCGGGGCGCGGACGCCCTTTGGCCGCTATTGCGCCAAGTTGAAAGATTTCACGGCGCAGGAACTGGCCGCGGTTGCGTCGAAGGGCGCGATCGAGCGCTCGGGGATTGAGGCGAAGGAATTTGATCATGCGGTGTTTGGAAATGCCCAGCAGACTTCGGGCGATGCTTTGTATGGGGCGCGGCACGTGGGGTTGCGGGCGGGGCTGCCGATTGAGACTCCGGCGCTGACGGTGAACCGGTTGTGCGGGTCGGGGATGCAGGCGATTGTGTCGGCGGCGCAGATGATTCAGACCGATGAAGCGAAGATTGTTTTGGCTGGCGGGATGGAAGCGATGTCGCAGGCGCCGTTTGTGATTCGCGGGCGCGACGGATTTACATTGGCTCCGGGCGGGAAGCTGGAAGATTCGCTGATGGTGGCGCTGCTGGATACGTATTGCGGGTCGTACATGGCGAACACTGCGGAGCTCTATGGATCGCAACAGGGCATTACGCGCGAGATGCAGGATGAGTTTGCGCTGCGGTCGCAGCAGCGGGCGGATGCGGCTTATAAAGAAGGACGTCTGCAGGAAGAATTGGTGCCGGTGGCGTTGCGGAATTCCAAGGGTGAGGCTACGGGGGAGTCGTTGACGGAGGATGATCACCGGCGTCCGCAGACTACGATGGAGGGGCTGGCGAAGTTGAAACCTGCGTTTGGAAAAGGTGGGACCGTGACCGCCGGAAATGCCAGTGGAATTGTGGATGGAGCGGCGGCGGTGGTGGTGATGTCGCTGGATGAGGTGCGGAAGCGCAACATGAGTCCGCTGGGGCGGATTGTGAGCTGGGGGATTGCGGGCGTGGAGCCGAAGCTGATGGGGCGGGGTCCGGTGCCGGCGACGAAGATCGCGCTGCAGAAGGCCGGGCTGTCGCTCGATTACATTGATTTGATTGAGGTGAACGAGGCGTTCGCGGCGCAGTATCTGGCGGTGGAGAAAGAGTTGGGACTGGATCGCGAGAAAGTGAATGTGAATGGCGGAGCGATCGCGCTGGGGCATCCCTTGGGCGCTACCGGGACGCGGCTGGTGATCACGCTGCTGTATGAGTTGCGGCGGCGGAAGAAGAAATATGGGCTGGCAACGGCGTGCATCGGCGGCGGGCAGGGGATTGCGATGGTGGTGGAGAGTATGAGCTAGAACTTCTTTGCCACGGATTTACACGGATTCTCACGGATTTCAGAACATTGTCATCCTGAGCGGAGCGAGATGACGAGCGAAGCGAATCAGCCCGCGTAGTCGAAGGATGATCCCTACGCGCAAGACCTCAGTCCGCTGCTTCAAGGTATTTTCAGGCGTTCTTGCACCGGCAGATTGGGAGAGAACTCCTTCGCGGATTTGAGTGTGGATTGACTGCCAGGGATCCTTCGACTGCGACTTGTCGTTCGCCGAGCGAACGACAAGTCTCCGCTCAGGATGACAGTTTGAGATAAGAAATTGAGGGATACGATGGAAATCAAGAAAGTCGGAGTTCTCGGTTGTGGGCTGATGGGGTCGGGCATTGCGCAGGTTTGCGCTACGGCTGGATTTGATGTCACCGTGCTCGAGGTTGAGCAGAAGTTTCTCGACAAGGGGTTTGCGGGGATTGAGAAATCGTTGGCGAAGTTTGCCGAGCGGCCGGTCGAGAAGGGCGGGATTACGGCGGCGCAGAGGGATGCGATTCGGGCGCGGCTGCGGGGGACTACTAACAGATCCGACCTGGCGGATTGCGACCTTGTGATTGAGGCCATCATCGAGAATGTGGACGAGAAGAAGAAGATGTATGCGTCACTGGATGGCGTGGTGAAAAAGGAGGCGATCTTTGCTTCGAATACTTCTTCGATTTCGGTGACGGAGTTGTTGACTGCGGTGAAGCGGCCGGAGCGGTTTGTGGGGCTGCACTTTTTTAATCCGGTGCCGCTGATGAAGCTGGTGGAAGTAGTGCGGACGATTGCTACGGCCGACGATGTTTACGAGACGGCTTATGAGTTCGCGAAGAAGCTGGGCAAGGTTCCGGTGCGGACTTCGGACAAGACGGGATTCATCGTGAACCGGCTGCTGGTGCCTTATTTGCTCGATGCGATTCGGGCGTATGAAGAGGGTGTGGGGTCGATTGAGGATATTGATAACGCGATGAAGCTGGGGTGCGGGTATCCGATGGGGCCGTTTACGCTGCTGGATTTTGTGGGGCTCGATACGACTTACTACATTACCCATGTGATGTATGACGAGTTCAAGGAGCGGCGGTTTGCGTCGCCTCCGCTGCTGAAGCGGATGGTGATGGCGGGGTGGTACGGGCGGAAGTCGGGGCGCGGGTTTTATGATTATGGGGATCCGGAGAAGCCGCGGGCGATGAAGCTTTAGCTTCAAAGACAACTTCTTTGCCGCGGATTTACGCGGATGAACGCGGATTCCTGACCGCGATTTGTCATCCTGAGCGGAGTAAGAGTCTCGCGAAGTGAGGCTCTTACGCAGTCGAAGGATCGCTTCCAGCCGGCACTGCGGCGGTCGCCTAAAGGCGTTCTTACTGCGGACGCGAGAGAACTCCCTTGCGGGCCGGAGGGAGTGCGAGCTGATAGGGATCCTTCGACTACGCAATTGCTTTCGCTTCACGAAAGCAATTGCTTCGCTCAGGATGACAACGGTGGTTTGGATGCAGAGTTGAACTTATGAACTTCGAAAACATACTGCTCGAAAAGAAAAACTCGATTGCTTATGTGACCGTGAACCGGCCGAAGGTACTGAATGCGCTCAACACGGCGACCATGGAGGAGCTGCGGGCGGCGTTTCACGACATCAAGGGCGATGCGACGATTCGCGTCGTTATTTTTACTGGTGCGGGCGAGAAGGCGTTTATTGCGGGGGCGGACATCGGCGAACTGGCCAAGCAGGATGCGGTGACTGGCAAGGAATATACGCATCGCGGGCAGAGCGTTCTTAATTTAATCGAAAATCTGGGGAAGCCGGTGATTTGTTGCATCAATGGATTTGCGCTCGGAGGCGGATGCGAACTTGCGATGGCTTGCACCATGCGGCTGGCCAGCGAGAATGCGAAGCTGGGGCAGCCGGAGGTGAAGCTGGGGATTATTCCGGGGTATGGGGGGACGCAGCGGCTGCCGCGGCTGGTCGGCAAAGGGCTGGGCATGCAGATGGTGCTGACCGGGGAGATGATCACGGCGCAGGAGGCGCATCGCATTGGTCTGGTGAATGAAGTCACAGCGCCGGCGGAGTTGATTCCGCGGGCGGAGGCGATTGCGGGGAAGATTATTGCGAATGCTCCGCTGGCGGTGCAGTATGCGATGGAGGCCGTGAATAAAGGGATGGAGATGACTTTGAGCGAGGGGCTTTATCTGGAGGCGGTGCTGTTTGGGGTGTGCTGCGCTACTGAGGACAAGGCCGAGGGGACGAAGGCGTTTTTGGAGAAGCGGGCGGCGGTGTTTAAGGGCAAGTAAATTTTCGCCACGGATTTACGCGGATTCTCACGGATCAAAAACAATTCACCACAGAGGCACAGAGATCACAGAGAAAGACAAAGTTAAGGTTGAGCCGGTGCCGGAGGCGGAGTTTCGCGCTGTCGAAGGGAATCTCGACGCTGCGGGCAGGCGGTTTGCCATCGTGGTGGCGCGGTTTAATGCGTTTATCACCGAGCGGCTTTTGCAGAGTGCTTGCGACGGGCTGCTTCGAACTGGCGCTGCGAAGAAAGATATCGACATTGTGCGGGTGCCGGGGGCGTTTGAAGTCCCGCTTGCGGCGCGGACTTTGGCTTTGACTGGGAAGTACGACGCGATTATCTGTCTGGGATGCCTGCTGCGCGGGGATACGGCGCATTACGACGTGATCGTGAATGAAGTCACGCGGGGGATTGGGCAGTCGGCGCAGGAGACTGGGGTGCCGCATGCGTTTGGCGTGCTGACTTGCGAGAACCTGGAGCAGGCAATTGATCGGGCCGGGCTGAAGATGGGGAATGAGGGGTTTGAGGCGGCGTTGGCGGCGGTGGAGATGGTGGCGCTGGGGCGGGCTATTCGGCTTCCGGCTTCCGGCTTCCGGAAAGCGGGCGTCGGGCGTCGGACCTCGGACGGCAGCAGGGACGCTGCCGGCGAGAAGCAGATTCCTCGCGTTGCTCGGAATGACAAATCAAAGAAGAAGACGAAACGGCGTAAGTAACCTACCTACAGTAGACTAGCTTCTACAGTAAACTGACAGAACGGAAATCGGTTTGAGGGTGAGACGCGGACTTCGCCCACCGACGAAGGCCTCCGTTCCAACACGAGCTTATGGGCACACGGCGAAAATCTCGGGAACTGGCACTGCAGATGCTGTTTCAGTCGGATATGGGGAAACAGGATGCGGCGCAGGTGCGGCGGACGTTCTGGGCGGAGAATGCGGCGGCCAGCGCCGAGGTACGGGGGTTTGCCGATGATCTGTTTCGGGTGGCGACGGATCGCGGGGCTGAGATTGATGGATTGATCGAGAAACACGCCGAGCACTGGCGCATGGAGCGGATGGCGGCGGTGGATCGGAATCTGCTGCGGGCGGCAGTGGCGGAGTTGCTGGCGTATCCTGAGACTCCGCGGGCAGTGGTGATTAACGAGGCGCTGGAGATTGCGCGGAAGTTTTCCAGTCCGGAGTCGGTGCACTTTGTGAATGGCGTGCTCGACAGCGTGGGCAAGGAGCTGGAGCCTAAGAGCAGTTGCCAGTAGGCAGTGGGCAGTTCCCAGTTCTCAGTTCTCAGTTCTCAGTTCTCAGTTCTCAGTTCTCAGTTCTCAGTTCTCAGTTCTCAGTTCTCAGTTCTCAGTTCTCAGTTCTCAGTTCTCAGTTCTCAGTTCTCAGTTCTCAGTTCTCAGTTCTCAG
>DATHQJ010000146.1:0-4484 GCA_035482825.1 Binatus sp. (SeqCode) | reverse complement strand
TCTCCCAGATTGAATAAAGGCTGCGAAAGAAGACCGCTCGTTGATTCCCCGGCGAGGACGCCAGGCCATCAGGCGGGCAACCACACGACCACCAAAGTCTTTACGATAGCGTAATCTGCAAAGAATTGTCAACGATCTGTTCCTTCAAAAGCACCCAGTGGTAAGGTATCCGTTGGAGGTTACTCATGAAAGTACTCCCCTCAGTTTTGGCTGTAGCTGTGATCTTTTCCGTCCCGGCCCTGGCGCAACACGGTAACCACGGCGGAGGTGGCGGCCACGCCGTCGGTGGCGGATACGTTCCCAAACATGGTCCCGCGCCGGTGCGCGGCACGCCGGCCAGACCCGCCCCCGGCCGCGATCGGGAAGGCCATCCCGAAGCTCCTCACGTTCACCACGACGGCACCTGGGTCGGCCACGACGCCGGACGCGATGATGCCCGCTTCCACGTCGATCATCCTTTTGAGCATGGCCGATTCACCGGCGGCTTCGGCCGCGGCCATGTATGGCGCATTGGCGGAGGCGGTCCTTCCCGTTTCTGGTTTGGCGGCTTCGCTTTCGGCGTCGCCTCCTTTGACCTTGCCCTGTGCAGTGACTGGCTCTGGGACAGCGACCAGGTCGTGATCTACGAAGATCCCGACCATGACGGCTGGTATCTCGCCTACAACCCGCGGCTGGGGACGTACGTCCACGTCCAATATTTCGGCCCGCAATAAGTCAAGCACAAAGTCAAAGAGGCGCCGGAAAGTAAAATCCGGCGCCTCTAGTTTCGTGTAGCGCCGGCGTCCCGCCGGCTGTCGCGGGGGCGTCTCGCCCGCGCAGTCGATCACTTATTCAGTACTCCTGTGCTATATTCTCCGCCATGTTTCGGCGCGATATGCTCGTACGCAAGCCCCTATCGGCGTGTCTGCCCAGCATCCTCCTGCTGGCAGCTTTCGTTTCCCTGAGTCATGCCCAGGCCAGAGACGAAACCGGCGACCCCGCGCCGCGCTTCCGCGCCAGAACCACCACCGGCGAGCAATTCAACAACGAATCGATCAAAGGCAAAGTGGTTCTGTTCGAGTTCTGGACCACCTGGTGCAAATACTGCGAACAGGAAGCGTCGCTGGTCGACGACATTGCGAAGGAATTCAGCGGGAAGGGATTAATCGTACTCGCCGTCGACGTTCTCGAGCCGGATCAGAAAGTGAAGAAATATCTCGTCGACCATCCCCGCACGGTCCCGATCGTACTCACCAAAGACACCAACCTCGCCGCCATGTACAACGCCCAGGTCTATCCCATCTACGTAGTGATCGATAGAGACGGCAACATCGCCGCCGAACAACGCGGCTCCGCAGGAGAGCGAGGCCTGCGCCGCCTGCTCAGGCGCGCTGGCTTGGAAGGGCAAAACTAGCCAACTTCCAGATGTCATCTATCCCAATGTCATCCTGAGGCGCCGCTTTTTGGCGCCGAAGGATCTATGCAATTTTCCGTCGCAGAAATTGCAGAGGTCCTTCGCTTCGCTCAGGATGACAATATGTGTTGAAGATAGACCCTACTCGTAAGCCAGCGCCTCAATCGGATCCCTCCGCGCCGCCTTCCACGCCGGATACAACGCTCCCGCCAGCGCGCCCACCACCGCGATCACCGCCGCGCGCAGCACCCAATCGTTACTCCAGAACAGCCGCAGCACCGGCTTCTCGAACATGATTACCCGCCGCGTCACAAAACTAAGGATGATCCCCACAACGATTCCAGCGATAGCCAGCAGTACCGTTTCCCGCAGCACCACGTTCACGATGTACCACTTCGAAGCGCCCAGCGATTTCAAAATTCCAATCTCGCGCGTCCGCTCCATCACCGCCGTGTACATCGACTGAAAGATCACCAGAAAACCAACCACCACGGCCACGCCGATCACGACTTTGATGGCGAGATCAAATCCCGGGAGATTGTCGGGCGTCATGGTCGAAAGAAATTCCGGCATGGAGCGAACGGAATATTTTTCCATGCCCGGTATCTCCTCGATCGCCTTTTCTACTTGATCCGCGTTGGCAGGATTATCCACCTTGACGTAGAACACGGAAGCGCGGTCTTGTGCGCTTACCAGGTCCTGCAGGGTTGCCATCGGCAGGCACTTGCGGCAGCCCTTTCCGTGCGGAACGATGCCGGAAATGCGGAAGTCGTGGTTCAGGATCTCAATCTTGTCGCCCACTTTCGTGTGATTCATGCCGGCAAAGTAATCGTCCACGATCACGTCATAAGGCCCCTGAAACGGACCTCCCGACAGATAGCGGAACTTGGGAGGCAGCGTGTCATAGCTGGCCAGGTCAATCCCGTAGATGATCTCCAGCGGCTTCGAAGTGAACCACCAAACGGCTGGAACAGCCGAGGCCACGTGGGGCACCTGACGAAGTTTGTCGCCCACCTTGATCGGGATCGGCGCGCCAGTCAGGCCTATGACCGACGACGCCCCCGGCGGCATCACCATCAGGTCAGCTCCCACGCCGAGCTGGCTCTCCTTCGATCCGTTCAACAATCCATAGAACAGCGCCACCACCATCAAAATCATGGTGACTTCAAGCGCTATCGCGCTCATCGCGATAAACGACCGCGTCGGCCGATGCACCAGATTGGCCACAACCATTTTGTTCATCATAATTTTGAAGTTGGGTGCCCCACCCTTCTCGCGCCTTTCGCGAGAGGGTGGGGATTTTGACTCTCAGGCGGCCGAATGCGCCTACTGTTTCTGTCCCAGCGGCATCGCCAAGCTCGAGTGCGGACGATCCAGATGCTCCACCACCGCCCCCGGCGGCTGTTCCAGCACGAACTGCTCATCTTTCAACTCTTGGTTAATCTCCACTTTCAGCATGTTCAGCGTGAAGTCGTATTCCTCTTGCGGCCGGTTTATCTCAATTCGTGACGGGAAGCTGATCCCGTCAAAATCCTTGTACTCGGCGTAGTGGGCGTCGGTCGCCACGCTGCCATCCTCACTGTAAATGAACTGCCGGTGCGGCTTCAGGTCGATGCGCCCGAAAATAATCTTGCGCTCCAGCCGCCAGCCCTTATCGTACTTCTGAATCACGGTCAGCTCGTAATCATCCTGCAGGATGCGACGTCCCTTGTCATCATGCAAGGTCTCATAGCCGTTCTCCAGCACCGCAATCTCGGTTTCGGGATCAATGTGGCGGATCAGGAGCGCCTCATAAATATTCTGCGGACGAATGTTCTCCATCGGCTGGTCGGTGTTCGGGGTGCCCACATTGTTCTTGCCGATGACAAACTTGTTCTTCGACGGAATCCACAGCTTGAAGTCCTGGCCGTCGCTGACCATATCGAACGCAGTCGTACGCACGATAGGCGCCAGTCCAATCATGTGCAGCGCACCCGGCTTCCGCGCCAGCACGATGCCGCGAATCTCCTTATAATCGGTGACCTGCCCCTTTTTTCGCCCGCCGACGGAACTGTCAATGTCGACCGTCGCCTTCAGCGAGTGGATGGTCTCGGCCTGCTGGTTAATGCTGTCGATCAGCCCCTGCTGGGTGGATTCTTTGAGCGGGGACTTCGAGTACAGATCTTCGACCGGGCGCGTCCGCGAGAATACACTGCAGCCAGTCGAGGACAGGACTGCCAGAATCAAGATTGCGACCCAACTAAAACGGCTACGTCTCATCAAGATATAAGATGACCTCTGGTCCATTTGAGTATATCGCGCCCAGAAGGGTTCACAATGGAAGGCGGACGCTTTTTGAAGTGTACTGGTCCTCGCTGAACGTATCCGCCACGCGAATAGAAAGCGAAGACTTCTGACTTTCGAAAGAGACCGCCGGGTAGTGGCTCGATTTGAATTTCTCAGCGAACTCTGCGGGGGCCTCTGCGCGCTCAGCGGTTAAAAGCTCTTTGCTCTTCCAGCCAATCAAAACACCTTAACCGCCGAGTCCGCAGAGAAAATCCGCAGAGTTCGCTGAGAAACTCAAAATTGAACCCTACTGCCAGCCTAGCCGGCCAAGCGCACGAAAGACGGTCGCACTATCGTCAGGTCACTCCCCAGTCCAGCATCATCTAAACTGTGATCGTGAGGTTGCCTATCAGGAATCCGGAATCTTGGATTGTGAATAACGTGCGTAAGATCGTCTGGCTCATCCTCGTCGCGGTCGTCGGATTTGCCGGATGGTTCGCCTGGGCCGTGCTGATGCCCACCGAGCCTTCCGGGCAGACGTTCGTCCTGCTGCGCCCCGGCTACTCCACCCACCGCATTGCCGCCGAACTCAAGAACGCCGGCCTCATCCGCAGCGAAGAGGCCTTCGTCCTCTGGCACTACTACCATCACGGCCGCTCCCTCAAGGCCGGCGAATACGTGTTCGACAAGCCGTCAAACATTATCGACATTCAAAAGCGCCTGCGCCGCGGCGACGTCTACTTCCATACCGTGGTCGTGCCCGAAGGCTTCACCATGTTCGACATTGCCCGCGCCATCGAGGCCGCAGGCCTTGGTTCCGCCAACG
>DATHQJ010000145.1:0-6530 GCA_035482825.1 Binatus sp. (SeqCode) | reverse complement strand
CTTTGACCGCGATTCCGGAGTCGCGCAGCAGCTTGGCGGTGCCTCCGGTGGAGACGAGTTCGATGCCGAGCATGGTCAGCTTGCGGGCGAAATCGGCCAGGCCGGTTTTGTCGGTGACGCTGAGAATGGCGCGCTGGATCGTGGAAGTGCTGGCGGGCATGATGGCCTCAAGTTCGGGAGATGAGCAATTTGGGGACGATGGAAAATTCTATCAGCAAGGCCGTGGGCGGGACGCGCGGCCGCAGGTCGCGGGAGAAAAATCGGCAGCGGGGAAGCTTACAAGGGGTCCTCGCTTCGCTCGGAATGACAGATCTGTAATGGTAGGCCGCCGCTAGGTTTTCGCTTTGGCTTTCAGCTTCACGTGTCCATCGGTAAGTTCGACCGAGTATTCCACGCTTTGGCAGCCGTATTGTTTGCGGATTTGCTGCGTCTTTTTCTGGACGAAGGTGGTAAAGGAATCAAAGTTGCCGGAGACGTTCTCGCCGGCTTTTTTCTTGGCGGCAACCAGGGTGTTATAGAGCCGCTCCACCTGTTCACGTTCGCCTTTGTCGACGTCGTGCAGGGCAAAGGATTGCGAGGCTTGCCCCCGGGCGCCGCCCGCGGCTGCGGCTGCGGCGGCGCTGACGCCGTACACGGGATGGTGCTGCTCCTTGTGTTCGTCCTCGGCGACACGAACCCCTTGCACCGAAAGCAGGGCATCCTGCGGACGGCGATAGCCTTCTTCGCGAATGCGGGCTTTTTTGCGCCACAGGTCGCTGTAGACGGCGTAGCGCTGGGACATTTCGTTGTAACGGTAGCGCTGCGAGAAGCTCAGGCGGCCGCCGTCGGAAAACTTGCGTATGAGCGCCACCACCTTCCATTCCACGTCGGTGGGTGGCCGCTTGGTCGGGTTGCTGAAGAAAATCTCGTATTCGATCTTCAGTCGCCTGAGCTGGGAATCGAGAAGATTCAGTTCCTCGTCGGTGGTCACGCAAGAGTCTCCAGCACCAGTTTAGGAGCTATGGGGCGCGGCTGCGAGGTATCTGTCGGTCACTGAAGTCGGGGGACGAAAGTAATCGAAACCAGCTCTTAGCTCTTAGCCATTCGCTTTTAGCATAAACCTTTCCGAGCAGGAACCAGAACCGAGCGCTATGCACGTCAGCCAGACGCCCCCGGACAGAGCATTCTGGAGGGGCCGTCCAGTCCATCGCCGAACCCTGCAAAACGCTTGGTAGCGAAGATCTTAGGGCCCGCCAATCAGGCGGGTTACTTATTCGTAGCTCGGAAAGTCGAGATTCAGGCCGCTGGGGCACCAGTTGCGGGTGTCGGCCGCTACCTCTGCAGCAAGTCGACCGGCGCCGTCACATCATGCACGCGAAAATACTTTGCCAGCGCCGGATACTTGCGTGCCACGGCCTCATACATCGCATACGCGACATTACGATAGGAGACATGGCCCGCCGGCGTGGTGCGCAATTCGGAGATGTAGACCACCTCGGCGAAGTCCATCTTGAACAGCGCCCTTTTGCGGAAAGCCAAAGGAATCGCGTACTGCGAATTCTCTTCGGCTTCGGGTGTGCCGCACTGCGCCAGGTTCTCCACCGCAGTTTGCGTGCGTAGCATGACAGCTTCGAATCGAGAACGCATGCCGGCATCTTCCAGGTCGAGCAGCATCTCGTAGCCGTGCTGCGTGGTGAATCCCTGCATCACCTGGATGCAGCGGCGGTGGCGATGCATGTCGCGGAAGCCGCCGGTATCCATCAGAATGTCGAAGCGAAACTGCTGCCCGGCACGGAACGCGCGCAGCATGTCGTCGTGCTTGCCGCGATGGCGCAGACCCAGGTCGATAATCTCGCGCCGGAATCTTTCTCCGGAAACCTGCAGCGCCTGCCGCAGCTGGCGATACGAATGATGCGAGTGCTCGAAAAGCAGCGTGGTCGCGATTTCGACTTCGAGCGGTTCGTCGTCGAGCAAATCGACAATCGCCTTCGCGGGCGCAACCGGCTCGCTCTTCATCAACTCGCGCGCCGCCTGCCGCAACTCCCTCCGCGTTTCCATTTCGTACGGATTCGGGTCGGCATACTTCACCAGCGTCGGTGCTACCCGAACTTCATGCAGCAGTTCCTGCTCGGCGCGCGCTCCCAGCGCCGGATCCACGGCGCGAATTTCTGCCACCAACTTCTCCAGAGACTCCGCGTTCACGTTGTATGCCGCCGACGTTGCCGCCTTCTTCAGTGACTCGCCCAGCTGCCGCACTTCTTTGTGCGTGTGCGAGAGCAGATGCGCCACCTGCGTCTCCAGCGTGCGCGCGTTGACGATTTCTCCCAGCGAAGTGTTCGTGGCCAGCGGCAACAGATAACGCGTGATGTCGAAGGCCCGCGCCTTTAGCGTGCGTTCATATGTTTCCTGCTTCATGTCGGCAGGCTTGGGCGTGATCCGGATCAGGTGCTGCGCCATGTGCGCCGAGAGCGCTTCATATTCGGCGAAAAGAAAATCCAGCGTCTCGCGATAGAGTCTTCGCGCCTCCTGATCGGCGCCGAAATCCGGAGTGTAATAGCCACTCTTCTTGAAATCCTGATAGCGCGTGGAGCGCTCCTGCCCGTCCCAGCGCTGCTCGTCGGCCAACTCAATCGCGGCGAGAATCGAGAGCCGCTCCACCGCCAGAGCAAGATGAGCCAGGTCGGCAATCGAGCGGTGCCCGTACTGAAAATAAAATGTGTTGAGAAATTTCTCCGCCTTCTGCGTGCTGATCTCGCGCAGCGATTCTTTCATCGACAGCGCCGACCGCGAATACTTGGCCATGGCGTAAGCCTGAATCTCCGGCTCAACCCCGTACACCGCAAAGACCTCGGTGGAAGCCGCATCGGTGGGAAGCTTCATGGGAGTTGCCGGACTCTCGGCGTCAGCAGCCCGCAACGGCGACCGGTGCCCGGCTTCGGCGGCGGCATCCGATGTGGGTGAGTTCTTGGCGGAAGGCTCGGGCATAGCGATCACATTGTCACGAAAAGTCTGAGGCATGGGAGTGTTCGAATGTTACTTGGCAATGTCGCAACGCGCAATCGTTAGAGGAATGACAACGGTGGTGTAGGACGGACACTCTTGTCCGTCGCTTTTGACCTTGCTTTTGAACCTGTTTTCGAAGCCCTTTTAAGGTTTTCCGAGCCGCCGCGAGCAAAAGTCAAAATCAAAGGCGACGGACAAGAGTGTCTTTCTTACACAGTCGCGGCTTGGCGTGCAACCTTCCGTCTACACTTCTGACTAAGGTGCATCCCCTGCTCGAATCCGTCGCGCATCGGCCGTGGCCTTTACCTTCCGGCCCGTGGGTAATGAAGCAGACCTGGCACGATCTGCTCTTCGCCCACTGGCCGCTGTCCACTGCAGTCATGCGTCGCCTGGTTCCATCACAGCTGACGCTCGACACTTTCGATGGCCAATGTTGGGTGGGGGTCGTTCCCTTTCACATGAGCGGAATTCGCGCCCGCGGACTCCCGCCGTTGCCGGGCCTTTCGCGCTTTCCCGAGCTCAACGTCCGCACTTATGTGACCCAAGGCAGCAAGCCCGGCGTATATTTCTTCAGTCTCGACGCCGCCAATCTACCCGCTGTCTGGGCCGCTCGTGCGTTTTACCACCTGCCCTATTTCCACGCAGAAATGAGTTCCAGGGAGATCGGCGGCAGCATTCAGTATGCATCGCGTCGTCGACGCGGCCCTGGGGAGTTTCGCGGGCAATACCGTCCAACTGGAGAAGTCCATCTTCGCGAAAAAGGATCGCTGGAGCACTGGCTCACCGAGCGCTACTGTCTATATACGACGCATCGCGGCCAGGTCCTCAGCGGCGAGATCCATCACCTGCAATGGCCATTGCAGGACGCTGCAGCGGAATTCGAGACCAGCACCGTCGCCGCAGCTGCCGGCATAGAACTGCCCGCGAGCCCACCCTCTCTGCTGTTCGCCCGCAGGCTGGAAGTTTTCATCTGGCCGCTGAGTCCCGCCCCCTAGAAACCACCGGCGCGTATAATTCTGCGTTCTAACAGCTAGGCAACGAATAAGCGACCAATCACTCAATCGGGAGAAATTCATGTCCCTTGCAGGGCACGTGGCGCTGGTTACGGGAGCATCGCAGGGCATTGGACGGGCATGCGCGTTAAAGCTTGCCTCGGCCGGTGCCGCGGTGGCCGTGGCGGCGCGCAATCATGAAAAGCTGAACGAACTGATGAATGAAATCACTGCCTCGGGCGGCAAGGCGGCAGCCTTTCCGCTCGACGTGGGCGACGAGGAACAGATCAAGTCGACGGTCAAGGCTGCGATCGCGCAGTTTGGCAAGATCGACATCCTGGTCAACAATGCCGGAATTACCCGTGACCAACTGGTCATGCGCATGAAGCGCGCCGATTGGGACTCCGTGTTGCAGACCAACCTCACCTCCGCCTATCTCGCGACGCAGCAGGTAATCGGCTCCATGCTGAAACAGCGCTGGGGACGGATCATCAACATCACCAGCGTCTTCGGCCAGATGGGCCAGGCCGGACAAGCCAACTACGCCGCGTCGAAGGCCGGACTAATCGGGCTCACCATGGCGATCGCGCGCGAAGTGGGCTCGCGTAACATTACGTGCAACGCGGTCGCGCCCGGCTTCATCGAAACTGCCATGACGGCGGTGCTGAGCGAAGACTTCAAGCAGACTGCCGTCAAACAGATCCCGCTGGGCCGCGTGGGTTCGGTGGATGACGTGGCCGCAGCGGTAGAGTTTCTAAGCTCTGAAGGGGCGTCCTACATCACCGGCCACGTACTGAATGTGAACGGCGGCCTGCTCATGGGGTAGGAGATTTTTCAACGCAGAGTACGCGAAGCTCACACAGAGGAAATGAAATGAAATGAAAATCGAGCACTCGACTCCTCCGAATTCCTCTGTGACCTCTGTGTCCCCTGGGGTAAAGCCTTTGACTTTTGTTGAAGCCAACTCCGCACCGCAGATCGCGCAAGCGCGCGAATTGTTCCTCGAATACGCGCAATCCCTCGGATTCAGCCTCTGCTTCCAGAACTTCGACCAGGAGCTCGCCGATCTTCCCGGAGACTACGCTCCGCCTGCCGGTCGCCTGCTGCTGGCAGAGGTCGAAGGCCAACTCGCGGGCTGTGTCGCCCTGCATAAACTCGACCCGGCGATTTGTGAAATGAAGCGGCTCTACCTGCGCCCGCAGTTTCGCGGCAAGGGCCTCGGCCGCCTCCTGGCAGAAAAAATCATCGCCGAGGCCCGCCTGATCGGCTATGAATGCATGCGGCTCGATACAGTCGAGCCGGTGATGAAAGATGCGGTCGCTATGTATCGCAGATTCGGATTCAAAGACATCGCGCCCTATCGTCCAAATCCGAATGCTGGAGTGTTGTACTTGGAATTGCAACTGTGATCAGCCCGCGAAAGGAACGGCCATGAAAAAAATCGGCCTGTTGATATTTGCGATCCTCGTTGCTGTTTCCGCTTTTGCCGCCGACAGCAAGACCGTTTCCTACAAAAGCGGAGACGAAACCGTGCAGGGCACGCTCTACACGCCTGCCGGCAAAGGACCGTTCCCCGCGCTGCTTGTGATCCACGAATACTGGGGCCTCAACGACTGGGTGAAAGATCAAGCCTCGAGACTGGCCGACGAAGGCTACGTGACCCTGGCGGTCGACCTCTATCGCGGCACGGTCGCCAGCACTCCGGACATGGCCCACGAACTTATGCGCGGCGTCCCCGAAGACCGCGCCATACGGGACCTGCACGCAGCTTTTGAATTTCTCACCACGCAGCCCAACGTGAAGAAGAACCGCATCGGCTCGATCGGTTGGTGCATGGGCGGAGGCTATTCGCTCGACGTGGCGCTTGAGGAACCAACTCTCGCCGCCGATGTGATCAACTACGGCCATCTTGCCACCGATCTCGATGCGCTCAAGAAAATCAACGCGCCCATCCTCGGCCTGTTCGGCGGCCAGGATCGCGGCATTACCCCCGACGACGTAAAAAAGTTCGGTGCGACGATGGATCAGCTGGACAAAAAGATCGACGTCAAGATTTATGACGACGCCGGCCATGCCTTCGAAAATCCCAACAACAAGGACGGATACCGCGCCACCGACGCCGCCGACGCATGGAATCGCACCGTTGCCTTTCTCGCCGACCATCTGAAAAAATAGGCCGCACCGTACGAGCGCCACCACGCGGCGCGGGTGTCTCGCCGCCTTGCGAGACATGGGATTTTGCGTCGCCGCGTTGTTTCTGTTCGTTGTTCGAGCGTGTTAGCCCGAAGTCAGGCACTCGAAGCGAGAAACCAGAAACTAGAATCCCCCCGCCTCGCAAAGCGCTAACCAGCGCCCCATTCCGCCGGCTCGGTTTCTTTTACGCCGTATAAGCAACACAGCCAGGGAGTATGGTATTCCCCCCAATTCGGGCCATACTCATATGGCACGAATTTCCACTTGCCAGAAAGTGCCGACATGATTACTATGCACGCATCCTAAAATGCTCCCCACGATAAACATCGGCGAGACCATCCGAAACTACCGGCTCCAGAAGGG
>DATHQJ010000144.1:0-6899 GCA_035482825.1 Binatus sp. (SeqCode) | reverse complement strand
CGCGGATCGCTGGAGGGCTGGCTGCGCACCGTGGTGGCGCAGGAATACGTGAATCGATACCGGCGCACCAAACGCCTGGTGAGCCTCGACGAGGAGTCCGAGGAAGGCGTGCAGTTCCGCGCTCCTGATCCTGAACCGGTACCTGAGCAAGGCTCGGCGCGGGGCCTGGCGCAAGCTACCGACGAGGCGCTTGCTGCCCTCTCCGGCGAAGACCGCACCGTTCTGAGCGCGTATTATCTCGATGGCCGAACTCTGGCCGAGATCGCGCGCATGCTGGGGGTGCACGAGTCCACCATCAGCCGCAAGGTCGACAAACTGGCCAAATCGTTGCGCAAGCAGATTGTCGCTGCCCTGGTGCGCGGGGGCATGTCCCGCCGGCAGGCGGAGGAAGCGCTGGAGGTGGACGTCCGCGATCTGCAGGTGGATATTCGCCGCAGTCTGGCGCAAGAATCGCCGCTTCCGTCGTTCTCTGAGAAGGCGGTAGAAGCCAGAGTCAGGGAAGGCGAGGGATGAAGGGAAAACTGTTGCCGTCCAGAAGTCGTAGATAGGAGCTTAGATAGGAGCTTAAGAGTTAGAAGCTGAAATGCAAAATGTCCCCAAAATCGTGCGTGAGCGCCTGCAGGCTGCTGCTCCATCGGTCGTGCGTGCTGGTGCAGATTCCAGTGCCCATCCCGACGCGGACTTGCTGACGGCTTTCGCCGAATGTTCTCTCCCCGAATTCGAACGTGCCTCCGTGCTCGATCACCTGGCCCGCTGCGGCGAGTGCCGCGAGGTCGTGGCCCTGGCTCTGCCGGCATCCGAAGAGTCCTCTGGACCGGTGGTGAGAGGCGTTCGCACCTCGACTCGGGGATGGCTGATCTGGCCCGCTCTGCGTTGGGGACTGGTGGCTGCCGGCGTCGTGGCCGTAGCCTCGGTGGGCATCCTGCGATATCGGGGCCAGCCAGCTGCCGTGACTCTGCAGAAATCGGTACCGGTTGAGGTAGCGGCCAACGAGCCAAAGAAGCAGGATCTGGATCGGTTTGTGGCCCCTGAGACCAGGGCAAGGGAGAAACTGCAGGCGCCCGCGCCCCCTGCGTTTGCCGATTCGCTAAGTGCTTCGAATTCGGCGGCCGCTGGTTCGACGGTCAATGGTTCGACGGTCAAAGATTCGACGGTCAATGGTTCGACGGTCGATGCGAAGAAGAGCGCGCCTCAACCTGAAGGCTCGGCCATGCTGGCGCCTCAGATCAAGAGCGGGACGAATAGCTATCACGGCGGGGTTCTTGCCGCCAATACTTTGCCTCATGGTGGCCCCAGAGTGCCGAATCAATGGGCGCAGCAAAACACGGTTCAGAACAATGCCCAGAATATCGCCCCCGTGGCCCCGCCACCTTCGGCGTATCCTGCCCAAACCCGCGGCCAGGTAGCCGGGAAGGTGGGGGTGCCGTCGGCTTCTGAAACGGTCGAAGCGACGAGCGCGGCGCCTGTGACCACCACCGAAGCTCAGAATCTGGAGGAGCGTCAGAGCAGGGATCTGCCCACCATTGACCGGGCCAAGCCGCTGGTTCCGTCCGTTGCCTCCCCTGCATCGGCCTCTGGCGCGGCGGTAGCTACGATCACTCAGCCCTATCAGGCGTCATTCGGTGGCCCGATCAAGAAGGCCGCTCCCGGGAAGATGCTGGGTTATGTTGTTGATCCCTCTGGGGCCGTGTTGCCCAATGTCCGGATCACGGTGACTTCCTCGAATGCGGGAGGGGCTGCTAATGCGGTTACCGATTCCCAAGGCGCGTGGCTGATTGCTGGCCTTCCCACCGGCAGCTATAAGGCACAGGCGGAAGCGCCGGGGTTCAGGACCACCGTCCTTGACCTGAACTACAATGCCGATCAGCCCTCGCTATACCGATTCACGTTGGACGTTGGCAGCACTGCGGAAACGGTCGAGGTCACTGCCGAAAACGCGCTGGTTCAGACGGAGGGCGCGAATATCGGTGCTCCGATCAACGGGCGCAGCGTGACCCAGCTGGTCGCGATTTCCTCCGGAGCGATGGGCGCGCCGCGCTGGACCATCAGCGTGACCGGTGGCTTGCAACGTTCTCTTGACCAGGGCAAGACTTGGCAGGTTGTGGATGTGAACGCGAATCCCGCATCCTTTTTCGATGCCGATAGTTCTGCGACGAGCCTTCAAATTGCCGACAAAGCTTCCCGGACGAAAGCGCAAAAAAACAAGGACTCACGCAAGGTTGCGAAACAAGAAACCGGCGCTGTCACTTTTCGCGCCGTCGCCGCCGCGGGCTCCGACGTCTGGGCGGGGGGGGCGGGAGGCGCGCTGTATCATTCGGGCGACGCCGGCAACAACTGGGCCCGGATCGTGCCCGCATCTGCTGGAACTACCCTCACCGGCGACATCCTCAGCATCGACTTCCCGGACCCCCAACATGGGAAGCTGTCCACTTCTACTTCGGAAGTTTGGATAACCGGCGACAGTGGCCTAACCTGGCAGAAACAGTAAGCTTCCAACGGCTCTCAAAGTGGCCCCGGACGCATTCGTCCAGGGCGCACGTCCTGCAGGGACAGGACTTCGTTTACGGCCGGCGGACGAATGCGTCCGCGGCTGCGTGATTTTTTCAGTTACTTCGGTCTGGGATTTCTTAGCTCTGCGCTAACCGCGTTACCAAAGTGACGTTTACAGAAAAGCTAGAGGATTTTAATATCCATTTCGTGGTTTGGCAGTTCTGGGGGAGGGCTGCTATGCCGAGCGTCCGAGACTGAAAAGTCGCGGGCGCTTTTTCTTTTGTCCCCCGCCGCGCTCGTCCCCCAATCAGATCCCGGCAAGACACTTAGGCCGTCCCCCGGAGGTTTTTGCGACCTTCCCGGCCCCCAGGCATCCAATGGCAGTGTTACGATAATAAGTTGGGTCCCGTAAGGGAAGCACTTATATTCAGATCGCAGGCCCGGCAGCGCAGCCCGAAGGGGCGTCCGCCGACAGGCGCGACGTCTAAAACTGAGGAGAAAGAAAATGGCAGGTAACGGAATCGTCGAAGTCACGGATGCGAACTTCGATCAGGATGTTTTGAAATCGGACAAGCCCGTTCTGGTGGACTTCTGGGCAACCTGGTGCGGCCCCTGCCGCGCTATCGCCCCCATCGTCGAAGAGCTGGCCACCGAGTATCAGGGAAAAGTAACCATCGGCAAGATGGACGTCGACTCCAACAGCGCGACCCCGATGCGCTACAAGGTGACCGGTATCCCTACGCTGCTGGTGTTCAAGGGAGGCCAGGTGGTCGAGCAACTGGTCGGCTACAAGCCCAAGGATGCCATCGCCCAGGCCCTGAACCGGCACATCGGAGCGACGGTTCAGTCGTAAGCGTGTCGTTCGTAGGCAGGAGAGTTTTGCCCAGAGTTTGGAAACGCCCGGAGTCTAATTCCGGGCCTTTCTTTTTTTGTAGCGCCGGCATTCTGCCGGCTGTCGCGTGGGCGTCTCGCCCACGCAGCTGCGAGCGAGAACGGCGGCCGCGACCGTTGCTGTGACGGCGGCTACTTCACAGCTACGTGCTTTTCCTGTTCCGCCGGCGGAGCTACAATACTTTTCATGCGCCGCTTAGCCACGCGTCGCCCGATGCACCTGCTGCGCGCGTTTCCGTTGCTCGCACTCATCGGGCTACTCGTTGTTGCGTCAAACTCCGCTGCCGCAAACGAACCTGAGCATCGCCTCCGCGACCAATATCAGGGTAAGGTTTTTGTGCTGCGCGGTTTTTATACGGGTGATCGTCTGCGCTACAACGCGGCCGGAGCGCCCAGCGATGCACGCTCCGGTGACTGGACTACCGACGGATTCGTTCTGCTGAGCGACGTTCACATTTCAGATCTGCGCCTCAGGATCAAAGCGAAGCGCCTGTCGATTGGGTTGGGCCAGAAAGGAACGTTCGAGTTTCTTGCCGACAACCCCAAGGCGGAGAAGAAGACGCCACCTCTGCAAATCGAGGTTGAGCTGCCGCAGGTGAATCCTTCTTTTGAGCAGGTCGACGCCATTCTGTCGAAAATTTTTCTCGCAGCGCAGGACAGCTTTGCAGAACTGGTTCCCGACTACTGGAAGCCTTGCATCCCGGACGGATTGAGCGGCAAGGTCAGCAAATGCTTTTTTTCCCCGGAGTTCAGCGCGATTCCGGGATTCGGGCCACGAGGGTCAAGCGATTCTGCGTCCGATCGAACTGAGGCGAGGGATCAAAATGTCCTGCGACAGACGGATTACCGCCGCGGTTCCGGCAACAGTCCGCCACGAATAATTCTCCAGCATGAGCCTGAGTTCAGCGACCCGGCACGGCTGGCGAAATACCAGGGCACGGTGACCCTTGGGCTGGTTATCAGCCAGGAGGGCCTGCCCACGAATATTCACATTCTAAGCCCGCTGGGATGTGGGCTTGACGCGAAGGCCGTGCAGGCCGTGGCAGACTGGAGATTCAAGCCCGCCGAAAAACAGGGCCAGCCCATGGCTGCGGAGATTGCCGTGGAAGTGGACTTCCACTTGTACTGACGCCCACGCAAATCCAAAGCTGAGAACCGTTAATACTTCCTTAGCACGCCAATCACCCGCCCCTGCACATCCACCGACGCCGCCGGCACGATGATCGGCTTCATGGCCGCATTCGAGGGCTGCAGCCGGATGTTGTCGCCCTCGTGGTAAAAGCGCTTCAGCGTCGCGTCGCTCTGATCGACTAGAGCCACCACGATGTCTCCGTTGTGCGCAGTGCGGGCCTTTTCCACCAGCACATAATCGCCGTTGAGGATGGCCTCATCCTGCATCGAGTCGCCGCGCACTTCGAGCACGAACACTTCTTTGGAACGCACAAAATCCGCCAGCGAAATGGTCTCGTTATTCTGCACCGCTTCGATCGGTTGCCCTGCCGCGATGCGCCCCAGCAGCGGAAGCACCAGCCCCGTGTTCACGCTCATGGCCTGCTTCAGCC
The DNA here is from genome assembly GCA_035482825.1 of Binatus sp. (SeqCode). GTDB lineage: Bacteria > Acidobacteriota > Terriglobia > Terriglobales > Acidobacteriaceae > Sulfotelmatobacter. Next base: position 1,956 of record DATHQJ010000144.1, on the reverse strand, counting down.
GTCCCTTGGGAGGGAGCAGATCAATCGAGCGGCTGCGGTTATAGTCGCGCGTGAGCAATCCCTTCTTTTCGAGATTGGTGACGTGTTTGTGCACGGTGGCCAGAGAAGTCAGGTCCAGCCCCTTGCCAATCTCTTCAAACGACGGAGAATACTGGTGCTCCGCCACAAATCGCGAAATAAAGTCGTAGACTTCCCGCTGCCTGCGTGTAATGGCCATAGCTGTATTATTGGCGAACATAAGGCGAAAAAGCAAGCAAGAAGTGCGAGCAGAATGAATCATGAGGGTACCGCTCGTTCAAGGCGCAGCGACCCAATACGCCTGGGCCGCCGGGACGGGCGAATGCGCCCGTCCCCACACGAGCTGTCGTCTTGAAACTTTTACCGCGCCCGCAACTCCAATCTGGCAGGCCATCGATTTCGTATCTATTGTCGAAGAAGGGGAAACGAAAATGTCATCATCATTCACTCGCTACGCTGTGCTTCTGTTCGCGTCGCTTCTCGGCGCCACAGCCTGTAACGCCAAGGCCAGTCCGGCCGCTGCCGTACCTGCGCCAATGATCGACGCCTCACGCGCCGCCAGCTCCGGACAGCAAACCGCCGTGATTTCCGGCGGATGTTTCTGGGGCATTCAGGCCGTTTTCCAGCATGTGAAGGGTGTGATCAGCGCGACCTCGGGCTACTCTGGCGGATCGGCGAAAAATGCTGAATACGAAATCGTCAGCACCGGCGAGACCGGGCATGCTGAGTCGGTACAGATCGTCTACGATCCTTCGCAGATTACTTACGGCGAATTGCTGCGCGTCTTTTTCTCAGTGGCGCACGACCCCACGCAACTCAACCGCCAGGGCCCGGATCAGGGCACGCAATATCGATCTTCAATTTTTTACAACAGTGACGAACAGAAGCGAATTGCCGAGGCCTACATCGCGCAGCTCGACAAGGCAGGAGTATTCCCGAGTCCGATCGTAACCAAAGTGGTGCCGCTGCAGGCGTTCTATCCGGCCGAGTCTTATCACCAGAATTATGCCGCGCTGCATCCCAATCAGCCTTACATCATGTTCAACGACGCGCCCAAGGTCGAGCGTCTGCGGCAGGAGTTCCCCGATCTGTACACCGGAAAATAGGGAGCCATGTTTAAACAGGATCTCGATCGTAAAACTCATGTAGGGACGGACGCCCGTGGCGGTCCGGCGAAGCAAAGCTCGGAGGTGGGAGTACCCAACGTGCCGCGCCGTGTTTTTCTAGCAACCTCACTCGCAACCTTCGGGGGCTTGGCACTCTGGCAGTGGAGAAAGCCCACGATCCTCGTCGCCGCCCACATCGCGCCGGGCGAACCCAAAGACGTCACGGTCGTTTTGTTTTCCGATGCCGGTGAGCGGCTAAGAAAAGATCGCGTCCCCAAAGTACTAAAGTCGGAAGACGAGTGGCGCAAACAGCTCTCGGGTAACGCGTTCGACATCACGCGCCACGCTGATACTGAAATCGCATTCTCCGGAAAATACTGGAACCTGCACGACAAAGGCCTCTACCGCTGCATCTGCTGCGATAACGCGCTGTTCGATTCCGCCACAAAATTCGAGTCCGGCACGGGATGGCCCAGCTTCTGGGCGCCCATCGCCGCCGAGAATGTCACCGAGATCCGCGACTCCACCTTCGGCATGGTTCGCACCGCTGTCGCCTGCACGGAATGCGACGCCCACCTCGGCCACGTCTTTGACGACGGCCCCGAGCCCACGCATCTTCGCTACTGCATGAACTCCGCTTCGCTGCGTTTTGTGCAACACGGCTGAGGAATCGTCGACAACTGTTCCGATGTCACTATAATCAAGGGATGAACTCCCCCGTCTCCACGTTCCGCGAACCCACGGGCGTCGAAAAAACTTTCAATCGCGTGTTCGGATTCCTCGTCGGTCTCGGCCTGGGCTTCTCTCACAATTACCTGCTCGAAGTTCGCGG
>DATHQJ010000143.1:0-3028 GCA_035482825.1 Binatus sp. (SeqCode) | reverse complement strand
ACGGTTGTGACCGCTTGGCCGGAGTGATAAGCTTAGAATCTCTTCGGCTGAGCGGGAGTAGTTCAGCGGTAGAACGCCAGCTTCCCAAGCTGGATGTCGCCGGTTCGATCCCGGTCTCCCGCTCCATATTTTCCGCACCGGCGCTGCCTCAGTCGGAAAAGAGAAGTCCTTCGCGTCCTTAGTGGTTCAAGAGTTTGTTTTTCCTTGGTCAGCCAGACGCGCCACTGCGATCCGGCGATCATTGCCGAATCCAAGACCAGTCGGGAAGGACTCAAGCCGAGGCCGGTTTCGCGCCATCTTTTCCCGAAGGCGCAGCATCGGTTGCTCGACCAGGTAATACGAGAGGCACGCGGCGGCCAGAGTCGGCAACACCAGAGCGTAACCCACATGGAATGCGGGGTTCGAACAAAACAGTTCCTGCCACAGATAAACGCTGTAACTGATTTTTCCCAGCCACGCCACGGGGGTCCAGTTCAGGGCTCGATAGGGAACCTGGATGACGTGCAATACCAAACCAGCGATCGATACATGAAGCAACGGCCGAGCCACAAAAAGCATGACCAGCGACCGCGCCGGGCTGGTGGCAGGGAACCAGGGAATGAAAATGACAGCCAGCAGCATGACGATCGCTGCGTACCCGCCGATTTTCGGAAGGCGCTGCGCGAAAATTGCCAGCAGACAGCCAATCGCAAGCTGGTCGGCCTCCGCCGGAAGGCTTCCGACGAGCCCGTTATGTACTTTGAAGGCGTAGAGCGCCGCGCGGAAAACCGGTGTGAACAGAAATACGCACAACAGAATCACCGTCCGGTGCCGATACCATTTCTTTACGGCGAAAGGCCACAGCAGATAGAACTGCTCTTCAATGCTGAGAGACCAGAGATGTCCGAAAATCCAGGGCCGCGTGAGATCCATGTTGGCAACATAGAATACTGCCGCAGCCACGTGGTACCAGCGCATCTGGTGCCAGTAGAGAACAACCACCACCCCGAGGAACACGAACGCCGCCGGGAAGATGCGGAAGGCGCGGCGAATATAGAACTCCCGCAGACTGATGGTGGAGCTGCGGTCATACTCGCGCAGCAGAAGGTTCGTAATCAGATAGCCAGACAGGACAAAAAAGACGTGCACCCCGAGCGCGCCGTAGCTCCCCACCACATCGAGAGAAACGTGTTTCCATTTCACCAAATGGCTGAGCACGACCAACGCGATGGAAATGGCCCGCAGGCCGTCAAGCGACGGTATCCGTTGCATGCTCAAAAGAAAGGGCCGATCCGGCTGAGCTGGGTGTTGCGGAACAGTATATTCCAGCTCACGACTTGGAAGCACGCTACCCCTTGTTAATGAACAGGTGAAGGTGCTAAAGGAAACGGGACAGCCGGCCTATTCGGTTGTCTGGAACTCCATGTTCTCATCGACCGAAAGCTGCGCAGGAGTGCCTGAGGTGTTTTCTCCCGCCCGCGTGGCCACGACGCGAAACCCGCTGGCGCTGGTTTCCACTTCGTAGGAATAAGGCGGACGCTGCCGGGCTACCGTAATCGTATGGGAAGAGATCAGTTCGTCCAGCGAGGCATACTTGCCTTCGCTGGCGAAGTAGCGGCGCTCCGCCGAGGCGATACTGATCAGATCGCTTTTCACCCCAGTGATATTGATGGCGCCCTGCGGGTTGCTGGCCCCGGCTTCAGCAGAAGAGCTCTGCATCTGCTTGGAATAGATGTACATGCCAACGGCCATCACAATGACGACGCTGAGAAAGCCAAACACGCGGCCCATGGAGTCCCTCCCCCACCAATTGCACCGCGAAATGGGGGACGTGACAAGTAACCAGAGGGCAGCCACCTCCCATCAGCGGGCCGGAGGGTCCATATCCTCGCCCTTGTCCTCAGCCTTTGACCATCTGCGCTACATGCATTACGCTCAACTCTTCTTTTATTTCTTGACTCCACCATTCCCGGAGGCTCCGTGACTCGTTTTCTTACTTCTTTCCTCTGCGCTCTCATGCTGGCCCAGTCCGGCCTCGTGCACGCCCAGGAATCTGCCCCCGCCGAGAATCGTCCGCCCATCATGCTGCCCACGAGCAAGACGCTGACCGTCCCTTCGCCCGGCCGCATTGGCAGCACCAACAGTTTTCCCGCCACGATGGTGCTGAGTCCCGACGGCCGCTATGCCGCGCTGCTCAACGATGGCTACGGCACGCAGGAAACCATGGCGCATCAGTCGATCTCGGTGCTCGATCTGAAGACGAATCAGATCGTCGAGTATCCCGACGCTCGACTGAGCGATACGTCGCTTCAGAGCTACTTCATCGGCCTGGCCTTCAGCACAGACGGCAAGCTGCTTTACGCCTCGGTCGGTTCGCTCACCGATCCCACCGGGTCAAAGGCGGGCGATACAGGGAACGGCATCGCAGTCTACAGATTTGCAATGGGCAAGGTGACACCGGAAAGGTTCATTCCCATCGGGCTCCAGCCGCTTTCGACCGGGAAGAAACTCGCGGTCGGTCTGACCGCTCCGACGCACACGGCGATTCCTTATCCCGCGGGGCTGGCGGTGATTTCCGACGCGGGCCACGACAAGCTACTGATCGCCAACAATCTCTCGGATAACGCGATCGTGCTCGATCCCGCGACCGGGAAAGTGCTGCAGACTTTCGATCTCAGCACCAGCAACTTGATTCCGTCGTCACTCCCTTACACCTGCGTGGCCACGCGTGATGGCCGGCGCGCCTGGTGCAGCCTGTGGAACGCGTCACAAGTGGCTGAGCTAGACCTGACCGGGGGCAAGGTTACGCGCAGGGTTGAATTGAAGAAGCCGGAAGATTTGCTGGCGCCAGGTTCCCATCCCACCGCATTGCTGCTTAACTCGGACGAGAGCCTTCTGTATGTCGCTCTATCGAATCTGGACGAGGTTGCCGTGGTCGCGACCAGTGGCAAGAAAGACGACGCCTATCTCTCAACGATCGCGCCCGGACAAAAATATTCCGGCAGCTATCCTACGGCGCTGGCCCTGTCTCCCGATGGCCAACGTCTGT
>DATHQJ010000142.1:0-5184 GCA_035482825.1 Binatus sp. (SeqCode) | reverse complement strand
CCTACAGCGTCGCCTCCATCTGCAACGCCTCGATCATCCCATTGAGCGCGCTCTGGCCCGCATCGCGCTTCTGCTGCAAGTCGGCGATCTCACGCCGCAGCGACTGCACTCGATCTTCCTGCTCATTCAGTTCGCGGACATACCTTTCGACCAGCGCCTTTTCTTCCGCACTCCCCTTCAGCGCCTTCATGTTCTCCCGCACCCGCTGCTGATCCTCGGAGATGCTCGACACCTGACCACGCCGTCCGGTAATCACCGCATCGATCACGGCGATGTCGTTCTTCTGGGCCGAAATCCGCCGCAGCGCCTTCTCCACGTCAGGATTAATCATCTTCTGTTCAAGGAAATATTTGATCTGGCTGTCCGTCACATTGGTCAGTTGATAACTGTTCATGACCGGCCGGTATTCCTTCACCACCAGCGTCGTGGTTTTCTTAGGTTCCAGCGCGAGACGAAAGCGGTGGAAGGATGCCGAACTCTCGGCCGGCTTCGCGTCGTCCGCAAGTTTCCAGCCGGGACGCGCCGGATGCTCAATCACCACCGTCCGCGTCGACGTATCGCGGTTGCGAATCGTATAAGTATTTTCCTGCCGCTCCTGCGTCGATTGCGTCATGGTGCCGTGCGCGATCACGATTTTGGTGACGCGCTGGTTGTCGGCTTTTTGTTTCGCATCGACCAGCACGCCAAGATCGGCGGCATAGGACATGATCCGCTTTTCACCCGGCTTGATCGCATCCATCAGGCCCTCGCCGGCAAACGCATCTCCCTCCAGCACATTGAAGCTACCACCGTCGAGCGTGAGGTCGCTGGTGTTGTTCACCCAAAGCGCGCGCAACACAGAACTCTCAGAGGGATTCCACACCGAAACTTTCTCGGCGTCGATGCGCGACTGCAGAATCGGCACCAGCGCCGACTGATTTTTCTTAATGGTCACGCGATCCTTGAGTTTGTACTCGAACAGGTCTCCGAGTTCGCGGGACTCGCCCACGGTGTCGCCGAAAGCTTCGCGCTCCTTATCGGAGACGATGTAGCCGACATCCTCGTCGAGCCATTTCTTCGAGGTTCCCCCACCGGCACCGCTCGCAGCGCCGGGGCCAACGCCCGCGCCGCTGCCCGCCCCTGAGAATCTGGAGCTCTTTGACGCCATGCCCATCTGCTCGTACAAAGTGGCGCCAGCATTCGGACGCATCAAGGCGGAGTTCTTCGGAGACGCAGGGGGCTGCGGCGGCGGAGGAGGCGGCGTCGCTTCCTCCATCGTCGCCTCATGCGTTTGCGGCGTGAGCATCGCATTCTCGGGCAGCGCGACCACCGGACGCCGCGTGTAATATGGCTGCGAAAGTTCCTGCACGAACGACTGCGGCGCGCCCGCCACCAGCGACAACTCCACATCCTTCCACTCTTCGCCCACCGTGTTATCGACGATGGCCCACCCCTGCAGCAGCGGCTTGCCCTCGTTCGGAATCACAATTCTGTACGTACTCTTCCAAACCGGCACTTCGCTGATGTAGCTGACCAGCAGATTGCGCTCGCCATCGCCCGCGGTCGAAATCGTCATGCGCCGCACATCCTGATCGCGCGTCGAGGCTACAAGGCCCAGATATTTCCCCACTTCCTCCCCCACCTCTTTTTCCGTCACCCGAACCGTCGTAGCCGGCGTCAGGTCGAAAATACGCACCTCGCCGCTGTCGCTGACCAATGACACCTGCGTGAGCCCAATCCTGCCGCCGGATTTTTCCTCGTCGTTTTCGTTCTTGGGCGCATCGTGTCCCGTCACCACCTCGCGCTCTTCAATGCTCAGCAGTCGCCCGGACGCCGACATCGACCCGCTGTGCACTTCCACGCGCGCCCCGCGCAGTGCATCCAGAAACTGCGCCGTCGTCGGATTCTCCCCGACCGGCAGCCGCAACGAACCCAGCCGCTGCTCCAGCGGCGCAGTCGAGTTATAACTCACGCCGGTGATGCGTCCCTTGCCCAGATCGAGCACGGTCAGAGACTTCAGCACGTCGTTCAGTTGCGCCGTGGTGAAGTCGACGTTTACGTCCTGACTCCCGCGAACATGCCCGGCGTGTTCGAAATAACCAACGCCATTTTTGTAGAGAATCACCCGCGTCACCGGCAGCCGCGCTGCCGGATCGGCGGAATTTCCGGTTGAAGTAGAAGACTGGCCAGATGAAACTGAAGCTAGTAGCAGACACACGAATGCTATTTGCAGAGAACGCATGGCTCCTCCGTCAATGAGGGCTCCGCCGACTAAGCAGAGCGCGACCAAGGAACGAGTGGCGTCGCAGCTCTTGCGTGAGTCGCGGGACCCTGCGTGGTTTAGACACCGAGCGGAGGCGTCTGGAACCGTGGATGCGCCGGCGGTGTTTTGAGATGGCTGATGGATCGGGGAGGAATGGTCAGACTGTGATGGTCAGGGAGAAAGCCGGGTGCCCCACCTCTCGCGCGTCCTTTGTGCGAGAAATGGGGATTTTCGACAGAGCAGAGTCGAAGGGGCGGCTGTCCCCAGATAATCCGATGGGGCTTCCAAAGGTTTATATGGAGACAGCCCCCCTCGGCTGTCCCGCGCGTAGCGCGGTGGGTTTCGTAAACGGCGCCTAAGCCTTCTTAATCATCCGCGACAGCCAGATCAGGAACACGGCACCAACAATCGCCACCAGGATCGTCCCAATCAACCCTCCCGCAGAAATCCCCAGCATCCCCAGCAGCCACCCGCCCACCACGGCGCCGACGATGCCGAGCACAATATCCATGACGGTCCCATACCCGCCACCTTTCATAATCTTGCCCGCGGCCCACCCGGCAACCAGTCCCACCACAATCCAATAAATCAAATTGGTAATCATTTCGATTCTCCTTTTGCGGAACGGGATGAGCGTATGACCGATCCGCCGGTCTGTCAATCAGGACGATCCCGTCGACCGTGGTTCAAGCGACTGTGATTAAATCAAACTGGTTCATCAAACTGGTTCATCAAATTATGTTCGCCCGCAAGATTCGCGTGGAGTATGAAGTCGACGGCCGCCAACTTCCCTGCCCGCTGAAGTGGCTCGACAGTTTCTCCATGCGCAACTTCACCAACGCCACCGTCTTCGACGACACGCTTCCGCTGGCCGACGGTCAAATGGAGATCGGCTCCAGCGTGCCGCTCGACCAACTCAAAGATGCCATGGAAGACTGGTTCCGGCGGAAGAACTACCTGCCGAAGGATTCGCATTTATCACTGACTGAGAGTTGAAGGGACTCAAACTGACTCCAGTGCGGGATTTCGAGATATTTGAACCGTCGCCTGGAAAAGTGATACTTTGAAAAAATTATGGAGAGAGCCATCCCTATTCTTCCGACTGACGACCTCGCAGCGGCTAAAGCGTTCTATGTTGACGGGCTGGGGTTCCGCGTAACGTTCGAGGTGTCCGAGGACGGCCATTCCGGACTGCTTGGGGTAGCCCGCGGAACGATCGAATTAACCCTCGATAGTCCAATGAAGGGGCACGGTCGAAATGGTTGTGCCGTGCTCCAGGTCGATGAGACCGATCGCTACTACCGTGAATGGAGCTCGAAGGTGGACGTCTTGCGACCGCCAAAGGATGAAGAGTGGGGCGCGCGAACGTTCGACTTGCTCGACCCGTCCGGCAACACCATCTTCGTCATGGGCCCAGTCACGGGTGCAAAATAGGCAATATCAATGGATGTGGCACGCCTAGTCTGGCCGCGCTCCCGCGCGATGTACCGCCGCGCTACTTGTCGTAGCGCAGCAGCGACATCACTTCATAATCTTTCAGCTTGTCGCGGCCCTTCAGGAAATCGAGTTCCACCACAAATCCCAGGCCTGCGATCTCCGCACCCAGCATCGATGCCAGCTTCGCCGTGGCCTCGGCCGTGCCGCCGGTGGCCAGCAGGTCGTCAACGATCAGCACGCGCTGGCCTTTCTGAATCGCGTCCTTGTGAATCTCCAGCGAATTCGTGCCGTACTCGAGCGCGTAATCATACTTCACGGTCGCCGCCGGAAGTTTCCCCGGCTTGCGTACCGGAACGAATCCCGCATTCAACCGATAAGCCAGCGCCGGAGCAAAGATAAATCCGCGCGCTTCCATGCCCAGCACCAGGTCGATGTCCTGCGAAATGTAATGCTCGGAGAGTTTGTCGATCAGTGTAGCGAAGCCGGTCTTGTCCTTCAGCAAAGTCGTGATGTCATAAAACAGAATCCCCGGCTTGGGAAAATCGGGGATCTCGCGAATCAGTTTTTTCAAGTGATCGGCATTCATGGCCGGGACGGGCGACGACGGCATCTACCACGCTCCTTCAATGCGAAATGTACTCATTCCGGCGACCGGAGTGGCGTCGGCTACTTCGACCGCGTCCACCCGCGCCGCGCGCGGCCCCTCACGCAACCGCCCATGCAAGCCAGAGAGTTGATCGCGAGTCCCCTGGGCGAGAACTTCCACCCCGCCATCATGATTGTTGCGCACCCACCCGGCAATCCCCAGGATGTGCGCCTCGCGCTCCACAAACCAGCGGAAGCCAACCCCCTGCACGCGTCCGCGCACTAAGAAACGGCGTGCTTCGATGGGTTTTTCAATGACACTCATTTCCGAGTTCCCACTCACGCGGACTGTCATCCCAGCGGATCACCATCCTAGCGGACTTGTCGTCCTGAGCGAAGAATCAGCCTCGCGGAACGCGAGGCTGATTCGCAGTCGAAGGATCCCTATAGCCTACCCGGCGCCGTAAAGCCTTTAGGAATTTCAACGGCATGACTTCAGAAAATGTAGGGATCCTTCGACTCCGCAAGAACCCCGCTTCGCGAGGTTCTCGCTCCGCTCAGGATGACAATTACGCGCGCGACAAGTACGCGCCTTCCGACGTATCCACTTTAATCTTCTCGCCTTCGTTAATGAACGGCGGAACCTGCACCACCAGCCCAGTCTCGGTCTTCGCAGCCTTGGTCACGCTAGAAGCGGTGGCACTCTTCAGCCCCGGCTCGGTCTCAACCACGGTCAGGATCACGGTCTGGGGCAGCTCGATCCCGACTGCCTTGCCGTCGAAAAATTCCACTTTGATCTCAAGGTTGGCGATCAGGTAATCGACGGCGTCGCCCAGAATTTCCTTGCTCAGGTGTGTCTGTTCGTAGTTCGCCGTGTCCATGAAGTAGTAACTGTCGCCGTCGGCGTAGAGGAACTGCAT
>DATHQJ010000141.1:0-11977 GCA_035482825.1 Binatus sp. (SeqCode) | reverse complement strand
ACGAGTCCAGCCAGCGCGTCAAAGCTGCCATCGGAGAATGGAACGAGTTCAAAACAACTAAACTTCAGCGGCTTAATCAGAAATTGTCTGAAGCAGGTGTCGCTCCAATCGCGATCTCGAAAATCGAACAGGAAGTCCAATATCTAATGTCACGCTAAACTGTTTGCCGCCGCACAGAGCTGTGGCCGAGTCCCTTTCTCCTATTGCTCGATCATCGTCTCCGACTTGGCGGGTTTCTCGGATTAATATCGACAAACGCGCTAGCAGCGACCGGCCGATTGCTGACGACAGGCCGCCTTCTCGCTACTAATCTCTATAAGCCATTGGCGGATCAACTTCGTGCGGCCGACTATTCGCTCAGAGTCCAGTTCTTCGTTTCTGGCACGCTGATCTCTGGATCGCATAGTGCTTGGGGCAGCCGCTCCCGCTACTTAGTGCCGCTTTTCTCGGCTTTTTTTGTGGAGTAAGATCAATCGAATATCTTTGTGCGCAGGCGGACAGGTTGGACTAGAAAAGGAGTCAGCATGGTGTACCTCGACACAGGATTCCGTGGGTCGTCCGCTCTCCTCATTCTGCTCGTATGCCTCGTGTGGTCCAGCCCGCGTTCCCCCGCCCAGGGAACTAGTCAACAAGCTGCCTCAATGACACACGAAGCAGGTCTAGCCGCCTGGCAGCAGGTCTATTCTGTGCTGACAACTCCTCGCTGTATCAATTGCCACACCGCCACGAACTATCCGCAGCAAGGCGACGACCGGCACCGTCATTTGTTCAACGTCGTGCGCGGGCCTGGAGGCAAGGGCGTGCCGGGCCTGAACTGTGCTACCTGTCATCAATCCGCCAACGCGGATAGCACCGGTGTCCCCGGGGCGTACAACTGGCACCTGGCGCCTCTTTCCATGAAGTGGCAGGACAGTAACGACAATATCCTGTCGAGCATAGTGGTTTGCCAGTCTCTTACCGATCGCTCCAAGAGTGGCAGCCTGGATGGCCCCGGCATCTTGCGGCACCATGAGCAGGAGCCTTTGGTGCTGTGGGCGTTCCAGCCGGGACGCCGCCGCGACGGCAGTGCGCGATCTCTGCCGCCACTTACCCACGAACAATTTGTTGCCGCCACGCGAATGTGGGTCGATGCTGGAATGCCTTGTCCACAGAACCCTTGACTTCGGAGGTTCTTATGCAAACTTACAAGCTGACGGTAAACGGACAAACGAGAGAGCTCACCGTTGACCCGGGTACCCCGCTGCTTTGGGTGCTGCGCGAAGATCTGAAGATGACCGGCACCAAGTACGGTTGCGGCATCTCGGCATGCGGTGCGTGCACCGTGCACTTGGCAGGAGTCGCGACTCGCTCCTGCGTGGTTCCCGTTTCGCTCGTCGGCGACCGGCCGATCGTGACCATCGAGGGCATCGGAGAAGACCGCGTGGGCCGCGTCGTTCAAGACGCGTGGGTGACCGAGGACGTCGTGCAGTGCGGCTACTGCCAGAGCGGTCAGATTATGAGCGCTGTGGCGTTGCTCAAGAACCGCCGGAAACCCACTGACGAGGACATCGAGGAATCGATGGGCGGAAACATCTGCCGCTGCGGCACCTACGTTCGCATCCGCAAAGCGATCAAGGCTGCCGCGCAGCAGCTGGCGTAAAGGAGAACACCATGTCCGCGACCACCTTGTTGAATTCGGAATCAGGTCTCAGCCGCCGTCGTTTCCTGCGTGTCTCGGCGACGGCTGCCGGCGGGTTGATCGTCGCCCTCTATTTCGATTTCCCGGTCCAGGCGCAGGCTCCGCAACCGAAGACGTATCCTCCGGATGCCTTCGTTCACATTCAACCAGACGGCAAGATTGTGATTGAGGTGAATCGTCTCGAGTTTGGCCAGGGAGTGCAGACTTCGCTGCCGATGATTATGGCCGATGAAATGGACGCCGACTGGGCGCACGTAATAGCCGAACTCGCTCCGGCAGCCGATGTCTATAAGGATCCCGTGTTTGGGATCCAGATGGTTGGCGGCTCAGGCTCGATTGCTCATTCTTTTCAGCAGTACCGCGAACTGGGAGCAAAAACTCGCGCCATGCTGATCGCCGCTGCCGCGCAGCAATGGAAAGTTTCGCCAGCAGACTGTCGGACCGAAGCCAGTGTTGTATATGGTCCCGGCGGTCGATCTGCCAGATACGGCGAACTCGCCGACGTAGCAGCCCACATGCCTGTGCCGGAGAATGTGCCGCTCAAAAAAGCATCCGAGTTCAAGTTGATTGGCAAAGGCACGCGGCGGCTCGACAGCCGTCCGAAGTGCGATGGCTCCTTGAAGTTCGGCCTCGACCTCGACCTGCCCGGAATGAAGGTTGCAGTTGTGGCGCACTCTCCTATCTTCGGCGGAACAGCCAAATCTATCGATGACAAGGCGGCGCGGGGCGTGCATGGTGTGATGGATGTGTTCGAAATCCCTACCATCACCCGGGGAACCGCAGTAGTCGTTGTGGCGGACAAGTTCTGGAACGCCAAGCAGGCACGCGATCGACTTTCCATCGATTGGGATTTCTCTCGAGTCGAGCCGGCAGACAGCGAGCAGTTGTGGGCAAAGTACAAGGAACTGGCTGCCACTGCGGGCAATGTTGCCGTGACTCGCGGCGACCTCAGCGTGCTGGATGGCATTAGCGCCGCCAACCGGATTGAGGCGGAATACGAATTTCCCTACCTCGCTCATACCCCGATGGAGCCATTAAACACCACCATCCGGTTCGATGGCGATCATGCTGAAGTTTGGGCTGGTTCTCAATTCCAGACCGTCGATCAACTGGCTATCGCCGAAATCCTCAGCCTGAAGCCGGAACAAGTTACCTTTCACACCGAGATGGCCGGCGGCGGATTCGGGAGAAGAGCAACACCTGATTCTCATGTGCAACGCGAAGCGGCTGCCATCGCCAAACGCTGCAAAGGTATTCCCGTAAAACTCATCTGGACTCGCGAAGATGATGTGCGAGGTGGATACTATCGTCCCATGTTCGCTCACCGTGTTGAGATTGGGATCGGCGCGGACGGTATGCCTTTGGCCTGGAGACATGTGATCGTAGGACAATCTATCGTGGCTGACACGCCGTTTGCTTCTGTCCTCATAAAGAATGGAGTTGATGAAACTGCGGTTGAGGGCGCCGCCGACAATCCTTACGAAATCCCGAACTTTGTGGTCACAGCGCATCACCCCACTCCGAACGTACCGGTGCTGTGGTGGCGTTCTGTCGGGCACACCCACACCGCCTTGGTGATGGAAACGCTGGTCGATGAGCTGGCGGGCCGTGCGAAAGTGGATCCGATCGCCTATCGCCGGAAGCTGCTGAAACCGGATGAAACGAGGCTTCGGGCAGTGCTCGACCTGATGGACGAAAAAAGCTCTTCGTGGCGGAATCACCTGCCGGAGGGCCACGCCGCTGGAGTTGCATGTCATGAGTCGTTCGGGACAAATGTTGCTTGTGCCGTGGATGTCTCGATCGAGAACAAGCGGCCGAAGATCCATCGTGTAACCATTGCGCTCGACTGCGGTGCGGCCGTGAATCCGTTGACGATCGAGAGCCAGTTTCAGGCGGGTGTGAGCTTCGGCGTATCGCAGTTGATGGCGAAAGGGGCGATAACTTTCAAGAGCGGCCATGCCGAGCAAAACAACTTCGACAGCTACACTCCCCCGTACATAATCGACGCACCGGTTGAAGTCGACGTTCACATCGTTCCGAGCACGGAAAAACCCTCAGGATGCGGCGAACCATCAGTTCCGGTCATTTCCCCAGCTGTGGTGAATGCATTGTTTCGCTTGACCGGCAAGCGCTACCGTACCCTGCCGTTGCTGAGTCTCTAACCTGAGCAAGCAGGTTTGGATGTATCGTCACCGAGTTGGTCGTGGTGGCCAGATGACGCTCGTGCTGACGGACAATTCGGAAAGTATCAGGGTTGGAGAGTACTGACAAACGCGCCAGCGGTAACCAACCGATCGCCGGCGAGAAGCCGACTTATCATTATTAAGCTCGGTAAGCCCAGATCAGATCAGTTCAGGGTTGCCGACGATCCGTCCGAGTCGCGACATATCGATTGTTCTCTGCTTGAATCTGGTTCGACCTGAGCCTGCAGCCCAACGGCGGCAGCTATTTCCATGCCTCGATGGCTCACCGGATGTGCGATTTCGCCCAGATCACTTCGCTGAGGCCTTGTCGGCGGCGGCTTCCAACTCCGCTTTGAATCGCGCCGCTTTTTCTGGTTGTTTCAAGGCTTCGTAGTCTGCGACCAGATCCTTGCGCGCGGCTCGGATGTAGCTGGTTGCCGGGCTGGTCTGCTTGACCAGGTTGTCGTAGCCGGCCCGACTTTCCACTTCTGCTTCCTTGTAACGTTTCTCACGCATCAGCGTTCGGCCCAATTTGATGTGGGCTTCTCCGGTGTTGACGTTGTCCGCCCCCAGGGTCTCGGTAAAGCGGCGAATCGCGTCGCGAAACATCTGCTCGGCTCGCGGATAGTCCTTCTTGTCCATGTAAACGCTGGCCAGGTTCGACACTGCGACGGCAACATAGTTGTGATGATCGCCATACACGGCGCGATAGATATCGACGACGCGGCGGGCATACGCCTCTGCCCGGTCCAGATCATTGCGCATGTTGGCTACGTTTCCCAGTTCATTGAGCGTGTCGGCCACGGATTGGTGGACGGGACCAAATACGTGCTCCTGGATTGCGAGGGAGCGCAGCAGGACGGAATCGGCCTCGTTATATTTGGTCTCGTATTCAAGGGATCGGCCGAGCGAGGTCAAATCCGCCGCGACTTTCGGGTGACTGCTGCCGTAATAGGACTCGTCGATCTCCAAGGCCTGGCGTTCCAGCTTTTCCGATTCGTTGTAATACCCCAGGTCCTGCTGAATGGAGCCGAGCGCCTGCAGATCGTCGGCTACCAGAGGGTGACGGTCGCCGTAGAGCGAGCGATGCATCTGTAGCAGACGCTGGTAAAGAGACTTGGCAGCGTCATAGTGCCCGGCGGAGAATTGCGCGGCTGCCAGGGCGGAAAGACTGGCGGCGAGATCGGTCGGAGCCACCGAGGGGGCCGATTCGATCCGCACGGCCTCATTCAGAGTCTGGATGGCCTCATCGTAAGAAGCCCGTTGCCCTAGAATCTTGCCCAGGGCGAGCAATGCTTTGGCAATGGACGGATGTTCGGGCGGCAGATGCTTTCGATCCATTTCCAGGGCGTGCCGAACCAGTTGTTCGGCCTCTTCCATGTGTCCCTGGTCGGAGCGCAGCAGGCCAAGCGCCACGAGGCTCTCGGCGACTTCCGCGCTGTCCGGTCCGAACAGCGACTTGCGCTCATCGAGGGCGGAGCGCAGCAGGGCTTCTGCCTGATCATATTTGCCCAGCTTCTGATAGATGCCGCCGAGGTTCGCGTACAATTCTGCCTGAATCTTCGGTTCGCTGGTGAGGGATTTCGCCTGCTGCACGCCGCGATCCACGATGGTCACTACGCGCAGGGAATCCGACGGTCCGGCGGCTTCATCGCCGCCCTGAAACAGGTTGGCCAGGAACTGCTGGACACGCTGCGTGCGCGCGGCTTCCGCCAGAGCGGCATCCCGCGCTCTGGCCAGCCGCAGATTAAAAAACGCAATCAGAGAAACGACGGCCAGCAGGATAAGAGCCGCCGACATGACCGCCTGCCGGTGGCGCCGCACAAACTTGGCGGTACGGTATCGCAAGGTGTCCAGCCGCGCCTCGAGCGGCTCACCGCCCAGGTAATGGTCCACATCGCGCATGAGTGCTTCCGTCGAGGGGTAGCGGCGTTGCGGATCCTTGTGCATTGCGGTGAGGCAGAGCACGTCCAGGTCGGCCCACGCCGCTTTGCTGAGGGTCTTGCCCGCCGGAGACGGGCTTTGCCCGGCATCCAGCCATGCCCGCTTGACAACGGTGGACGGCTTGCCGGGTTCATGGTCGGTGATGATGGTGGCGGCTTCGGCGGGCGTGAGGTTCGAAAGATCGAAAGGAAGCTCTCCCGTCAGCAGTTCGTAGAGGATCACGCCCAGCGAATAGACGTCGGTGGTGATTCCGATGCGGTCGCCGCGAATCTGTTCGGGCGACGCATAGGCGGGAGTCATGAGCCGCAGGCCCATCGTGGTCTGGTCCACCGCCAGATCGAGGCTCTCGATTTGCTTAGCGATGCCGAAATCCAGCAGCCGCACCGTGCCATCGCTTTTCACCAAAATGTTCGAGGGCTTCAGATCGCGATGAATGATGGTGTTCGCGTGGGCATGCTGCACGGCTTCGCAGACAACGCGAAATAATTGCAGGCGTTGTTCAATCGGGCAGCTGTGGCTTCGGCAGTAGTGGGTCAGCGGGACGCCTTCGACGTGCTCCATGACGAAGTAAGGAGTCCCGTCCTCGAGCGTTGCCGCGTCATAGAGGCGGGCAATGGAAGGATGGTTGAGTTGCGCCAGGGTACGCTGCTCGCTCAGAAAGCGTTCGCGACGCGCAGGCGAAAGCCATGCATCCCGCAGGACCTTGATCGCGACCTGCGAGTGAAGGTCGAGCCTTTCGCCCAGATACACTACGCCCATGCCGCCTTCTCCCAGCACGCGGAGAATGCGGTAAGGGCCGAATTCCTTGGAGGCGAGCGCATCGGAGTACGCCAGCGTATTACGCGCCACTTCGGCCAGAGGGCGATCCAGCAGAGATTTGCCGTCGGCGTCCTGATCGAGCATCCCCAGCACTTCGGAGACGAGTTCTTGGTCTTCTCCGCAGCTGCTTCTTACAAAGGTCTCCTGCTCCGGCCGCGGCAGCCAGGCAGCTTCGTGGAATACATTTTGTAGGCGCTGCCAGTGTGCGCTGTCCATGAGGTGTTATCGACTCGCCCTGCTGTCGGGGCCGCGTGGGGGGAAGCACAGCCGGCACCGGGGAACGGGACGGTTTGTAATTATTCTTTCGTCGTTGCAGCACTCGCGCGCCGCAGTCTCTGCCCAAGCCATGCTTTGGCGGCCCGCCAATCCCGCAGAATCGTGGCTTCCGACACGCCTAGCAAGCTGGAAATCTCGCTGATCTCCAGCCCGCCAAAAAAGCGCGCTTCCACAATGGCGCCCTGACGCGGTTCGAGATGGCCCAATTCGGTCAATGCCGCGTCCAAGGCAAGCAGATCATCTCCGCCGGTCACAGCGCCGTTAAGCGATTCGTCAAGCGTAACGAAAATGGCGCTGCCGTTGCCTCCGCGCTTGTGGGAGTGCCGGCGTCGGGCGGCTTCGATGAGCAACTGGCGCATGGCGCGGCCGGCAATGCGCTTGAAGTGCAGAGGAGATTCGGCCCTGATCGCTGGGGACTTGGCGAGCTTCAGCCACGCTTCATTGACCAGGGTGGTTGGACTCAGCGTGTTGCTGGGGTCGCCCCGCTTCACGCTGTAGGCCAGGCGGCGGAGCTCTTCATAGGTGACGCTGAACAACTGGTCAAGAGCCTGCCTTCCCAGCCTTCCCTGGGCGGCGCTAACCGGGAGGAACTCCGGCGCTCCAAAAAAGTTTTGAGGTACCATGACGGTTTTCCCCTGCCGTTTACACAATGCGAGGTGTAAGCAGAAATGTGAATGCGCGGGATCCCCCCCGGCCGGCATTCCAGAGACCAGAAAGGGTAGCACTCGGAACAAAGGCACGACAACTGTTTTCCGGGCCCAATCGGAGGAGGAATGAGAACCCAAGGCAAGGTCTTGAGGGTGCCGAATGTCGCACCCGGCCTGATTATGATCCAAGGCCGACAGTTCAAGTTCTCCGGCAACACAGTCTGGAAGTCGGAGGTCGAGCCAACTCCAGGCCTCGTCGTCAACGTGGATCTCGATCGTGATCTGCAGGTGGTTGCGGTCACCCCGGTCCCTGAATCACAACTCGCCAGTGAACCGGCAGCCTATCAACCGGCGATGCGCAAGCTGAAACCCGGAAGCCTGGTGGCCCGCCTGGTGAAGAAAATTCGGGGGATTCGGTCCCCCGGACGGGAAGAATCGTGATGAAGTTCACCGGCAAAAGAGGAACAGCGGATCCGACGCCGGATTGTGGAAGGATCTCTCCCCTCGCTGTACGACTTTTGCGGATAACTCCCCCCAATATAAAGATCGAGCAAGCAACAGGAAATTCCTTTTTCAGGAGCTGAGTCTATGAAGCATTTTCGCGCCAATCTCGCCTTCGTCACCGTTGCTCTGCTGGTTATCATCGCCGGTCTTGCGGGGACCTCGCCGGCCCAAACCGCCGCTACGGACAGCGCCGTGCACCCCGTGCTCACGTTTTCGAGTTATCTGCTGGGCCCGTCGGACCGCGTCAACGCGGTCGTCGCCGCCAGCGACGGAAGCCTCTACGTCGCGGGCGTAACCCTGGCCCATGCGGGCGCCATGGATGCCAGAGCCCTCAGCGCCGGCGAAGGGGATGCTTTCGTGGCCAGGTTGTCGCCGGATGGATCGAAGCTCATCTACTTCACTTATCTCGGCAGTAGCGGGCTCGACGAGGCCCGCGCCATCGCGCTGGACTCCGCTGGCAACGCCTATGTGGCGGGCAAAACGCGCGCCACGAATTTTGCCGTGGTGCGGCCTCTGCAGCCTTCCTGCAGCTTGGACGGTGCCGGCGCCTGCCAGGGCACCGCCTTCGTTGCCAAGATCGGTCCGGGTGGTGGAGTCGTGTTTGCGACGTACTTCGGCGGCAGCGGGGGCGATGAGGCCAACGCCATTGTGGTCGATGGCAGCGGCAACATGTTCTTCGCCGGTTCGACCCATTCGCTCGACTTCCCAGTCACCGACGCGGTACAGCGCATCGCAGGCGGCAACGGCGATGCCTTCGTTGCCGGAATCTCCGCGGACGCATCCCACGTTCTGTTCGCAACGTACGTGGGTGGGTCAGACTTCGACGAAGCGCGTGCGTTGGCACTCGACGCCTCCGGCAATCTCTATATCGCCGGCCAGACCCGATCGCTTGATTTCCCCGTGAGCAACGGATTGCAGTCGCAGTGCGCGACGCGGGCGCAGGGTAGCTGCCCGGGTTCTGCTTTCGTGACCACGCTCTCGGCGAACGGACAGCAGATCGGCTATTCAACGTACCTGGGAGGAAGTGGGGGCGATGCCGCCAATGCCATCGTGGTCGACGGCCATGGTCAGGCATACGTCGCCGGCGTCACCCGCTCCACCGACTTTCCCGTCAGCCAGGCGAGCCAGAGACAGTTGCTGGGCAAAAGTAATGCGTTCATCAGCAAACTTTCCGCGCAGGGCTCGGTCTTGATGTTCTCCACCTATCTTGGCGGAAGCGGCGCCGACCAAGCGAATGCCATCGCCCTCGACGGCTCGGGCAACGTGGTGGTCGGGGGATGGACCTATTCGGCCGATTTCCCGAGGCAGGCGCCTCTTCAGGCGGCTTGCATGGTGAACAAAAACGGCGCGTGCACTTTCGACGCCTTTCTCGCAACCCTGGCTCCCGACGGCTCGCAGCTGCGATTCTCAACTTTCCTGGGCGGAGGCGGTACTGATATCCTCCGCAGCCTCTCCGTCGATAAGCAAGGATCGGCCTACCTCGGCGGCTGGACGACATCCCACGACTTCCCGCAGGCTAAAACGCCCCAGTTCCCCGCCGGAGTGACCGCGCCAACCTCTTCGCGGAAATCGGGAGCCTTCCTTGCCAAAGTAAGTGGATTGAACTCTCCCACTCCGTTGGCAAGCTGTGGTAACAACTGGACCGGCGGCGCCGGCGATAATAAATGGGGCACAGCCGGAAACTGGAGCTCCGGCGCGGTCCCGATTTCCACCGACAACGTCTGCATTGCCAGTACCTTTACCACCACCATCAACGTAGGCGGCCTGGCCGCGGCCAACCAAACCATTGCCAGCCTGAGCTCGGGCGATACCCTCAACTTCAACGGCGGCCCGTTGACCATCACGGGCAACGCCACGTTCGGCGCTGATCTCGCGATGGCGGGCGGCTCGCTGGTGTTCAGCGGCACCACGTCGATGACCACCATGCACCTGTCCGGCGGAGTCGTGAGTGGAAACGGGACGATCACACTCAGCAGCCTGCTAACGTGGGGGAACGGGGCGATCTGCACGGTGTACTCCGGCGGGGCATGCCCGGCGGGGACCAATGCAGTAGTGAACATCAACGGTGGCATGAAGCTCACGTCCGGGTTTCCGTCGTTGCAGGCGCGGACCCTGAATCTGCCGGCAGGTCAGACGGTGACCTACGCGGAGGGGTCGTCGCTCAACCTGGGGGCGGCAGCGGTGGTGAACAACACCGGGACCTGGGACCTGACCAATGATGGCAACGTCTTCCAGTCGGGCAACAACGACATCTTCAACAACACGGCCACGTTGAAGAAGACCACGGGAACGGGCAACAGCTACATCGATGCCATCTTCAACAACACGGGAGCGGTGACGGTTTCGGCCACCTTGCTGATGCGGGGAGGATCGGGATGCAGCACGCCGTGCACGGGGTCGTGGACGGTGAACACGGGAGGGAGTCTGCAGTTTCCGTCCGGGGTGTGGACATTGGGCACGGGGATGACGAATAACAGCACCGCCCTCGCCGGGATCCTGTTCGACGGTGGAGTGATGGATTTTGCCAACACGGGAACGGACACGTTCGTCGGACCGGTGTCGATCACGACGGGGGTGGTGTACGGGCCAGCGACGTTGAACTTTGCGGGGTTGCTGACGTGGGGGGCCGGGGCGATCTGCACGGTGTACTCCGGCGGGGCATGCCCGGCGGGGACCAATGCGGTGGTGAACATCAACGGCGGGATGAACCTCACGTCCGGGTTTCCGTCGTTGCAGGCGCGGACGCTGAACAATCCGTCGGGTCAAACGGTGACCTACACGGAGGGGGCGTCGCTCAACCTGGGGGCGGCGGCGGTGGTGAACAACACGGGCACCTGGGACCTGACCAATGATGGCAACGTCTTCCAGTCGGGCAACAACGACATCTTCAACAACACGGCCACGTTGAAGAAGACCACGGGAACGGGCAACAGTTACATCGATGCCATCTTCAACAACACGGGAGCGGTGACGGTTTCGGCCACCTTGCTGATGCGGGGAGGATCGGGATGCAGCACGCCCTGCACGGGATCGTGGACGGTGAACACGGGAGGGAGTCTGCAGTTCCCGTCCGGGGTGTGGACGCTGGGCACGGGCATGACGAACACCAGCACAGCCACGGCCGGGATTCTGTTCGACGGTGGAGTGATGGATTTTGCCAACACGGGAACGGACACGTTCGTCGGACCGGTGTCGATCACGACGGGGGTGGTGTACGGGCCGGCGACGTTGAACTTTGCGGGATTGCTGACGTGGGGGGCCGGGTCGATCTGCACGGTGTACTCCGGCGGGGCATGCCCGGCGGGGACCAATGCCGTGGTGAACATCAACGGCGGCATGAAACTCACGTCCGGGTTTCCGTCGCTGCAGGCGCGGACGCTGAACCTGCCGGCAGGTCAGACGGTGACCTACGCGGAGGGGTCGTCGCTAAACCTGGGGGCGGCAGCGGTAGTGAACAACACCGGGACCTGGGACCTGACCAATGATGGCAACGTCTTCCAGTCGGGCAACAACGACATCTTCAACAACACGGCCACCTTGAAGAAGACCACGGGAACGGGCAACAGCTACATCGACGCCATCTTCAACAACACGGGAGTCGTGACGGTTTCGGCCACCTTGCTGATGCGCGGAGGATCGGGATGCAGCACGCCGTGCACGGGATCGTGGACGGTGAACGCGGGAGGGAGTCTGCAGTTCCCGTCCGGGGTGTGGACGCTGGGCACGGGCATGACGAACACCAGCACAGCCACGGCCGGGATTCTGTTCGACGGTGGAGTGATGGACTTTGCCAACACGGGAACGGACACGTTCGTCGGACCGGTGTCGATCACGACGGGGGTGGTGTACGGGCCGGCGACGTTGAACTTTGCGGGATTGCTGACGTGGGGGGCCGGGTCGATCTGCACGGTGTACTCCGGCGGGGC
>DATHQJ010000140.1:0-2674 GCA_035482825.1 Binatus sp. (SeqCode) | reverse complement strand
CTTAGAGTTTGGCGCTTCCCTTGCTATATACAAGATCGCGTGGTAGCAGAAAAAATCTGATTCACTTCAAGAGGAGATTCCAAATGTCGATTCAGAAAAAGTCCCTGATCAGCAGCCTGAACGCAACCAAGAAGGCCAATGTGGCCAGCGCAACTCTGGCCGATGTAACTCCGGCTACCGCCAGCGCCAAAACCGAGAAAATGGCGAAGATGGCCAAACTGGCCAAGTTCGCAAAGCTCGCGAAAATGGCCAAAATGGCGAAGTTCGCAAAGCTCGCGAAGCTGGCGAAGCGCTAAGGCTCTAGCACGTTCGGGGAAAGTAAGGCCGCCTGGGGGGGCGGCCTTACTTTTTTTTCGTTAGGCTTTCGTGTGCAACTGGTTCGGCTTCAGAAGAGCCTCACCACACCTTGCGGCCGAAGAAGTTGGCTGCGTCCTGAGCGATCAGCCCGGCCAGACTGCGGCGGCGTCCGTAGAGGCGAGCCGTACCCGCCATTCCCGGCCTCAGCGTGCCGTCCTGGTTCGGAACCAGCAGGTCCACCACATAGAAGTTGGGCGGGCGGGTGCCCTGGTATTGGCCTACGTCCTCCAGGCCCGGCGCCAGTTGCGAGTTCAACGGAGCGATAGCGACCACGCGCGTATCCCGCTTGCTTGAAATTCCATCCACCTGCAGCCGCGCTTCCGACCCCAACCGGAATTTATAAATCTCGTGTTCCGAAACGAAGATGCGGACCAGCAAAGTGCGCAGATCAGCGACCTCGGCAAGTTCAGTGCCGGCAGGAGCGTAGGCACCCACATGGTCCCGAACGCGCGGCGTAACCACCACGCCGGAGATTGGGCTGTCGAGACTGAGGTGGGCCGCCTCCGACTGAAGTTGGAGTGTCTGCTGAGTCAAGCGGTCGCGCTCCTGCGCCGCGGCGGCGAAGTCGGCGTTGCGCAGGGCGGCGGATGTGGCCCGTCCCGTGGCTAATGCGAGTTCCGCTTTGCTTTCAGCCAGCTTCGACTGCAAGGGCAGGTTGCGTAGCTGCACCACCGAGGCGCCCGCCACCACGGGCTGACCTTCATCCGCAGAGACCGCGACCACAGTGCCCGGCACCGCAGTCCGCAGGACGGCATGCTGTGCGGCCTCGAGGGCGAAGCGTCCGGAGGCAGACTCGTGCCACAACGGCAGCAGCAGCACTACAGCCGCCACGACCGCGATGGCCAGCGAGCGCGTGGGTTTAAACCATGCCCACACGCGATCTTTCTTGTCGAGATAGACGAATTTCATAAAGTTGATCAGCACGCGAATGCGCGATCGAAAGATGAGTCCAGCTGTGACGAGTTCCGGAATAAACGACCAATCCGGATTGAAGTTGCGAAACACGTTCCCAACGAAACGGGCGACTACATAAAGGACGGTGTAGCTGTACAGGCCCGACAGAATCGCATAGATGCCATAGCCCAATCGCCGTTTCCGGGGAACGTAGGGCACGTCCACCGGCAGGCCCCACACGTGACGCTTCACCCAAGCGGAAACGAAGGCGGTCGAAGCTTCTTTCAGGTCCACAATGCCGAGGATTTCGCAGAGCATGTGGTAACCGTCGAGCTTGATCAGAGGATTCCAGTTGATGAGGGCCGCGGAGATTCCGGTGATCAACATCAGAACGTAGGCGGCGTTGTGCAGGGCAGTGTCGGGCGGAGTGCCCCACCACAGCGGCGTAGCGATGGCATAGATCATCAACTCAGCCCACACGCCCGCCAGCGCAATGATCAGTCGTTCGTAGCGAGTGCCCTTAACGTCGCCCTCGGTGGTGTCAGTGTAGAAAGCAGGGGCAAGATAGATGAGCGCGAACCCCATCGCCGGGACCCGGCCGCCGTAATGTTTGCAGGCGTGGCCATGGCCGAGTTCGTGAAATCCAAGCACGCCCACCGCCAGCAGGTAGAACTGGATCACGTCTCCCCAGGACTTGTCGGCGAAGTTGTAGAACTCCAGGGTGTCGCGGCCGATCTCTGACCAGTGCGTGATGGTGATTCCTGCCGAGAAACCAAACGCCACCAGGGTCAGCAGAGTGAACCACGTCGAATAGAAATAGCTGGTGTATTTGTAGACCCAGTCGAGGAACTTGTCAGGATTGACGGCGGGAAAAAGGATCAGCGACAGATCGCCGTACCTGCTTTTCTTTTTCAGTAGCTTGCGGCGCTCCTCGACGCTTTTCTGCATGAGGACGATATTTTTTTCCTGCGGCGTTTTGTACCAGAAATCCAACGCCTCCAGTTCGGCGGCAAAGTCGCGGACCTGCTCGGCGCTGTACTCCGAGCGGGTCTGCTGCGAATAGAGTGTGGAGATTTCGTCGTAGTTGCGCTTGCCGTCGAAGAGTTGAATCAGCGCCCAATTCTGCGGTGGGAACTTGTACATGGCCTCCGCGCTCGGGACATAGACGCGGAACACGGCCTTGCCGTCCTCGACATGCTCGCGGAAAACCATGTCATTCGCGATCCGCGGATAACGCTCCGCGACCATGCGCGCGGGCATTTCGGGGAGCGCCGCGTTGAGAGCTTCGGTAATGTTCATCGAATGTCGCTCATCGGGAGATGTGCATCGAAGGAGAACTTATTGCAGGTTATCGAGGCGAACGCTCGCCGTCATGCCCGGACGAAGCTGGCCCGACGTGCCCACCACTTCCACCAGGATCTCA
>DATHQJ010000139.1:0-5173 GCA_035482825.1 Binatus sp. (SeqCode) | reverse complement strand
GAATGTGCTGGTGCGGGCGCGCGATCCGCAGGAGGCGCAGATGCGATTGTGGCGGGCGCTGCAAATGCATCTGGATTTCCCGCGCTTCTTCGAATACCTGCAGACGAAAGTGCGCATCTTTTGCGGAGACCTGACTGCCGGCGGCTTCGGCCTGAACCGCGATGAATACGACCGCCTGGTCCATACCACGGATTCCGTGATTCACTGCGCGGCATCGCTGAACCGCAAGTCGGAGAAAAGCTGCCTGAACGTAAACCTGCGCGGCACGCTAGAAGTGTTGACTCTGGCGCGGCACGCCGAGCATTATCACGGCCTGCGCCGTTTCAGCGAAGTCAGCACGGTCGCTGTCGCGGGCAAGCGCAGCAACGAAGTGGTCACCGAAGATCGTTCCATTGAATGGGACCGGTCGGATTACGATCCCTACGCCCGCACCAAGAAATTCTGCGAGCACATGACGCGCCAGTTGCTTCCCGATACGCCCAAGACTATCTTTCGTCCGAGCATTGTGCTGGGCGACAGCCGCCACGCGGAGACCACGCAATTCGACATGGTCAAGGCATTCGTATTTCTGGCAGGTTTGCCGGCGTTGCCCTTCCGTCCCGCGGACAAGATCGACATCGTGAACGTTGATTTTGTCGCCGACGCGATTGCCACCCTGCACCAGAAAGACCAGCCGCAGTACGACACGTATCATCTGTCCTCAGGAACCGGGTCGCAGACCTTCCGCGAGCTGACGACCGCGCTGGCTGCAGAGCAGCAGAAGCGCAGCCCCGTATTCCTTCCATTCGCCGAAAAGCCGTTCTCCGGATCGGTGAACATGCTGGCCAATCGCAAAGGATCGGTTGGCCACGGTGCCGCGCTGCTGAAAGTGTTCATGCCGTACCTGGTGTGGAACACGGTCTTCGACAACACTCGCGTGACCACCGAGTTGAAACGGAAACCCGTTCCATTCTCGCAGTACAGTTTTCCGTTGCTGAAATTCAGCCGCGAAAATAATTTCCAGTACCAGTACAAACCCTGGCCAGCGACTGCCGGAGGTACCGCCGCATGATGGACTTCATTCTGGAAGCCTGGGTCAGCGGCAACATCGAGCGCGCGAAGGCGCGATGGATGCTGGGCGGAAATAATCCCTGGCAGCCGGGCGAAAAACTGAAACTGCTCTTCGCCGGATACAACGGCACGCGCAACATGGGCTCCGACGTTCGGGTCGACGAAATGTTGCGCCAGATCCGTCACGTCCTGGGCGCGGAGCGCGTTGAGTTCAGCGTGATGAGTCAGAACTTCGAATTCTCCAAGGGATATTTCGAGGGAACCAAGCAAGTGCACCTTCCGGATATTTTCCCGCCGTTCCTGTCGGATGAAGTTCCCAAGCATCACGGTGTTGTGGCCTGCGAAGGTTCCATGTTCAAGAGCAAGTTCGCGAATGCCCTGACCACGATGATGATTGGTTCCCTCGGCATCGCGGCCGTAGAGAACAAGCTCTCGGTCGGATACGGCGCGGAAGCCGGCCACATGGATCCGCTGGTCGCCAAAATGTGCGGACGCTACTGCAAGAATTCGCTGGTCATCACGCGCAACGAAGAGTCGCGCACGGTGTTGCGCGAGTTGGGCGTACCTACGGAACTCGGCACCGACACTGCGTGGACCTTCGAACCGCGCCCCGCGGAGTACGGCCAGAGCATTTTGCGGCAAGTGGGATGGGACGGGAAGACGCCCGTCCTGGTGGTGTGCCCGATCAATCCGTTTGAGTGGCCGGTGAAAGCGTCGGTCGCTAAGTACGCACTGCGGAGTCTGACCGGAGCATACAAAGACAGTCACTACCGCACGGTCTATTTTCATAACTCGGGTCCGGCCGCCGATCGTGCCTACCAGCATTACTTGACTTCCATCGCCAACGCCGTCGACGCCTTCCGCAAGCAGCGGAATGTTTTTGTAATTCTGGTGGCGACCGAGCGACTGGATGCGCGTCCGGCGAATCGCATTTCTGAGAAGCTGGGCGGAGTACCGGTTCTCACCTCCGACCAGTACAACATGTATGAACTGGTCAGCATTCTGCGCGCCTGCCACATGATGGCGTCGTCGCGCTATCACGGCATCGTGACCTCCATGCCGGCTCTGGTACCCTCGGCGGGGATCACCATGGATGAGCGCATTCGCAATCTGATGCGCGAGCGCGACCATCTCGATTTGTTGATGACCGTCGATGATCCGGATCTCGAGCCGAAATTGCTGACGGCGCTGGAGACGTTGGCCACGCAGGGAGAACGCATCGCGGCCGGCATCGCCCGCACCGTCGTAAAGAATCTGAAAGTAATGGCGCGCATGGGCGTTTACTTCGAAGAAGAAGTTCAACGGCGGTATCCCGAGTTTCCTACGCGCACCGGAGAATGGAGTTGGGAAGATTACCTGCCGCCCATGAGCGCTTCGCTTCGGCAGTTGGTGGCGGCGTATAGTTAGCGGCCGATAGTCAAGAGTCGCGGCGTTTCCGGGTAAAGAATCACATGTCATTCGTCGGGGAAATCTTTTCGCAACTCAACGCGGCCGCGGAGACGAAGGTGCTCCTCGAGATCCGCGATGGCCAGGTCACCGGCGTGACGGGCGGCGAACTCCTCGAATTGATTCGCAAGGCGCGGACGTTTCTCGCCGCAAGAAGCTTGAGAAAGGGCGACCGCTGCGGCCTGCTTGCGGCCAACAGCATTCGATGGATAGCGATGGATTTAGCGGCGATGGCCGAGGGACTGATCGTTGTCCCGCTGTATTCGCGCCAGGCGCCGTCAGAATTGGTTGCGATGATCAAAGACAGCACGCCGTCCTTGGTCTGCTGCGGCGACGCGACCCTGCGCGATGGGATCCAGCAAAGCTGGAACGAAGCGCCTCCGCATATTCTCTTCGACGAAATCTTTGCCGGGGTAGAAGGAGTCACGCTCGATCGCCCGCAAGTGCGTGACGCCGATCCCGTAACCGTCATCTACACTTCGGGCACGTCCGGCGAAGCCAAGGGCGTGGTGCTGACCGCAGCCAACGTGGGATTCATGCTGGGTTGCACGTCGGCGCGACTAGACTCGCTGATGGGCGGCCGAGCCGGGCAGGATCATATTTTCCATTACCTGCCGTTTAGTTTCTGCGCGTCCTGGATTGCGGTGCTGACTTTTATTCTGCGCGGAAGTCTGATCACGCTGAACACAGATCTGACGAAGATTCCAAGCGACATGCCCGCCACCGCCCCGCACTATTTTCTGAATGTCCCGCAGTTGCTCGAGCGTATGCGGCGCGGCGTCGACGATCAGATCGAAAAAAAAGGCGGCCTGGCGCGGGCGGTTTATTCACGCGCCAAAGCGGCCTGGACACGGCGCAAGGAAAAACGTCCGCAGACCGGCGATTCTATTTGGCTATGGCTGGCCAATACCGTGGCCTTCCCTGCGATCCGCAACAAAATGGTGGGCGAGAATCTCAAGGCCCTCATCTGCGGCTCAGCTCCGCTCACGCCCGAGACTCAGGATTATTTCAGCATGCTGGGCATCGCGGTCCTGCAGGTCTACGGTCTGACCGAGACGACCGGAATCTGTACGATGGACGATCCGGACAACGTCGCGCCCGGACGCGTCGGACCCGCGATTCCAGGCATTGAGATGAGGCTCGGCGAGAACGAAGAGATTGTCGTGCGCGGCCCCAATGTGTTTCCCGGCTATTGGAACCGCCCGCAGCAAACGGCCGAGGTGCTGCGCGACGGATGGTTTCACACCGGCGATCAGGGTGAGATGGACGCAGCAGGGAACTGGCGCATTGTAGGGCGTATCAAGAATCTGATCGTTCTTGGCTCCGGCCACAAGATCGCGCCGGAAACGATCGAAGAAGAGATCGCCCGCCATCTGCCGGGCGCGCAGCAAGTGGTGATCGTCGGAAATGGCCGCGGATATCTTTCTGCGATTATCACGGGCAGCGTCACCGCGGAACAGGCGCAATCCGCGCTCGATGCGGTCAACCCGCAGCTTCCGCACTATAAACAGGTGCGCACATTCTGCCTTCGGCCGGAGCCGTTCTCGATCGACAATGGGATGCTCACGGCAAATGGAAAGTTGAAGCGCGACTTGATTTCCGCGCGCATGAAACGCGAGATCGAGGACATGTATCAGGTGAAGCAGGCGGTCTAGAGTCGAGTAAGTTGGAAAGGGACGAGTTGGGCGTGAAGCAATTCAAAGGGCAAGCGTTGTCGTGGCAGGTTCAGAGCGGGGTTATCGAACTCGCGCTCCACCGAGAGCCCTGCAACGAGTTGGGCACGTTGTCGCTGGGCGAATTAGAACAATTCGCGTCTGCACTCGACGATTTGGAAGCCGATGCCCATGCTCTCATTATCCACAGCGAGATGAAGTCGGGTTTTTGCGCCGGCGCCGATCTTCGCGAACTCTACGAGCGGTCCCAGTCGATGGAGAAGTTGCAAGCATCCCGCGGCGTGCGCGATTTTCTGGAACGGATTCACCGCGTGTTGAATCGACTCGATTCGGCGCCTCTGACCACGATTGCCGCAGTGCATGGCGTGACATTCGGCGGAGGCTTTGAACTCGCCCTGGTTTGCGATTTGATCATTGCCGACAGGATGGCGCGTTTTTGTTTTCCCGAGTTGAGACTGGGTCTGATTCCGGGATTCGGCGGAATCCCGCGCCTGAAGCGCGATGTGGGGAATGCCGCTGTTCGCGATCTGTTGTTGACCGGCCGCAGCTTCAACTCTACCAAGGCCCAGCAGATCGGCTTGGTGAGCCAGGTTGTGTCGGAGGGGGAAGCTCTGCGCGCCGCGCGAGCCACTGCCGCGCAGATCGGAAAGTTCGACCGGCAGACTGCCGTGTCCGCCAAGCGGTTCATCAAGCCGATTCCGCTCGATGAACTGCGCAAGGAAATCGATGTCTTCTGCGAGTTGTTTTCCCGCCCAGCCGTGCAGGCGGGACTGAAGAAGTTTGTGGAGAGCACGGACGCACAGCCGTATCTGCCGTAGTCGAAACTGAATTAGAATAACTGCCATGGAAACCGCTGAAAAAACGCTTGACGAGATTCTCACCTTGGCCGCGGCGCACTTCAAAGTGCCGCGCGAGAAACTCTCTCCCGACGAAGACTTCTTTAAGGCGCTCGGCATCGACAGCCTGCAGACACTCGATTTGCTCACCAAGCTGGAAAATCACTT
>DATHQJ010000138.1:0-10071 GCA_035482825.1 Binatus sp. (SeqCode) | reverse complement strand
TCCACGTGATCCGCGGGAACTTCGACTGCCAATTCTGAGTCTAAGCTAATTTTTCCATGTTACTCCCGTAATTTCCCTTCGGTCACCTTCTCTTTGCATCGTGATGAATTATCACTATGCTGGATACAAGAATCCAACCCTACAGGGAAAACTATGAAAGCAGCAGTTGCCAGAAAACCAGTAATCAAAATCGCGGTGGTGGAAAGCGATCCATTGCGCTTTGTCGG
Source organism: Binatus sp. (SeqCode) (assembly GCA_035482825.1). GTDB lineage: Bacteria > Acidobacteriota > Terriglobia > Terriglobales > Acidobacteriaceae > Sulfotelmatobacter. Next base: position 9,844 of record DATHQJ010000138.1, on the reverse strand, counting down.
ATTCCGCGCGTTGTTCGACTCTGAGCCCGAGTTCGAACTCATCTCCGCGGGACTGCCCGAGATCAGCATGTTGCAAGGAGTGGATCTCATCCTGCTCGGCAACCGCAACGGTCAGAACCTGTTCGACGTGATGGCGAGCCTGAAGGCGACGCGGCCGGATTTGCGGATCATCGTGACCGGTTCCGGAATCGACGAGGAAACCATTCTGAAGGCTATCGCGTCAGGAGCCAAAGGTTACGTCGACGAGGCCGCCACGCCAGCGGAATTTGCGCAGGCGATTCGCATTGTGAATCAGGGATCGGTGTGGGCGCCGCGGAGAGTTTTGTCGATGTTCATCGAACGCGTGTCGTCGTCGCCGGGGCGGATTTTTCCGGCGGGCCGGGTGACGTTTACCGATCGCGAGAAACAAGTGCTGGAGATGCTGGTGGCGGGCCGTTCCAACAAAGAGATTGGCGGTCAGTTAGGCATCGAAGAACGCACCGTGAAAGCGCACGTCGCGAAACTGATGCGCAAGGTGGGCGTGCAGAACCGGATTGCGTTGTCGGTGCATGCCATTACGCACTCGCTGGTGACGGCGAAGTAAGGCAGCTGTCAGCCATCAGCTTTCAGCTGTCAGCTAGAACATCCGAGCGGCGAGCTGTGGGTGATGAGTAGACCGAACCTGGTTGCCATTGCACGCAGCTCACCGCTCGAAGCTCTTGATCGTAACTTCGGGGCACTTACCTTCGTAATCTTGTGGGGTTTGAGGGTGCGCGGCATACTCGCCTCACCTACCACAGAACCTGGGAGACGGGGTTGAGAGTGGCGATTAGGGTCACTACTTTCAGCCCCGCATTTTTTTGTCTCCACCATCCTTCCCATCCTTAGATTTGCCCTCTTGCTCATCTTTTGGACGATTGTGGCCTCAAGCTCATCTATCCAGATTGAGTCACGGAAACATCAGCCCGCACATTTCCGGCCGGAACTTCATTTACAATTTAGGGCACTGGTTCCCAGTCAAATCCTTGTGTGGTGAGGACGCATGAAAAAACTCTTGCTGTTGACCCTGATGGCGTCGCTTTGCAATGCTGCCTTTGCAGCAGACGACCAGCCGAAAGAATCCAAGGCTTCCGATCGCGTGCAGGCGGCGGGCGATGTGCTGAATGAAATCGAGTCGGCGCCGGATTCCGGCATTCCCCAGGAGGTTTTGGGGAGAGCGGAGTGCGTGGCGGTGGTCCCGTCCATGCTGAAGGGCGGGTTCATTGTGGGCGCGAAGTACGGGCGCGGGCTGGCCAGTTGCCGCACCCCGAAGGGCTGGAGCGCGCCGGCGTTCTTCACCATCACCGGCGGCAGCGTCGGATTTCAGATCGGCGGGCAGGCGGTCGACCTGGTGATGCTGATCATGAATAACGACGGGATGCAGCATTTGCTGTCGAGCCAGTTCGCGCTGGGTGCGGACGCGTCGGTGGCCGCGGGTCCGGTGGGCAGACATGCCGAGGGCAACACGGATTGGAAGATGCGCGCCCAGGTGCTGACGTATTCGCGCGCCCGGGGAGTGTTTGCCGGCGTGACCCTGAACGGAGCGGTGGTGAAGCAGGACAAGGACAGCACGCGCGAGTTCTACGGGCACATGTTGAGTTCGAAAGCGGCGCTGACCGGCGAAGTGGATCCGCCGCCGGCGGCGAATGCCTTTCTGACCACGCTGGCGAAGTGGGCGCAGGAGGCGGCGAAGTAAGAAGGCAGGGGTCAGGGGGCTAGGGATTCGTGTCCAGCCCTGATCACTGAACCCTGTTCACTGGCCCCTGATCCCCGACCCTCGACCCCTGATGCGGCGGAAACTTGAATACGCGGCGGCCTGGCCGTTCATAAAAATTCTGGGTCTGATGCCGCGCCCCCTGGCGCGAGCGTTCGCGATTGGCCTGGCACAGATGGTTTATCTGCTGCACGGGCGGTTGCGACGCGTGGGCATGCGCAATCTGGAGCTGGCGTTTCCTGAAAAAACTAAGGCGGAACGGAAGCGCATTCTACGCAGGGAGTTCACTTCGCTCGGTCGGCAGCTCGCCGAACTGTGTCAGTTTCCCAAGTACACGATCGCGAATGTCGATCAGGTTGTGGTCTACGAAAATTTTGAGAACTACGAACGGGCCAAGGCGCGCGGCAAAGGCGTCCTGCTGTTCGCCGGACATTTTGGCGGGTGGGAGCTTTCGTCTTTCGTGCTCTCCATGCATGGGCACTGGATGCACGTGATCATGCGCGGCATGGACAACGAGTATCTCAACCGCATGGTGCTTTACTACCGGACGATGCATGGCAACAAGGCGGTCGACAAAGATGAATTTGTGCGCGGGCTGCTGTCGGCGATGAAGAAGGGCGAAGTCGTGGGAATGCTGATTGATACGAATATGACTCCGCCGCAGGGGATCTTTGTGAATTTCTTTGACATCCCGGCCTGCACGGCGAGTGGGATGGCGCGGATCGCTCTGCGCACCGACGCGGCGGTAGTTCCGACGTTCACGATTTGGGATGGGGAGCTGGGAAAATATCGGCTGCGATTGGACCCGGCGCTGGAATTGATTCGCACCGGCAACCTCGAGGCCGACATCGCCGCGAATACGCAAATGTTCACCAAGGTGATCGAGGATTATGTGCGGAAGTTTCCGGAGCAGTGGCTGTGGGTGCATCGGCGGTGGAAGACGCGTCCGGAGGGGCAGCCGGGTCTGTACTGAGACTGGGAACCAGAAATATGGAGTGTTTCCGCGCGTGGACACGATGCGGCGAAACCGGACACAACAAACCCTCCGGCACAAACTGTTTCCATTGGGAGAAACGCCTTATCCGCGTTCGAAGTTGGTAACCGATATGCGACTGTTCCGTCCATCCGTCTGAGGGACACGTGCATGCAGACCTTGCTACAGGACTTCCGCTTCAGCCTCCGGCAACTGTTCAAGAATCCGGGATTCACGCTGACCGCAGTCGTCTCGCTGGCGCTGGGCATTGGCGCGACCACGGCGGTTTTCAGCGTGGTCTACGCGATCCTGATGAATCCCTATCCGTACGCCGCCTCCGACCGCATGATCCACATGCGGTTGCTCGACGATTCGCAGCAGCCACGAGGCTTTGGGCTGACCGGCGCGCAGTGGCAGCAGATTCGGAAGTCGCCAGTCGTCGAAGACGCGTTCATGGAAGATGATTGGAACCTCAGTGTTACCGGGAAAGATCTGCCAGAGGATGTGCAAGGCGTCTACCTGACCTCCAACGGCTTCGCTTTTCTGGGGGTTCCGCCCGCGCTGGGGCGGGGATTGATTCCTTCCGACGCGATCGATGGCCAGGAGCCGCAGCCGGTCGCGGTGCTGAGTTACAAATTCTGGCAGCGTCATTTCAACGGGGACCCGGCGGTGTTGGGCCAGAACCTGCAACTTGTCCGCAAGAATTACACCATCGTAGGGGTGGCCGGTCCACGGTTTACCTGGGGGGATGGTGATGTCTATCTCCCGCAAAAAGTGACGCAGGATCCCACGAAGGCCTTCTACGTCGGGGTTCGGCTGAAACCGGGCGTGACCCACGAAGCCGCCAACGCCGCTTTGCAACCGATGATCGAGCAGTTCGCCAAGGAAACGCCCAAGAATTTTCCCTCGGATCATTTCCGGCTGCACGTGGTTGGGCTGAATGAACAGTTTGTTCACGACCTCGGTGGAACGTTGTATCTGCTATTCACCGCGGTCGCGCTGCTGCTCGCGATCGGGTGCGGAAACGTGTCGATCCTGCTGCTGGCGCGGGGTACAGCGCGTCAACATGAATTCGCGGTGCGCACGGCGATTGGCGCGAGCCGGGGCCGCATCATCCGACAACTGCTGACCGAGTCGTTGCTGCTTTCGTTGACCGGGGCCGCGCTGGGCGTGCTGCTGGCGTACCGGGCGCTCGCCCTCATCGTTGAGTTGCTGCCGAAGTATTCCTTCCCGCATGAGGCGTCGATCCAAATTAATGTGCCGGTCCTGGCCTTCAGCGTGGGGGTTGCCCTGTTTACCGGGATTCTGTTCGGCCTGTGGCCGGCATTGCAGCTTTCGCGGCCCGAGGTCAGCCAGGTGATGCAGTCCAGTACGCGCAAGATTGCGGGCGTAGTGCACGGGCGGACGACCCACGGCATTCTGACCGCCGCGCAGGTCTCGCTGACGCTGGTGATGTTGGCCGGAGCGGGTGCGGCGATGGAGGGATTTCTGCGCCTCATCCACACCCCCCTCGGCTATGACCCGCACAATGTGATGTCGGTGGGAATCCCGGTGCATGACGGCGCGTATCCGACGTGGGAGGCGCGGAAAGCGTACTTCGAGCAGCTGCGAAGTAAGGCGGCCACAGTTCCCGGCGTAACCATGGCCGCGATCTCAAGCAATGCGACGCCTCCGTCGAATGGGTGGCAGACCAGTGTCGAGATTCTCGGCAGGGCGCAGCGCGACGGGCAGAAAATCCGCGTCAACTTTGTAAGCCAGGGATATTTTCCGATCCTGCGAATTCCGCTGGCGCAGGGAAGAATTTGGGACGAAACGGAAAATCACAATGCCGCGCACGTGGCCGTCATCAATCAGACGATGGCGAAACTCTACTTCCCGAATGGCGATGCGTTACAGCACTCTCTGCGAGTCCCAGAGGCGAAGGACGCGCCGCCCTACGTCACGACTGCGTCGGGTTCCGACACCTGGTTGCAGATTGTGGGCATCGTTGCCGACAAACGCGATGATGGGTTGAGAAATCCGATCCTGCCCGAGGTGTTCGTCCCCTACACGCTGTCGATGCGGGTATGGACGCAGATTCTGGTGCGGTCGGAAGTGAAACCGCTGTCCCTGCTGCATGCCGTGGGACAGCAAGTAAACTCTATCGATCCCGAGCAACAGATCAGCGGGGATGTCCAAGATCTCGACCACTGGATCACGGGCCAGCAGGAATACCAGCAGGAACAACTGGTGGCGTGGTTGTTCGGCGCATTTGCGCTACTGGCGCTGGCTCTGGCGGCGGTGGGTCTGTATAGCGTCGTCTCTTATTCGGTCGCGCAGCGCACCAACGAGTTTGGCATTCGTATGGCGCTGGGCGCGCAGCGGATGCACGTATTGCGGATCGTGTTCGCATCCACCGTAACAAGCGTGGGTAGCGGGATCGCGGTCGGCATTCTCCTGACGCTGGCGCTCCATAAAGTTCTGGCGCGCTGGGGTGAGGGCAGTTCGCGCGACCCACTGGTCCTGCTGGTGGTGACTGCTCTATTGAGTCTGGTCGCGGCGATTGCGTGCTCCGGGCCGGCGCGAAGAGCGGTGAAGGTCGATCCGATGACGGCGCTTCGGTACGAGTAAAGAGCGCGCGATCATAGCTCGCGATCATGCCTCGCGATCATGCCTCGCGATCACTGACGCGCCGTGTTCGCTTCACGAATTTATCTGGATCAACCAGCCGATCATCAGCAAGGCAATGTCGGCGGCGATGGCGAGTGCAAGCGCCAGGGCGAATCGCGTGCCGGCCTGCTTGCTGGCGGCTGGCACTTCGCCGCGCTTGCAAACGATGGTGTCGGCCCAGCCGTCGCCGAGACGCTTTTGTTGCGGATCGCGGCGCATCACGAAGTAGGCGACGAGTCCGAAGACCATCGCATCCACAAAAAAGCAGAGTTCCCGCAGGATGGCTGATGTGGGGCGGCAGGGCGAGCCGTCGTCCTGAATGACCTGCATGGACAGCAGAAGTTTGCCGGGCGTGCTTCCATGGACGCTGGTGCAGATCACATGGAAGGCGATCCAGCCCAGGATCGCGGCAGCCGTGCTAATCATGGTGTGTTGTGAGATCCGTTGCAGAATCCAGGCCGGGGGTCGACCTCCAGCAGCAATGGCCAAAAGCAAAGCGAACAGCATTCCGGCCACGAACCCAGCGACATAGTGAACCATCAGGTCGATCACGCGAGCGACAAGACGAATCCAGAACGGCATGCCTTGAAAGCCGGTCAGCGGCTCGGCATATCCGGCGAAGGATGGGATGGCGTTGGCGGAGAAGGAGAGGTTCGCGTTGGGGGTGGTGCTTGCCGTGGAACTGACGTGCGCGTCGAATTCGTCGAACTTCGTTTCGAACTTTGATTCTAACTTTGTTTCGAACTTCGCCTCGAACTTCACGCGATAGTAATTGGCGCCGGCTTCGCCGCGCTTACCTCGACCCCAGCCCGGACGCAGGCGATAAAACGCTTCCACCTGCTCGACCCAATCCGCCCAGTCCGATAGGCTGATAACCCTGACCGGCGACTGGGGGGCGAAGCCGAATACGTTGTCGAGCGCAGAGCCGAGTTCGGGTTGCTTGGAGTCTTTCGCGAATCCAACCACCAGGCCACCGCGCTCGGCAGCGACTTGGGCTGCAACTTTCCAGAACTCATTGACTGTGGGCATAACCGGTTAGTTTGCGTGGTGGCCAAACATCGTAACGGCGCGCTGCCTGCCCGGTCAATCGGGGTTGGATTCTCGGGCGGTGGCCCTAGTCAGAGGGCTTCGCTCTTGTCGAGGTCCACTCTCATGCGCCTCTTCCGGTAAAATTGAATCTTCCTATGAATACCTTTGAACAAATCGCTGAACGGGAGCGGCAGTTCCTGCTGCAGACTTATAACCGGTATCCGGTCGTACTCACTCGGGGCAAGGGTGTGTTTCTTTGGGACATCGAGGAGAAAAAGTATCTGGATTTTGTTTCGGGGCTGGGGGTGAATGCGCTGGGGCACGCGCATCCTCGGATCGTGAAGGCGATCCGGGAGCAGGCGGCGAAGATTGTGCATGTGTCGAATCTTTACTATCACGAATATCAGGGGCCGCTGGCGGAGAAGTTATGCGGGCTGTCCGGACTCAACCGAGCGTTTTTTTCTAACAGCGGTACGGAAGCGATCGAGGGGGCGATCAAGCTGGCGCGGCTGGCGGGACATCGCGCGGGCGGAGAATCAAAGAGCCGGCTGGTTGCGCTGGACGGGTCGTATCACGGGCGAACTTTCGGAGCGTTGTCTCTTACCGGGCAGGACAAGCATCGCAAGGGATTTGAACCGCTGCTCGAAGATGTGACGTTTGTGAAGCAGAACGACATCGAGGGGCTGCGGGCGGCAATCAACGACAATGTGTGCGCGATCGTGCTGGAGCCGATTTTTGGTGAAGGCGGAATCTACGAATGCTCGGTGGAATTTCTGCAGGAGTGCCGGGCGCTGGCCGATCGCCACAAAGTGGCGCTGATCTTTGACGAGATTCAATGCGGGCTGGGGCGTACGGGAACGATTTTTGCGTTTCAGAGTTTTGGAGTGATTCCGGACATTGTGGCGATTGCCAAGCCGATTGCGGCGGGGCTGCCGCTGGGGGCGTTCATCGCGAAGGAAGAATTTGCGACCGCGATTTCGCCGGGGCAGCATGGGACGACGTTTGGCGGAGGTCCGTTGGCGTGTCGCGTCGCGCTGGAATTCCTGGCGATCGTCGAAGAAGAGAAGCTGCTGGAGAACGTCAACAAAGTTGGGGCGTACTTGCAGCAGGAACTGAAGGGGCTGGTGGAGAAACGCGCGGCCGCGACGGGAGTGCGCGGACGGGGATTCATTCAGGGGATTCAGCTGGAGATTCCGGCGCGTCCGATTGTGGATGCGGCGCTGGCCGAGGGCGTGCTGTTCAACAGCACGCAGGATACGGTGGTGCGGTTCCTGCCTCCGTTCTTGATGGAAGAGAAGCATGTGGACAAGGGGATTCGGGTGTTGAAGAAATTGTTGGGGAAGAAGCGGAAGGCAGCGTAGGCGGCTTCCGGCGATGCGAGCGTGCGGGTTAGAGTTGTGGCTGAGTGAGAAATCAAACGTCCCAGACTATGGCACCGGAAGCCGGCAGCCGAGAGCCGGAAGCCGAAATAAAAACGGGGAGCCGAAGCTCCCCAAGTGAAGCGACAGAGGCGTTATTTCACTTAAGTAGGAATCCAGCTGGGGTGAAAGAGTTGTCCTCAGTGCCGGAAGATTTTTTGCGATTGCGATGACGATGAGTGAGATTCAGGAAATTCCGGCGGGCGCTGTTACTTACCCTGTCCCTTCCACGGATGCGGGCGTGGAAGAGTGCTGGATGGATTTCGATGGGGCGCGGATGCGGTACTTGCGGGCGGGGTCGGGGCCAGCGTTGATTCTGTTGCATGGGCTGCTGGGGTATTCGTTTTCCTGGAGATATACGCTGCCGGCGCTGGCGCCTTATGCGACCGTGTATGCGCCGGATATGCTGGGGGCAGGATTTTCGGACCGGCCGCGCGGAATCGACCACTCGATGCGGGGGACGGCGCTGCGGATGCTGCGGTTTGTTGAAAAGCTGGGGATGACGTCGTTCGATTTGCTGGGGACCTCGCGGGGCGGGGCGGTGGCCATGGCGATGGCTGCGGAATGCATCGGTGCAAGCAACTCCGCGCCACGGGTTCGGCGGTTGGTGCTGGCGTGCCCGGTGAATCCTTACTCTTCGCATGGGAAATGGCTGGCGCCCTTTCTCGGCAGCCGCGTGGGCGCGACCATGTTTCGTGCCGTCATGGGGATCAGCCGCATGGATTTTATGTATTCTTTCTGGCACGGGCGCCTCTACGGCGACCGCGGCAAGATTCCTCCCGGGACTCTCGAGGGCTATAAAGCGCCGCTGGCGATTCCGGGATTGTTCGAACATGGGTTGGGTATTGTCAGTACCTGGAGTGACGATCTTCGGGAACTGGAGTCGCTGCTGCCGAAGTTGGCGGCGATTCCGACGCTGCTGATGTGGGGAAGCAAGGATCCGGCGGTGTATGTTTCGTCGATGGAGCCGCTGGCGCGGCATTTTGCGAAAGTGCAGACGGTGGTGTTTCCGGGGGTGGGGCACTTGCCGTATGAGGAGTGTCCGGAAGAGTTCAACCGGGCGCTGATTGGGTTTCTGAGACAATAGAATCTCGGCAGACCGCTCGCGGGCGGGTGCGGGGACGAGACGTCCCCGCGACAGCCGGCGGGACGCCGGCGCTACTTAACTTCAAATACGAAAAATCATGACCCACGCCATTCTCGACTTTTTGCGGAATGCGGTGGTGCACTACGGTTATTGGGCCGTGGCGGCGGCGCTCCTGCTGGAGAATGCCGGAGTGCCCGTGCCGGGAGAGACGGTTCTACTGCTGGCGAGTTTCCTGGCCTATTCCGAGCACGAGTTGCAGCTTCAGTGGATCATTGTGGTGGCGACGATCGCGGCCACGGTCGGCGACAATCTTGGATTTGCCTTGGGCCACTACGGCGGGCGTCCGGTGCTGGCGCGCTATCAGGCGTTTTTCAGAATTCAGGATGCGACCATCGCGCGCGGAGAAGGCATGTTCGCGCGCTACGGCGCGCTGACCATCTTTTTTGCGCGCTTTGTGTTCGGGTTGCGAATCATTGCGGGACCGTTGGCCGGTGTGTTGCGGATGCCGTGGCGGAAATTCGGGATCTTCAACTTCCTGGGCGCGGGGCTGTGGGTGACGGTGATTTCTGGGGCTGGTTATTTATTTGGACAACATTTCCACCGGCTGGAGCGGGATCTTAAACGCTTCGACCTGGCAGTTGCGATTGCGGTGCTGCTGGGGTTGGCATTTCTGTGGTGGCGCAAGCGGCGGGAAAATGACGGAGCATCTTCCGAGTAACCTTTTGCACAGGGAGAGGGCTTGCGTCAGCGACTATACTGTCCGGGTCTCGCGGGCGGGCTCGACGTCCAGAGGTAAAGAATTGTCCGCGAGCGTGGAATGAAACAAACCGGTTGCGTCCGAGCCGGAATTCGGACGAGGAGGAATACATGAAGAAGATTGGGTTCTTGACTCTGCTGATCATGGCAACACTTCTCTTTACGCTGGCCTTCCCGGCGGCGGCAGCCGGACCGAAAGC
>DATHQJ010000137.1:0-11770 GCA_035482825.1 Binatus sp. (SeqCode) | reverse complement strand
GCAAGTCGGGCCGCGTACAAGAGGATGAGGGCGGCGGAATGGCCCCCTCAACTCCACTTGGCGGTGTCAATCTCGAGCAACAACAGGAGGTCTTGTGAACGGTAACGGGAATAATAAGAAGAAGCGTCGCAAACTGATTATTTGGGGCAGCATTGGACTGGGAATCGTCCTCCTGATCACTGTGGGAGTCTTCGCGGCGACGCGCGGCGGAACCAAGATCGATCCTTCGAAACTCGCCAAGGTGGAAAAGGGCGACCTGGCCAAGAGCGTGGTGGCGACCGGCAAGGTCACGCCCATCACGAAGGTTGAAGTGAAGTCGAAGGCCAGCGGCATTGTGAAGAAGCTTCTGGTCGACTACGGCGATCGGGTTAAGAAGGGTCAACTTCTGGCCCAGCTGGACAAAATTGAGATTGAAGCGCAGGTCGCCCAGTCGCGGGCAGCCCTCGAAGCCGCGCAAGCCAACCTGAAGAGTTCGCAGGCTGACTTCGAACGCGCCAAAGTAGACGCGGAAGGTCCAGATGTGCCGTTGCTGAAGCGCGCCTACGATCGCGCTACGGGCATGGCCAAGGACGGCGTCGTTTCGGCTTCCGCGCTGGACGATGCCGAAAAGAATTATGAGATGGCGCTCAACAAGCAGAATGTGTCGAAGGCACAGGTCACGGTGCTGAAGGCCAAGATCGCGCAGGCCACAGCGCAAGTGGTGCAGGACCAGGCCAATCTCACCCAATTGGATGAACAGCTCAGCTACACCGACATTATTTCGCCGATCGACGGCATCGTGCTCTCGCGCGATGTCGAAATGGGCGACGCGGTGAGTTCGATCCTGGTGTTGGGATCGTCGGCAACCCTGGTAATGACGCTGGGCGATACCAGCGAAGTGTATGTCAAGGGTAAGGTCGACGAGAGCGATATCGGCAAGGTGTATCTCGGGCAGCGGGCGCGCATCAAAGTGGAATCGTTCAAGGACAAAACCTTTGACGGCAAGGTGACCAAGATTTCTCCGATGGGCGTGGAGAAAGATAACGTCACCACATTTGAAGTGCGCGTGTCGATCCAGAATCCGGGTGGCGAACTCAAGGCCGAGATGACAGCCAACGCGGAAATCATTCTGGAAGAGCACAAGAACGTGCTGCAGATTCCGGAAGGGGCGATCCTGTACGACAAGGACAAGAAAGCCTCGGTGGAAATTCCGAACCCGAAGGGTAAAGAAGGCAAAGACAAAATTGCCGTCAACATCGGGATCTCCAATGGCGCCAAGACCGAAGTTCTCAGCGGCCTTAAGGAAGGCGATCAGGTAGTACTGCAGTAAGGCCGGCTTTCGGTTTCCGCGGTCCGGCTTCCGGTCTGAAGGAGTTTTTGCAGTACCGGGAGCCGAGAGCCGGAAGCCCATCTGTCACGAATGACCTGTTAAGGAGTGACAAAGTATGAATAGAAAACTCCCTCCCGCCTCGATTCCAATGTCCAGCCGGTCTTCTTTCGCGACGGTCGCTTTCGCGATATCGACGATCGTGCTGGTCGTGCTGTTCTCCTCGACGGCTGTTTTCGCCTCGAACCCGCAGGGTGAGTTCGAGCGAACCCTCAACGTGAGTGGGCCGGTCGACCTTGAAGTGCTCACCCGTTCCGGCGACGTCACCGTCCGCGCCGGTTCGTCAGGATCGGTCTTCATCCGCGGAAAGATCTACGTTGGCGACCATTGGCTTTCAGGCAACCGCGATGCCGACGTCCACTCCATCGAACAGAATCCTCCGGTTCGTCAGGAAGGCAACAGCATTCACATTGACTATGTGAACATGCGCAACATTTCGGTGAGCTATGAGATCAGCGTACCCGCGGACACCGTGCTCCGCAGCCGCACCGGCTCGGGCGATCAGATCATTGAAGGTACGCACGGCAACGCCGATGTGCAGACCGGCTCGGGCGATGTGAAGCTGGCGAACGTGACGGGAGAGATTCATCTGCAGACCGGATCGGGCAACATTCGCGGCCATCAGATTTCCGGTCCGGTGCATGGTGGCACCGGAAGTGGTGACGTGGAGATTGAGGAAGCGGCGGCGGGCGACATCGATCTGCACACCGGCTCCGGGAACATTACCGCTCGCGGCATCCAGGGCGGCTTTCGTGGCGAAACCGGCAGTGGCGACGTGACTGCCGAGGGCACCCAGAGCGGCTCGTGGGAGATTCATACCGGGTCAGGCAATGTACACGTGCGCGTGCCCGCGAATGCCGCTTTTGATGCCGACATTTCCACCAGTTCCGGCACGGTTGACGTGGGCGCTCCCGTCGAGATGACGGTGCAGGGCCGCATTGACGACATGCATAAACAGATTCACGGTAAGGTCCGTGGCGGAGGCCCGCTGCTGCGAGTGCACACGGGATCGGGCGACATACACATTCAGTAAACGGCAAGCAACTTCATTTGCCACGGATTTACGCGGATGAACACGGATAGAGCATGACTTGGTTTTCTTAATCCGTGGAAATCCGCGTGAATCCGTGGCCGAGAAGTTCTCACAACAGTCGGCGCGGATTTCCCGTTACCTCGGTGCCTTGACGCGCGGTTTCCCCGCGAATTACCTTCGCTGTACCTAGAATTTTGTCTTCCAGCGAGGGAACGTTGCCATACCGTCCGATCATCACTCTTACCACCGATTTTGGAACCAACGATCATTTTGTGGGCGCGTTGAAGGGAGTGATTCTCGACATCACTCCCGAGGCTCAGATCGTAGATATTTCTCACGCCGTGCAGGCCTTCGATGTGCTCGATGGCGCTCTGGCTATTTCCCAGGCGTATTCGTATTTTCCTAACGGGACGGTGCACGTGGTGGTGGTGGACCCGGGCGTGGGCACGGCGAGGCGGCCGATTCTGGCTACGAGCGATGGATATCATTTCGTCGCGCCCGACAATGGCGTGCTCTCGATGGTCTATGCCCGGGAGGAACGCATTCACGTGCGGCACCTCACCTCCGAACACTACTTCCGGATGCCGGTCAGCAATACATTTCACGCGCGCGACATATTTGCTCCGGTGGCGGCGTATCTGGCGAAGCTGGTGGATTCGCACAAATTCGGGGACGAGATCGAAGACTACGTTAAGTTCGCCGCGCCCCGGCCAAAAGCTGCGGGTGAGGGGCGCATGCGCGGCGTCGTATTGAAGATCGACCGCTTCGGCAACCTCATCACCAACGTGACCCCGGCCGACGCTCCGGCGCTGTTTGAAGAAGCGGCTACCTTCAAAATCACAGTGGGAAGCCGCGAGATTACTGATATCCGCAAGGCTTATGCGGAGGGCGCGCCGGGCGAAGTGTTCGGGATTCTCGGGAGCATGGGCTACCTCGAGATCGTAGCCAACCGCGCGTCTGCTGCGCAGATCACCGGCGCCGGCAAGGGCAGCGAAGTCAGCATCTTTCTAGGCGAAGCCGCGGCGGCGACGGGCAAAGGGGCGTAGAGGCAGGGGTCAGAAACTAGGGGCCAGGATTAGGCGCTAGTATTTCGACCTTCGGCGCTTATCGACGCCTGCAGTCTTGCTGAACCCTTGCCCCTGGTCCCTAGACAATGTTCTTACGAACTCTTCGGCTTGGGATGGACGTAGCGCTCCATCTCTCCGATCCACTTCAGGAACAGCCACAGCTCGCGGCGCTCCCGCCACATGAATTCCCAGAATTCCAAAAACCCGATCTGCGTCATCTTCACGCCGGTGTAGGTTTCGATGCGCCACAGCAGATAGGGGCTCCGCCACGGGGCGAGACGATGCCCCCTGGTGGCGTTCCACAGAAAGCGGAGCTTGTAGCGCATGCAGCCATGATAACGACAAAGCGCGGGAGCGTACACAAAGGAAAAGCCGCCGGGCTGCGCCCGCCGAACAGCCGAGGGCGGCTGTCCCCACATTGTGCATGTTAGAATCCATTCTCTGCCTGGGATTTCCACGAATGCCTGACCCGCAAGCCCGCCAGAAGGCCGAAGACCACTACTACGCCGCGCTCGACCTGATGTCCGAGGGACATTTGGACAAGGCCGTCATTGCCTATCAAGAGTCGCTCACCGCAGACCCGACGTTTACTGAGGCCATGCACGGCCTGGCGCGGGCGCTGCAGGATTTGCAGCGCTACGATGAAGCGATTGCAGTGGCGCAGAAGCTGGCCGAAATCGAACCCGACGACGTGCTGGCGCATACCAGTCTGTCGGTGCTGTATCAGAAAAAAGGGATGATTCCGGAGGCCGAAGCGGAAGGCGCCAAGGCGCGGGTTCTGGGATGGAAGCAGCAGTTGAAAAAAAGCTAGATCTCCAAGGCTCCACGAGTTTTTCAGCGGCCAGCGGCGGGTTTGGGAGCCGAGCGGTGCTGCTGGAGCCAGCGGTCGGCATCCAGTTCGATGGATGTAATTTGTTCGCGGGTCAAATGCTGGGTGGCAATGGGCGCGAGAACCTTGCTGGCCTCATCCCCATTGGCTCGAGCCAGCACCATCCAGAAATAAGCCTGCTTGAAATCCGGAGGTGTGCCGCGACCGCTCAGATAAATGGAGCCCAGCTTGGACTGGGCCGCGACGTTGCCCTGTTCGGCAGCTTTGGTAAACCAGCGCACCGCTTCTTTCTCGTCCAGCCTTATCCCATCGCCCGTGGCGTAGCGAAGACCCACTGCGTTCGCAGCGGCGGAATCGCCTTTCTGCGCCATTTGCTGCAGTTGCGCGAAGGATGCCGTCTCGATCGCGGGAGTGGACGGGACCGGCGTGGAAGGACTGTCCGACTTCGGCGGATGCGACGAGGCCAGCACAGTCTGGATCGGGCTGTGACCACGATCGTGCAGCTTGCTCTGGATCCATGGCGCCAGATTGTAGCCGAGAGCTAAGAATGTCAGGGCTAAAGCAACGCCCAGAATGATCAGGGGCGAGCCCGGCAAGTGAATAACGCCCGAGGTTTTCTCGTCCGCCGACTCCGTCTTTTTTTCTTCTGCGGAAGCGAAGAGCACGCTTCCCGGCGTGGGCGCAAAACGCTCGGTGGCAGGCTCCGCGCCCAGCAGAGGCAGGTCTTCGGCACGGGCAGCGCGGTTGACGGCGGCCAGCACGGTCTCCACCAGGCGCCGCAGCACGCCGCTGTCGGTTTCGGAGAAGGCATGTGGCTGTGCGGAGAAGACCTCGATCAGCCCAATCGATTTCTCGCCCACGAGAACGGGAGCGGCGAGGATGGAGCGAATGCCGAGCGCGCGACAGTTCTCGCGATCTACGCGAAGGTCGAGTTCAGAATCGTCACAGAGCAGCAGCTTGCCGCTCCGCACGCATTCGCCTGAGAAACCGGATCCCACTTGCAGCGGCGCGCCTACCGGGGGAGAGTCGGGACCGGCACTGGCACGACAGATCATGAAATCGGGGTCTGCGCCGGCCAGTGCAATGGCAGCGCCAGAGGCGCGAACCAGAGTTTGGGCGCGGTCGGCGATCAGTTGCAGGGTCGCGGCAAGATCTGCGCCCAGCGCTTCCGCCTGTCTCTGCACCGCGCTGACGGCCGCAAGCGTGTCGGTGTAGTTGGGACGCGGAGGCGCCTCACTGCGCGACCCCATGAATCCGGCGATTTCCGCTTCGCCATTGGCCACTCCCGCCATCACGTTAACGAAGAGCCACTCGCGCAGGCGGGCTACCGATTCTGGGGAGAGTTGAGAAAAACGCAGGCCGGCACGTCCCGAAGCCTGCGTCCAGACCACTTGGCCGGAGGTGTAAATGGGTTGCGCGCAATCCGCGAGATCGAGGCACAGGTTCACACGTTGATCGACTTCGAGAGTTGCGTGACAGTGAATGGATGCGCCGTCTTCGCTGATGTCGACGATCTCGTGCAAGTCGAGCATCGCGCCTTTCGATTCGGCAGTGAAGCTGGCGTAGGCCGGAGTCTGAATCCGGTGCCGCACACGGCGGCGACGGTTGGGTGAGACCGGTTGCAACGCCGAGGTCATGACTGCCATTGGGTTGGGGCCCGAAACTGCGCGTGGTTCCATATTAGCGCGGGATGACGGAAAAGTAAGCAAGGAAGAAAATTTAGAAGGACGATGGGATGGGGCTTTCCCGATCGGGGAGTCGGAAGTCTTAAAACCGGGTATCGGCTGCGCTAACCCGGAGGCGAAATCTGTTAGTCCGCACGACCCATAATCAAGGTTTGCCGCAGCTTTAGCTGGCGCGGCGCAGGATTTTGGCCTGGTGCAGGCTGGAGATGCGGGAGATGGCGGCCACCATCAGGCTGGAGAGCAGTTGCATGGTCGCCACATCGTGCTGGTCGAAGGCTCCGGGAGATGACGAGAGCACTTCGAAAACGCCGAGGGTGCGGCGGAAGTGGCGCAGAGGTGAAACCAGAATCGAGCGGACTCCGAGGCGGCGACAGCTGGCGAGATCGACTTGCGGGTTGCGTTCGGCGTCGTGGCAGAGCATGATTTCGCCGGAGCGCACGGCTTCGGCGGAGATGCCGGCATCGGTCTGCAGGCGGACTCCGAGGTCGGGAGCGGTGCGTCCGGTGCGGGCGCGACAGACAATCTCGTTGCCGGCGCGCAGGGCGATGGCGGCTCCGGTGGCGCCGGTCAGGTGCTGAGCGCGCTCGGTGATGGCGCTGATGGCGGGTTCGAGATCGAGTTCGGCAGCGTGAATTTCAGTATCTTCGCTAGGAAAAACGGCGCGGAAGCCGGATGCGGGATGAGCGGCATTGGCGACACGGAGCTGACTGCGCTGGGCGAGTGATGGCAGGCGCGAATGGTCGGTTATTCTGCGATCTGTCATGCTCAGAACTTCCGGGTCGGGCACGGTGCGCAGCAAGTCGCGGACGAGATCGTTGAGTTCGAGATCGGTGATGAGATGTGCGGTCTGCTGGTTGCGCAGCGAACCGCCCAGCACGCGCGAGAGTCCGAGGAGCGCATGGCTGCCGCAGGCCAGACAGTAAGGTTTGCTGTTGGTGCAGATCATCTCACATTGCACGCAGAAGGTGGCGGACTGCAGGGGAACAAAATTGATGTCCTTAAAAGTGTTGCCATATACGGTCTTGCGAAACATGATTGCTGATTCCTCGCTTGGATCACGGTGCAACGAAGGTATACAGATCGCGAAGAAGGAGAAAGTGACGGCACTGGTTCGGGGTGTGGAAAACGAGGCCTTTAGAGATGGAAGAAGAAAAGGCTTTAACCACAGAGGACACGGAGGTTCACGGAGGAGAGCAAGTGCTCAGCAGGTATGCAGAATCTCGCAACCCCTCGTCGAGTAAACTCATCTCAAAGGGCGTGCAGGCCGCGCGTTGCGCCTTTTTGTTTCTCGTGGAGGGGCATTGATTTCATCCCGCGGGTCGGCTATGCTAAAGAGACGTTCGCGGTTCGGCCGCGGAACGATTGACTGGAGGTAATAATCATGGAATGGACAGCACCAGCTTTTGAAGAAGTTTGCCTGAACTGCGAAATCAACTCCTACGCCAGCGCCAAGTTGTAGCCAACGCTCTACCCTGAACTCTTCCTGTAAGGGCCCCGCGTCGCACTAGAAATTGTGTGATGCGTGCCGCTGCGTCTTCAGAGCGTTGTTAGGCCCAGGAAGCACGCCTGCGGCCTCTGGCCATTTCCAGTCCCGTCCCCTCAACCCAAGTATTTGCAAAATGGCGCCGATCCTGCTTGCGCGGGACGGAGAACGCGCGTGCCTGAGTACGCGTGCCTACCCGGCCTGGGCGGCGATCAGGGAAGTGTCCTGCTCGGGCAGCGGGATCACGTGGGCCGAGTGCGCCAGGGTGCGGTCGAGGGCATCGGCAAGGGCCGTGGGAAACGTGGCGGTGAGTTGATTGATATCGAGTTGAAGTTGGCGCGGAGAGTACAGGCGATGCACGGTCAGCGTGCCACGGCGGTGGTTGCCGGAACTGATCAGGTTGAGAGCGACGGTCCACATGGCGGAGTTGTCGAGCGCCTTGGGCGTTCCGGCTTTGCTCCAGCGAAATGAGTTTGGGCTGCGGCGGGGCGCCGACGGGTCGGCGGTCTCGAACGGAACCGGTTCACCAGGGAGCAGGTCGAGGTTGAGTTCGAAGCTGTCAAAGTCGTTGTTGCTGAAGGCGGCAGTCAGGATGCGGCGAACCTGATCGTAATCGCGGGCGACTTTGAGTTCCTCGGTGGCGCGGCGGATGGCCAGGTTGTTGACGAAGATCTGGGGCTGATCGAGGGTGCGGTGGGCGACGCGCGCCAGCTCGCCGAACTCGAGATAGCCGAGATGCTGCACGCCGATCCAGATGCCGATCCCCAAAACCGCGAGTACCAGACCGAGGGAACTGCCAGTCGGCCACAACAGGAACAGGCTTAGCATTGCGAAAACCGCGGAGACGCCGTACAGCAGAATCACGACTTGGCGATGGGTCATGCCATGCTGCAAGAGCTTGTGATGAATATGCTCGGCATCGGCGGTGAAGATGGGACGTCCGCTGATCAGACGCCGGAGGATGGAAAGTGCAGTCTCCAGAATCGGCAAGCCGAAGGAGACGACCGGGATGGCGACAGCAACAATCGTCGGAGCCTTTTGAGCTCCCTTGAGCGCCAGTGCACTGAGCAGGAAACCGATGAAAAGGCTGCCGGAGTCACCCAGGAAAATGGTCGCTGGATTGAAGTTGAAACGCAGAAAGCCAAGAATCGCGCCGGCCAGAGCGATGCTCATCACGGTGACCAGGGAGGCCCCGGACAGAAGGGCCACCACAAACGCGACCAGAGTCGAGAACAAGGCTGAACCCGCAGCCAAGCCATCAAGACCATCAATCAGGTTAAATGCGTTGGTGATGGCGAGCACCCAGATGACGGTAACCGCCCATCCCACGAACCAGGGCAGTTTGATGTCGCCGAACAGCACTGGGATGTTGACGATGCGCAGACCGCCGATGAAGAGCATGGTTGCGGCAATGCCCTGCACCGAGAACTTGAAATAGGGACCAACACCGCGGAGGTCGTCGTACACCCCCAATAGAAAGACCAGCGAGGCTGGAGCCAGAATCGTGAGTAGCGCCTTCAAGGAAAACACGGAGTGCAGGCGGGGACTCTGAAGTGCCCACACCGAAGCCATGGCCATGCAAACGGAGAAGGAAAGAAAAATGGCCACGCCGCCCAGACGCGGCAGAGGAGAGGAATGCAGGTGACGTCCCTGGGTGGGAACCGCGACCCAGCCGTGGGCGTTGGCGAAATCGCGAACATACCGCGTCAGAATGAAGGCTGACAGCAGCGCTACAACAAACGTTACAAGGAAAATGCCCGTCAACTATGTCACCTTCAGGAAGCAAACATGCGCAAGCAAGCACGCCCGCTCCACGCCGAAAATTATGGCAACAAGAAGTATCGCAACAATGACCCGCGGTTAACAGTTCGTAAACAGATTCCGGCTGACGTTAGTGGGTGCTCAGACTGTAGCAGTATCAGAATGGGACTTTCAATCGGCCCCGCGGAAAAAACCTGTGGAAAACTAATCGGAAGCCTTGCGGATAGCGGGCTTGGAACGGGCCGAGCTGTGCTAAACTGCTGTCAAATTCTCAGTGATTACTTCAGGGGTCCTCTGATGGAGTCGGGCAGTTCGGGTTGCACTCGCTCATGCCGCGTTTTGTTCCAGATGCTCGCAGTATTCTTTGTGATAATGGGCGTCGCGGCCGCCCAACAACCGGCCAACAGTCCTCAAAGCAGTTCCCAGACGGAGACTCCTGCTGCGCTTCCACCGGCTATAACACCGGCGCAGGCAGCGGTGAGTGCATCGGGAACAGCGTCCGGAACAGCGTCCGGAACAACGCCTGGAACAGTGACTGGAACACCGGCGGCGAAAACTCCCGATACCGCAAAGGACTCAGCCGACCTGTCGGGGATGGTGATGCTGGGCCCGGCCGATCTGATTGAAGTCAATGTGTACAACGTACCTGAGTTGACGAGCAAAGTACGAGTCAGCAATTCTGGCGACGTTTACCTGCCGCTCATCGACTACGTCCATGTGGACGGCTTGACGCAGGAGGAAGCGCAGTCGCTGATCGAGAAGCGGCTGGCGGATGGGGGATTCGTCCGCAATCCGCACGTAACCATCTTTGTAGACGAGGCCGCGTCTCAAGGCGTCACCATACTGGGAGAAGTGTTGAAAGCCGGCATCTACCCCGATGTCGCGGACCACAAACTCTACGAGGTCATCTCCGAGGCAGGTGGGTTTACGGCAGCCGCCTCGCGCAAGATTGCGGTCATCCGGCGGAATCTGCCGGAACCGATACGCATCGACCTTCCCCGGAACTTGGCCGATGATCTGAGCGGCAATATCGACATCCTGCCCGGCGATACCATCACGATCCCGCGCGCGCCCATCATCTACGTGGTGGGGGACGTGGGCCGTCCCAGCGGTTTGTTGGTGGACAACGGGACGCTAACCGTGTTGCAGGCTCTGGCCCTGGCTGGCGGCACGAACCGTACTGCAAAAATGGGCGGGGCGCGAATTATTCGCAAGGGCCCCAGCGGCATGACCGAGACTCCAGTCCACATCAAGCAGATGCTGGAAGCCAAGTCCCCCGATGTGACCTTGCAGGCAGACGACATTCTCTTCGTTCCAGTCAGCGCAGGAAAAATTGCCGCCGACCGGACTTTCGAAGCTGCCATGGCCATGGCCACGGCGGTTTCGATTTACGCCGTACATCCGTAATCGACAGTCGAACTGTCAGCTCTGGACTTCAGCCGGATTGCGGCTTGCGTAGAAGGTGTTGAAGCACGTCGATATATTTTCCGGCCGTCCGGCCACGCGAGAGATTCTGCTGAATGTACGCTCTTCCCTTCTGCCCCATTGCGGTGCCGAGCTCGCGATCGGCGGATAGCTGTTGGATCGCGTCTACCAGCGCATCGGCGTTTTCCGGAGGGATCGCGAGCCCGGCGCCGGACTCTTCGATAATCTGCCGCGCCTGACCGTCAACCCCCAGAATCACCGGCCGGGCGCAGGACATGAACTCCAGCATCTTGGTGGGAATGACGGTCTTGAAGACGTCAGTCTTTTTCAGAAGAACCAGGCAAGCATCGGAAGCAGAGATGAAGGCTGGAATTTTCTCGCGGGGCTGCTGGTCGAGAAAGCACAGGTTGGCTAATCCGAGGGATTGCGCCTGGGATTTGATGCGCGCTTTTTCGGCGCCTTCGCCCACCAGCAGGAACTGCGCGTTCGAATTCCTCCGCTGCAGTTGAGCGGCGGAGTCCAGCAGAGTTTCGAGGCCGTGCGCCATTCCCATGGTGCCGATGTAGCAGATCAGGAACTTCCCTTCCGCTCCAAGTTCTTTCCGCAATGCGAGGTTGGCCGCGGATGGGGCAGGCGCAAACAGGTCGGCCTCGACGCCGTTTTCGACCACGTCAATTTTCTCGGCGGGAACGCTCCAGTGCTGCATCAAATGTTGCTGGAAGGCTGGAGTGACGACGACGATGCGGTCGGATCGTGTGTAGAGGAACTTCGCGATCACGCCCAGGGCACGGTGCAACAGGGAGTATTCATTGCCAACTCCGACCGCGACCAGCGATTCCGGCCAGAGGTCGCGCACTTCGAAAACGAACGGCACTTGCCGGGCGAAGGCAATCCACCATCCGGACAATCCCACCAGCAGTTGCGGCGAGGACGCAATGATCACGTCGGGACGCGGGATAAACATGCCACGCAGCACGGCCGAGATACAGAACGAAGCGTAGTTGCGCATGCGCTCGTGCGCCTTGCGGTTGGGCAGGGGCCAGAGCCAGGTGCGAAACACATCCACTCGTCCGGCGTTTGTGTGCGCCGTTGCACCGGGAAATATTTGTTCGTGATAGATC
>DATHQJ010000136.1:0-47145 GCA_035482825.1 Binatus sp. (SeqCode) | reverse complement strand
GAATTGCGATGAGGGAAGTAATCTGCTAGAGCAGGCTCAATCGCAGCCACGAGCCGGCTTCGCAGCCCAGCTTTCGTAACCCAGCCTTCGCAACCCAGGGCGAAACTGCAATGGCCTACAAAGAGATTTTCTGGATGGCATGTGACTCCACCGAGCAACTGCGGGCGGAGTACGGCCCTTTTCACACCCGTGAACAGGCTGAGTCGGAGGCCAAGAAGCTCGGTTTCGGCTACCTGCTGCGTTACGAGCATCTGCTCGGCGAGGACGAGGAGATTCAGGAAGTCCGCTGCATCTTCGTCGAACTCCCCGGCGCCGTCCCGGTCGGCGTCGAGTCCATTCCAATTACGCTCCACACCCGCTGCGCCACCTGCGGCGAATCCTCCGCCCACGAAAAAGGCTGGCAGGCCGAAGTCTGGGCCGACATCCACGAATTCGAACACTCCCGCCACCGCGTCCGCCTCTTCGAACACGCCCGCGGCAAAGGATTGAAAGAAATCGGCGACTGGCGCGGGTGAAGGTTTGGGCTTTGCAATGAGCTGCGGCTCACTCAAAACTCACGCCTTTAATCAGTTGGCCGGATAACCCTCTGCAGTTTTCTTCCCTTTCTCGATTTGAAAGTTTTGTCGTATGCTCAAGCGGACTAACCAGGAATTTCTATTTGCGGTCTGTGCCCCACCATGCCCGACCATGACATCGAGATCGAGGCCAGAACAGGCGCTCCTCTTTCCGGGGACGATACTCAGCAATCTTCCGCCCTGGTAGAAATCGACCGCGTTACTAAGTCCTTCGGGTATAAAGTCGCGCTCAAGAACGTAACCTTCTCGGTCCCCTCGTCACAAATCTGTGGCTTGCTGGGACCTAACGGGGCGGGCAAGACAACCCTGTTCCGGCTGCTCATGGGGATTCTCAAGGGAACTGAGGGCAAACTGCTCATCGATGGCCGCGATGCGTTTGAAGAGCGCGTGGAAGTCAAGCGGCTCATCGGATTTCTCCCGGACGAACCGGTGTTCTATTCCTACCTGTCGGGCCGGGAAGTGCTCGAACTGAGCGCCGCAATGCACGGCCTGGATGTGAGCGCAACCATGCATCGAATCGCGCCCCTGATCGCACGGCTCCGGCTGGCCGACGACATCAACAATTACGCCGAAGACTACTCGCGCGGCATGAAGAAGAAGCTTGGCCTGCTCCTGGCCATGCTGCATGAGCCCAAGCTGCTGGTTCTGGATGAACCCACCAACGGGCTTGACGTCGAATCGACGCATCTGTTCTACGATCTCATCTTCGAAACCGCCCGCCAGGGGACCACCGTTCTATTCTCGACTCACCTGATGGACCACGTAACCAAACTCTGCTCTCACGCTGTGATCATCAACGAAGGCACGGTCGTCGCGAAAGGTTCTCTCGATGAACTTCTGTCAGCGTACGGGCAAACCAGTCTCGAGGACGTTTTTCTAAAGTTAACCGCCCGGCCGCCCCAGTCATGAAGAGCGAGCTTCCCAGCCCTCCCAGTTTTTGGACCACGGTTCGCCTGCTTCTCGGAGTGACTCGCACGCGAGCCGCGAGCCGGCGAACCCGACAGCAACAGTTGTTGAGCCAACGCTCTGCCGGGAAGGCAACCGATTGGGGCGGGCTCGGTTTTTCCATGGCCGTGCTCTTCATGGCCTTTTTGAATGGGGGCGCAGCGTTTGTTGTGCGGATTGCCGTCGACTCCGGTGAGCGCATTCAGGCCGAGCAGCTGGGGAAGATCATCGTCAGCCGGGGCTTCCGGGATAACGTTGAGCTGGCTCAGAAAAACTCGACGGAGTTCTCAACCCCGCCGGATGAATTGATTCCCGCGACCAACTATTCGATCGAAGCCGACAACATTTCCGAGAAGTATGGCGGCTCGAAAGCCGAGATTGAAGAAAGACTCCGCGCCACGGTCCGTGACCATGGCGCTCGCGACCTGATGACGAAAGATCAACTCTCAAGCCTGTGGAATGGGAGTGCAAAAATAAATTCCCTCGCAGCCATGCTGGGTTCCGTCGTTCTCTTCTGGTGGGCGGCGATGCTGGTCTTTCAGGGCGAGGGACTGGAACTGGACCTGCAGCGCCGCCGGCATCCCATGTGGGAGTGGTTGTTGAGCCACCCGGTGCCGCCGGGGGCGGTTTTTCTGGCGGAGATGATTTCTCCCATGGCTGCCAATCCAATTTATTGGAGCGGCCCGCTATTCGCGGGATTCCTCTACGGCTTCGTCTACGGCCCGGGTGAAGGCATGCTCGCAGCTCTGCTCGTCGGCGTACCGGTCACAATCGCGGCAGCGTGCCTGGGCAAGGCTCTGGAGATCGGAGTGATTCTTCGTTTTCCGCCGCGCTCTCGCGGCGCGATGATCGGGATGATGGGCTGGCTGGGGTACGCGTCCATGATGCTGTTCATCGTGGGCGCCTTCATTTTCCAGCAAGCAATCGGGACGATCGCAAAGCTTCTTCATTTCCTCACGGTTGTTCCGTGGCCCTGGCTGAGGTTGTTCCTGGGCGGGCAGGCAGACGGCTCGTTTTCGTTTTTCTGGGGAGTGCTGACCTGCGGGTTCTTCGCCGGCTTCACGGTTGCGGGATCGATCTGGTTCAGCGTGTGGGGCACGGAACAAGGCCTCAGCGGAAACTTTGCTGCTGATTCCGGTCCTTCGGCATCGCGAAAAGGCGTACCACGATTCGGCAGGGAACCGCTCTATCGCAAGGAATTTTTGTGGTTCATCCGCGACCGCAGCGCCATTGTCCAGACCATCCTGATCCCGGTCACGGTGGCGGCTCTTCAGGTTTTCAACCTGCGCATGTTCCTCAGCCATGCCCAGGAGGCGTGGAATTACCTCTGCGGCGTAGGCATTCTATTTGGCACCTATTTTCTTTGGATCCTTGGTCCGAAATCGCTTTCGTCGGAGGGAACTGCGCTGTGGATAGCCTTGACGTGGCCGCGGGGCCTGGAAAGTTTACTGAAGGCCAAGGCTTGGCTGTGGTCGATGATCTCGTCGGGCATGGTGGCGTTAATACTGTGCTATGCCGCGTATCTTTTTCCCGCCAGCATCTGGAAAATCGCGCTGGTGGGAATTGGCTGGTTTGTTTTCGGCCGCAGCATGGCCGAAAAAACTGTCACCCTGGTATCTATAACCTCGCCCTCGGGAGAGCGAGAGAAGATTCCCTGGACTCGCCGCTGGGCAGCCCAGTTGGGCATGCTGACGTTTGCCATTGGAATTCTCACGCAGCAATGGCACATCGCCATCATGGGAATTGTCTACTCTTATCTGACCGCCGCGGCCATGTGGCAAAACTTCCGGGCCCGACTGCCATATCTCTATGATCCCTGGTCCGAGAAACTTCCGCCTCCGCCCACGCTGATGCACGCCATGATCTCGATCAGCATCTTGGTGGAAGGGGGAGCCGTGGTGACCGGCATCATCCTGGGATTGGCCGGGCGGGAAAACATCGCCGTGGCGCAGGCCGTCAGCTATGGCATTTGCGCAGTGATCGTTTCCTTCGGCGTACACGATTTTCTGGGCGGGCGCGGCGTTTCATTGCGAGACGTCTGCCTTTGGCCGCCGGCCTCTGCCGCCGAGGAGAAATCGGAGTCCTGGTGGCGCGGCGACTGGGGGCGCGGCGATGGGTCTGGGAAAATCAATTTCCTCCGCTTGCTGCTGTTAGGCGGGGCTGGCGGAGTGGTGTTGGGCTTGTTCGCGCACGGCTACCTCGCGGTCTTACAGCATCTCCCGGCGACCGCTGAGATGATGCGCGAGTCACAGGAGGAGCTGGCGAAAGTTCCGAACTTGAAAATCTCCTACGCCGTCATGGCGGTAGCCTTCGCGCCGTTCGCGGAAGAGTACCTTTTTCGCGGGCTTCTCTTCCGCGCTTTAGATCGCGAATGGGGCGGCTGGCGCGCGGTAATTGGCAGCGCCGCCTTTTTCGCCATCTATCACAATCCATTTTCGTGGCTGCCGGTTGGGCTGCTAGGAGTTGCCAACGCCCTCTTGTTTAAGAAAACCGGGCGGCTTGCACCGGCGGTGGTCCTCCATATGGTTTACAACGCGGTGGTCGTGATCTGGTCGCCCTAGGACAGAGCCGCACTCCTTCGCCGTTCAGTGCCCACCCGTGAGTTCGCTCGCCGCCGCCCGGTCGATCAGCCAGATCAATTTTCCATCGACAGGACGGATTAGCTTGGCGGGATACTGCTCGCCCGGAGCATCGCCTTCGAGCACTTGATGCAGGGCCGGAGCTTTATCCGTCCCGCTAACCAGAAACGCCAGGCAGGCTGCCGCGTTCAGTACCGGAAGAGTGAAGGTAAGGCGGCTGGTTTTGAATTTCTCGACCCAGTTGGCGATGACGAGCCGCGATTTTTCCTGCAGCCCAGCAGAGCCGGGAAACAGCGAAGCCGTGTGACCATCGGGTCCCATGCCGAGTAGGATTAGATCGAAGCGCGGGAACTGTCCCGGCCCGAGCGCAAAAAACTTCTGCAGAGTTTTTTCGTAGGCTTCGGCCGCGGCTGCGGCGTCGGGATTCTCCGCCGCAATCCGGAACACGTTTCCCGCCGCCACTGGAATCTTGGACAGCATGGTCTCTTCCGCCATTTTGTAGTTGCTGTCGGGATCGGTGGGAGGCACGTGCCGCTCATCGCCCCAGAAGAAAAACATGCGATCCCAGGGCAGAACGGTGCGGGCATTGGTGGCCAACAGATGGAACAGGCTTTTGGGGGTCGATCCTCCAGAAAGCGCAATCGTGAATCGCCCGCGCTGGGTCACGGCTTCCGTACCGGCACGCACGACTTCCTCGGCCGCCGCTGCGAATAACTCCTGCGGAGTAGTCAGGGTCCGAATTTCCAGGGAAGAACTCACGGGCTTCTACTCTTACTCGGTTTGTCTTATTCGGTTGTCCCTACTCGGTTGCCAGGGCGCAAGTCTTGCTGCCGCGAACCGCGGCGCACCGCGCCGCTCCCAGCAGTCCAGCTTTTTCGTTGGTCACGACCTGCACCGGGATCGACTCCACCAGCGGCCGCAGCCGGCCCTTGGCCAGAAAAGCCTGCATGAACAGCGGCCCTTTCAGCTTGGCAAGAATCTTGGGGGTGATACCGCCGGCCAGAAACAAGCCTCCCGTGGCCATTACCTTCAAAGCCAGATTGGCGGCCTCTGCGCCGTAGACCGAGATCCACAGATCCAGCGCCTTCTCCGCCAGCGGATGCGTTCCCGTGAGCGCAGCGCCCGAAATTATCGCGGCCGGATCGCCGGTCTTGAGCGAAGCGGCAAACTCCGCGGATTCCTTGCCGCCCTGATCGTCGCGCAGAAATTCGTAGACATTCACCAGGCCCGGGCCGGAAAGAATGCGCTCGTAGCTGACATGTCCGAAACGCGCCTGCAGGAAGCGCACCAGTTCGATCTGCAAATCTCCCTGCGGACCAAAATCGGTGTGCCCGCCTTCGCAGGCAAAAACATGGTGCCGGCATCCGTCCCAGAAAAGCCCGGCTTCGCCCAGTCCCGTTCCCGGCGCGATCACTCCCTGGTTGCCCACCGCGGGTCCATTCACGCGATTTAACGGAACCAGGTCTCCGGCGGCCAGTGCGCCGATGCCCCAGGCAGTGGCTTCCAGATCGTTGATGAGCAGCGTTTCAGGCAGATGAATCTGTTTCGCCAGCCGCGATTGCTCGATCACCCAGGGCAGATTCGAAGTTTCTACGCGGCCATTACGCACCGGACCCGCAATGCCGAAACACGCAGCTTCCGGACGAGTGCCGGTGGCGTCAAGAAACTCGTTCACAATTTCGCCCAGTTCGCTGTGCTCGCGGCTGGGGAAGGTGCGCTCCGACACCAGTCGCAAGTGCCCGTTCTGGGGTTGAAAATAAGCCAGCCTAGCGTTGGTGCCACCAATATCGCCGGCCAGAATCATTTCTCGAAATTCCTCCAGCGGCGGCCGTCGCGTTCCAGTAGTTCGTCGGCCTCCTTCGGTCCCCAGGTGCCGGACGCATAGTTGGGGAAATTCCGTGGCGGCAGCGCCTTCCACAGATCGAGCACCGGGTTGACCACCGACCAGCCGGCTTCCACCATGTCGGCACGTTGAAACAGCGTCTGATCGCCGATCATGCAGTCATGCAGCAGCCGTTCGTAGCCCGTCGAGGGCTGCTTGCCGAAGTATTCCTGATATTCGAAATTCATGTCGACCGTGCCCAGGCGCATGACCGGCCCCGGAACCTTGGCCGCGAATTGCAGCGAGATTCCTTCCTCGGGTTGAATGTGCAGCACCAGTTGATTCGGCATGAGATGTTCGACCGGCGTGTCGCGGAACAGCACGAAGGGCGCCCGCCGAAACTGTATCACGATATGGGTGTTGCGCACCGGCATCCGTTTTCCCGTGCGCAGGTAGAAGGGAACGTCCGCCCAGCGCCAGTTGTCGATCTGCAATTTCATAGCGACGAAGGTTTCGGTGCGCGAATCGGATGGAACATCGGGCTCAGAGCGATAGGCTGCCACCCGATTGCCGTCTTCGGTTCCGTCGCCGTACTGGCCGCGCACGCTGCGGCTCAGCACGTCTTCGTCACTCATGGGCTGGATGGCGTGCAGAATCTTGGCTTGCTCATCGCGTACCGCGTTGGCGTCAAACGAAATCGGCGGCTCCATCGCGGTGAGACTGATGAGTTGCATGATGTGGTTCGGCACCATGTCGCGCAGCGATCCGGCGCCGTCGAAATAACTGCCGCGCCCTTCTACGCCGACAGTTTCTGCGACAGAAATCTGCACGTGGTCGATATAGCGGCGGTTCCACACCGGCTCAAAAATTCCGTTGGCGAAGCGGAACGCCATAATGTTCTGCACGGTCTCTTTGCCGAGATAATGATCGATGCGGTAGATCTGCTTTTCGTCGACTACCTTGAGCAGTTGCTGGTTCAGTGCCTTGGCCGATTCCAGGTCGTGCCCGAACGGCTTTTCGATGACCACCCGCCGCCAGTGGCTGTTGGCCTGGTCCATCAAGCCCGCGGCGGAAAGTTTTTGCACGATCGGGCCGAAAAAACTGGGCGCGGTGGCGAGGTAATAGAAAAAGTTCTGGTGCGCCGAGTGATCCTGATCCACTTTGTTGAGAAATTCCTTGAGCTGCGGATACACCTTATCGTCGCCGAAATCTCCCGCAAAATAGTAGAAGCGGCGCATGAACCACTCCCACAAATCGTCTTCCACACACTCGCCGCAATACGCCTTCACCGCGTCATGAACTTTCTTGCGGAATTCATCGCTGGAAAACTGGCTGCGCGCCACTCCCACCACCGCGAATTCGCGCGAGAGCAGCCCGGCCCGCGCCAGGTTGTAGAGTGCCGGAATCAGCATGCGCCCAGTAAGATCGCCGGCCGCGCCGAAGATCACCATCACGCAAGGATCGCCCAGCTTGCCGATGCGCGGCGGCGCTGGCGTGGAGGTTGGAGTTGGTTCCGCTATTTCAGCCATCAATAAGCCCTCTGGAATCGTTAACCTTGGTTAACCATGCTCAGGTTAACCACGCATGCGCAAACCGCTTCAGCGCACGCTGGAACTCTTTCTCCGCCCGCGCTGCGGCGTCAGCGATTTCTTGGTGGATGGCGGCGCGCTCTTTCGTGCTTTCGCCGGTTTCGTTGCGCCCTGCTCAATGTGTCCGCCGAATTTCTGCCGCATCGCGGAAAGCATTTTTTCCGCAAACGTATGTTGCTGCCGTGAACGGAAACGGACATACAACGCCGCGGTCAAAACGTCGGCCGGCACCGCTTCATCGAGTGCCGCCTGAATGGTCCAGCGGCCTTCGCCGGAATCCTGCACGTAACCTTCGTATTCCGAGAGCGTCGGATTTTCCGTGAGCGCCATCGCCGTCAGATCGAGCAGCCAGGAACTGACTACGCTGCCACGTCGCCACACTTCGGCAATGTCCGGCAGGTTCAGGGCGTAGCGAATATCGGCCGGCAATTCTTTGCTGGTCGCGTTCTTGAAGATATCGAAGCCCTCGGCATAAGCCTGCATAATGCCGTACTCAATGCCGTTGTGCACCATCTTCACAAAATGCCCTGACCCCGACGGACCGCAGTGGATATAACCCTCTTCCGCGCTGCCGCCGAGTTTTTCTCTGCCGGGAGTTCGCGGAATATCGCCGATGCCGGGCGCCAGCGTTTTGAAAATCGGATCGAGCCGCTCGACCGCTTCATCCGGACCGCCAATCATCATGCAGTACCCGCGATCGAGTCCCCACACGCCGCCACTGGTTCCGACGTCGATGTAGTGAATCCCTTTGCCCTTGAGTTCATTCGCCCGCCGGACGTCATCTTTGAAATAAGAATTGCCGCCGTCGATGATCGCGTCCCCGGCCTGCATGTGCTGCGCGAGTGTCTGCACCGTATTTTCGGTGGGACCGCCCGCGGGAACCATGATCCAGACAGCGCGCGGCGGAGTGAGCTTGGCAATAAGGTCTTCGAGCGAAGACGACCCGCCCGCGCCCTCACCCGCCAACTGCTTCACCGCATCGGCGCTGAGATCAGAAACTACCAGCGAATGTCCGCCGCGCATCAGCCGCCGCGTCATATTCGCGCCCATGCGCCCCAACCCCACCATTCCCATTTGCATGTACGTTGCTCCTAAAGTAGCGCCGGCGTCCCCGCCGGCTGTCGCGAGGGCGTCCCGCCCTCGCATTCGTGCTCAAGAAAAATGTCAGATCGCTGTCTGAACCGCGGCCTGCAGCGCAGCCAACCCCGCCTTCAGATTGCTGCCCAAATGCACCCGCAGCGCCCTGCGTCCGCGATCTGCCAGCACTTGAAAATCGCCGCGCGCCTGCGCCGCCTTCACGATTCCAAACGTATATTTCTGTCCCGGCACCGGCAGTTCCACCGAATCATCGCAAGTGATCTGCAGAAACACTCCCGAGTTCGGCCCGCCCTTATACGCCTGCCCAGTCGAGTGCAGAAATCGTGGACCAAATCCCAGAACGGTCGCCACGCGCTTCTTGTCGCGCACCAGAAGCCGCAAAGCCTGCAGGGCTTGCTCGTGTTCGGCGTTCATCTGGATGTAGCCGAGCACGGCGAAGTAATCGCCCGCCTTAATGCGCGACAAGTGCGCCTTGAGATATCCCACAAGGGACTTATCGCTGCCGGCAGCCTTCGCCAGTTCCGCTGCATTTTTCTCGTCGGTGAACAATTTGATGCCCGAATCCTCCAATACCGGTTTCTCCGCCGGCAGCGAGCCCGTTTTCTCATACGCGGACGTCAACTCGCGCGTCGCGATCTTGCTGGCTTCAACATCGGGCTGGTTGAAGGCGTTGATCCCGATGATCGAGCCCGCGACTGCCGTGGCAATTTCCCAGCGGAAAAACTCCGCGCCCAGTTCGTAAATATCCGCCATCGCGATGCGCACCACCGGATGTCCCGCCTTCTCGATGGCCGCGACTTTCGCGTCCTGATCGGCGTCGGGTCCCGACTCCAGCCGCACGTAAACGAATACGCGGTCGTTGCCATAAAGATCAGGCGTCGTCAGATTCTCGTGCCCAACCGGGATAATGCCTTTACCAACTTTTCCCGTCGATTCGGCGAGCAACTGTTCCAGCCACGCACCGAGATCGGAAATGCCCGGAGAAGCAACGATCGTAACCTTGTCGCGCCCTGCGTTCGCGGCCGCCCCGAGAATGATGCCGAGCGCAGCGCCGGGATTTTCTTCCACCGGCACGCCTGCTCCGCAGGCGCTCACCATCTTCGCCGCGCCGGCAAGAAACCTCTTGGTATCCAATCCCATCACCGCCGCCGGCACCATGCCGAAGTTCGACAGCGCCGAGTAGCGCCCACCGATTGACGGACGCCCGAAAAAGACGTGCAGGAAACGATCCGCCTCCGCCACTTGCTGCATCTTCGATCCCGGATCGGTGATCGCGATGAAGTGGCTGCCGACCTTCACCGCGCCCACAGCCTGCTTGGTGCGCTCAAAAAAATATTGTTTGAAAATGTTGGGTTCGAGCGTGCTGCCCGACTTGCTGGAAACTATAAAGAGCGTCTTCGGAATATCGATCTGATGCTCGAACGCCTTCACCTGCGCAGGATCAGTTGAATCGAGCACGTGAAGGGTGGGGAAGTGCGTGATCCGGCCAAACGTCATGCGAAGAACTTCCGGACACAGGCTCGATCCGCCCATCCCCAGCAGCAGCACGTGCTGGAACCCGCGGGCCTGCACTTCCTTCGCAAGCTTCGCCAGTTGGTCGTGCTGAGCAATCTGCTCGTCGACAATGTCGAGCCATCCCAGCCATGCGCCTTCGTCAGTGCCGGTCCAGAGCTTGGCATCGCGCTGCCACAAACGCTGCATCTTGCCGCCCGCTTGCCATTCGGCAGTCGTCGCTTTCACCGTCGCAGCCAGTGATTCCGGCAGGGAAGTTTTCAATCCGTTCACAGTCGATCCTTTTTTTTCTTCTTGCTAGGTGGTTTTGGCTTGCGTGCTCTTCGCGACCGCGGCCAGCAGCTTGTCAAAAGCGTCGGCGAATAATTTGACGCCGTCCGCCGTGAGCTTGTCGGTAACTTCTTTCATCGAGATGCCGGCACGCGCCAGATTCTGCATCACGGTGGCTGCTCCGGGTACATCTTCCGTGAGCGCATTGCGCAGCCGTCCATGATCGCGGAACGCATCGATGGTTGCCGGCGGCATGGTATTGACGGTGTCGCGCCCGATCAGTTCTTCCACATAGATCACGTCACGATAGTTGGGATTTTTCGTGCTCGTGCTCGCCCACAGTACGCGTTGGGTCTGGGCGCCTTTGGCTGCCAGCGCCTGCCAGCGCGGGCCGCTGAAAATATGCTGGTAGCTCTGATACGTGAGCTTGCCGTTGGCAATCGCAACTTTTCCCAGCAGGCTCTTCAGCAAGGCTTGCTGATTCGCGTCGCTGGTTGCTTTGAGTTTGTCGCTGAGCAGGGAATCGATCAGGGTGTCGATGCGGCTGATAAAAAAGCTGGCCACGCTCGCCATCTTTTTTAAGTTGCCGCCCTTTGAAGCCAGGTCTTCAAGTCCTGCGATATAGGCGTCCGCAACTTTTTCATACACTTCCTGCGCGAACAGCAGCGTGATATTGATGTTGATGCCTTCGCCGATCAGTTGCCGGATCGCCGGCAGCCCTTCCGGCGTGCCCGGAACTTTAATCATGACGTTCTCGCGCTGCACGGCCTTCCAAAGACGGCGCGCCTCGTCGATTGTCTCCGGTGTTTTGT
This sequence comes from Binatus sp. (SeqCode), assembly GCA_035482825.1. Classification (GTDB taxonomy): domain Bacteria; phylum Acidobacteriota; class Terriglobia; order Terriglobales; family Acidobacteriaceae; genus Sulfotelmatobacter. The sequence continues at coordinate 35,943 of DATHQJ010000136.1, read as the reverse complement.
GCGCCAGATATGGGGAAACTTCCAGGCTGACATAACCATCGCGAGCGTTGGATTCGTCGTACACTGGGCGCAGCACATCGGCCGCATCCTGAATGTCGCGGATGGCAATCTGTTCAAAGCGCGCGATCGTGTCGAGATCTCTTCGAGCGGCGAGAGACTTCAGAATGTCGTCATACAGCGAACTCTCGGCGATGGCCTTTTCGAAGATCGCGGGATTCGACGTCATTCCCCGCAGCCCGTCGTCCTGAATCAACTGCTTCAGCTTCCCGCTGGTAAACAGATCGCGCCGGATGTAATCCAGCCACATCGACTGACCATAGTTGAGTAATTCTTTCAGCGGATTTGTTGTCGCCTTCGAATTTTCCAGTATTCCGGTCGGCTGCATGATTGACCTCCACAAATTTCTACGATTACTTTCCCGACATTATTTGGCAGACATCAGTTGGCAGACATGGCCGCACGCGCTTCCGCCACGACAGTGTCCACCGTGAACCCAAAAAACTTCAGCAGATCCTTCAGCGGCGCCGAAGCTCCAAATCTGTGCATGCCGACGTTCCGCCCCTTCAGGCCGGTGTAGCGTCCCCAGCCGAACGTCGACGCCATCTCCACCGAAACCCGCGCGGTTACGGCTGACGGCAGAACGCTCTCTTTGTAAGCCGCATCCTGCTGCTCGAAGATTTCAAACGACGGCATGCTGACGACGCGCGCCTTCACGCCCTCGGATTTCAGCTTCTCGTAAGCATCCACGCAGAGCGACAACTCGCTTCCCGTGCCCATTAGAATGACTTCCGGCTTTCCATCCGGAGCATCCGCCAAAATGTAAGCCCCTTTGGCCACGCCAGAGGCAGGCGCATACTTCGTGCGATCCAGCGTCGGCAAATTCTGTCGAGTCAACACCAGCGCCACGGGCGAATGCTGCAGTTTCGCAATGATCTTCCACGCCTCCACCACTTCATTCGCGTCGCCGGGACGCAGCACAATCAGATTCGGCATGGCCCGCAGCGACGCCAGTTGCTCGATCGGTTCATGCGTCGGCCCGTCCTCACCAACACCGATGGAATCGTGCGTGTAGATGAAAATCGACGGAATCTCCATCAGCGCCGACAGCCGGATGCTGGCCCGCATGTAATCGCTGAAGTTAAAAAAGGTCGCGCCGAAGGCTCGAATGCCCGACACGATCATCCCATTCACGCTGGCGCCCATGACATGCTCGCGCACGCCGAAATGCAGGTTGCGCCCGGCGTAGGCGCCGCCTTCAAAATCTCCCGCACCTTCAAACTTCAGCGTGGTCTTGTTCGACGTGGCCAGGTCGGCCGAGCCGCCAATCATCCACGGAATATTCTGCGCCACTATGTTGAGCACCTTACCTGAACTCTCGCGCGTGGCAACGCCTTTGGCATCGGCAGGAAACGTCGGAAGATTCTTGTCCCATCCCGCAGGCAGTTCGCGATGCTGCATGCAACGCAGCTGCTCGGCCAGATCCGGAAATTTCTGCGAGTACTCCGCGAACAGCTTCGACCAATCCGCGTGCAGTTCGCGCCCGCGCTTGCCGATGCCCGAGCGGAAATTTTCCAGCACGCCGTCCGGCACCAGAAACTTCGCGTCTTCCGGCCAGCCGTAAAATTTCTTGGTTAGCTTTACTTCTTCCTCACCCAAAGGTTCGCCGTGCGCGGCATTGCTGTCCTGTTTATGCGGCGATCCGTAGCCGATGTGGCTGTCGACAATAATCAGCGTCGGCCGGTCGGTGGTCTTGTGGAACGTCTCAAACGCCCGTGCCAGCATTTCCAGATCGTTAGCGTCGGCCACGCGGGTCACGTTCCAGCCGTATCCAATAAAGCGCGTCGCCACATCGTCGGAGTAGGACCAGCTTGCCGGGCCGTCGAGCGTGATGTGATTGTGGTCGTACATCCAGCAAAGATTGGAGAGTCGCAAATGTCCGGCGAGCGAAGCCGCTTCGCCGCCAATGCCTTCCATCAGGTCGCCGTCCGAACACATGGCGTAGACGTTGTAATCGAAGATTTCAAAGCCAGGCCGGTTGAAGTTGGCCGCCATCCACTTGCTGGCGATAGCCATGCCGACGCTGTTGCCCACGCCCTGGCCGAGCGGCCCAGTCGTAGTTTCCACTCCAGAAGTAAGGTGCGATTCAGGATGCCCCGGCGTCCGACTGCCCAACTGACGGAAGCGCTTGATCTCCTCCATCGGTACTGACAGTTCATTCAAAACCTGGCCGTCCTTGTCGACCCTGCGCACCTCGGCCAGATACAGCATGGCGTAGAGCAACATGGACGCATGCCCGTTGGAGAGCACAAAACGGTCGCGATTGAGCCAGGTCGGGTCGGCGGGATCGTAGCGCAGAAAATCCTGCCACAGGCAATATGTGACGGGCGCCAGCCCCATGGGCGCGCCCGGATGGCCCGAGTTCGCCTGCTGCACCGCGTCAATCGCCAGGGTGCGAATCGTGTTGATGCACAGAGTGTCCAGTTGCTGTCCCGTGGCCAAAACCTGTTCGCTGGCTACCATGCGACTCTGCTCCTCCAGCCGCGGATTTCTATCCGCGTGCGACCTACAAGTAATTAGAGTTTCGGATTATAGATAAGGGTTCAATACGCAGAAAGTGTATCAATTTCCGCGGAGACGTGGATTGACGTGAGGTGAAAAAAATGGTGCTGTGATGAGAAAACTGGCAAAAATCAGAGGCCCGTAATCCGATAATCCTATTTCAGGAGTTGGAAGTAGCCATTCTCGGTTTGTGTCCCTCGGGTCGTGTCCTGCACGAACTTCAGGAATTGGCCTAGATTCTCGCGTTCCTCCTGTGCCATTCCTTCAAAATGAACACGCACTCCTTTGGCCGGCCCGGTGCGGGATACTACTCCGCTCAGCACAAAGCCCTTGACCCAGATCTTTCCGTTCGGCACCCAGAGTCCGATTTCCACTTTCGACCCAGGTTTGACCGGTTGCGCGGTTTCAATCAGACACCCGCTGGCGCTGGTGTTCGACAGATTGCCCCAAATCGGAGTCGGCGTTTCATCCACACGCAGCTCCACCGCCACAAAGCACTTGATGCGCGGATGTCGTCGCCGATCGCTTCCCCAATTGGGACTGAACAAATCCGGTTCAAATGGAGGTGATGCCGACGCAGGAGTCGGAACTGGCTGTGGTTGCGGAGCTACGGGCCCGGACGTAACAGCCGTTGAACTGCCGGCTTTGATCTCGCGCATCACCTTCAGCAGAGCTTCTTCTCGCCGCTCCGCCGGGGCTTCGCGATAGGCCTGCAATAGCTTTCCGACGTGCCGGACCAGGTCCGGGTCGGAAAGGATTCGCGTCCAGTCAGTTCCTGCTGCTGCAGCACTCATGCAATGCGCTTCTTCCGTTCCTAAGAGATTATGACTCCTTGAACTAGATTGAACCGAGGGTCACCGTCTATCAAGATGACCTTAGTCACGTTCCGGACGTTCGGTACTCAGGGACTATGCTCAGCGAGCGGCAGACGCCTTCATCCACTAGTTCAGTCATTGACCACTTGGATGAGATTCCCGGCTCACGCCTCGCTAGAAGATTTTGCCGGGAAAGACGGAAGGATTGGCGCTTGGGGCTTCTCGGGGCTAGCTTTACTGACCCTCGAACGCAAGTGGCACCACTTCGGTCGTCTCGTTCGGCCCAGACTCAAATTTCCACTTCCCGACCGCTTCGAGGGCGGCATCGACCAGCACCGGATTTCCCCCCAACGCGCGCGTAGACTTCACGCTGCCATTCGGCCGGACTACCGCTTCCACCCGGACCATGCCGTGAATGTGCATTTTCTTTGCCAGCTCAGGATAGTTCGGGGCGACGCGCGAGGTGATCCTCCGCTCTGGGGCGGCCGGCGCGGTGCTCTGCGCAGTCGTCAGAATGGTGGTGAGCGCCATCAGTGCTACCGTGATCAGAAAGACCCTTATCCGCATTTCGTCCATTCCCCTGCGCATCTTCAGCTTACTGAAGGCCGTCACCTCCGGCAAAGTACCGAAGTCATTGAACCTTGGGTGCAGTCCACATGGACTCGAAGGCGATTTTTTTCAGAAGGATTACGCGCCGGTTGGCCGCGACCGACGGAACAGGCGCTGGCTTAAGAAACGATGCGCGTCGTCTTAGCGGACTAGTTCGTCTTGCGAACGACGCCGTGGATCGCCTGCGTTCCGAAATGGACAGTCGGCCCAGTAGTCGGACCGCCGAATGTCAACGTGATGTTCGAGAGCTGGACGATTGTTCCCCCGGTAATATCGACCGTCAACGTGCAGGGTGTGGTGGGTGAGGTGCAATTTTTCATAAACGGCGCCGGGTTGCCATCGTTCGTAACGTAGACCGGGCCGCTCACTTCAAAACCGCCAGTGCCAGTCGTGATGGGCGTAACGGTCGCATTCGCGAGGGTGATGTGGTGAGCGTGCGGGTGCCGACCGGTCGTGGCAGAGTTATCGTCAGCAGCGCCCGGATTCAACACTACCCAATAGTCGCTGTGAGTCATGTTCAGGGTCGCCGAAAAAGTTGCCGTGCCGGAGTCCCCCCTCAAGTCCAGCGACCACTCGCCCCTCATTTCCCAAGGGCCGTTCACTCCACTCACGGGCGAATAGTCGTTGATCAACCCGCTCAAGTGCACTGCTGGCGGCGGACCTTGCGCCAATGCGATGCTAGATACAGCCAGCACTAAAACCGCAGTCATGCTTACCACCGAGCACAAAGTCCTGCATTTCATAAGAGACCTCCACAGTTGAGATTCGAGCCCGCGTCGCCGAAAGCTTCTGGAATGTCCAGCTTCCCCGCGAACTTTATGACCCCAGAGCGTGCATTTTGGTCATTTCACGTTTGCGGTACGCGGACACCATCGGGCATGTTGGCCGGTGTGGTCAAACGGCGATACGCGGAAATGGCCATCTGCAGTCAAATGCCGTCCTTTGCCGTTATCACCCCGAAGGTTACAATCAGGCACCCTGCCTCGCGGGGCAGGTGAAGTCGATGAGTGAACCGTTTCCTGGCATACAGCCATCCGAGAGAACGTCCGCTTCAGACGACGCGCTGGACTCGTGGAAGGAAATCGCGGGATACCTCAACCGCGATGTGACAACCGTTCAGCGCTGGGAGAAGCGGGAGGGGATGCCTGTTCACCGCCACCTGCACGACAAGCGTGGCTCCGTTTACGCCCTGCGTTCCGAGCTTGATGCTTGGCGGCAAAGCCGCAAACTCCGATTGGAGGAGGAACAGCAGGAAGCTGCTGCGGAAGCACCTACGAATAAAGAGGTTGACCGGCCGACGGCAGCTCCGAGAGCACTTCGCTGGCTGGTTCTGAGCTCTGCGGTGGCCGTACTCGCCTTGCTTACGCTTGCCTACGTCATAGCACGGCTCCGCGCAGGGGAGGCGAGCCTGCCCAAAATCAAATCCCTGGCAGTGCTTCCCTTGCAGAACTTGAGTGGCGATCCGTCGCAGGACTATATCGCCGACGGCATGACCGAGGAGCTTATCGGACGGCTTTCCAGAATTCACGGACTGCAGGTTATCTCTCGTACCTCGAGTATGCACTTCAAGAACACCCAGCTCTCGGTGCCCGAAATTGCGAAGATGCTCGGGGTGGATGCGATTGTGGAAGGGTCTCTGGTTCGAGAGGGACATCAGGTCCGTGTCCACGCTCAATTGATTCGCGCCGCCACCGACAAACACATTTGGGCTGGAGAATACCAGCGAGAATACCAAAGCATTCTCCAAGTGCAGGAGGAAGTCGCTCGGAATATTGTTGAGCAGATCCAACTGAATGTCACACCGGAGGACAGGGCGCTTCTGGCATCCAAGCCCCCGGTCGATCCTGGGGCTTTCGAGAGTTACCTGAGGGGCCGTTATTACTTCAACCAGCGAACCGAGGATGCGCTCCACAAAAGTATCGCGTCGTTCCAGCAGGCGATCACGAGCGACCCAAGCTATGCCCCGGCCTATAGCGGCCTGGCGGAGGCCTACGCAATGCTCGGATTCAGGGGCGGTTTCCCATCGAAAGATGCTCTGTCGCGTGCGAAGACAGCCGCGTTAAAGGCGATCGAGCTGGATGAGTCCTTAGCGGAACCGCATGCCTCCCTGGCGTTCATCGCGGAGACCCATGAGTGGGATTGGGCCAGCGCCGAGCGGGAATACAAGCGGGCCTTAGAATTGAGCCCAGGTGACGCGCAGGCTCACAACTGGTACGCCGGTTATCTGACGTACACAGGGCGATTCGATGAGGGAATCTCCGAGGCCAAGCGTGCTCGGGACCTCGACCCATTGTCTTTGCCCATCAACAACGCTCTGGCGGGAAGATTGCTCGCAGGCGGCCGTTACGATGAGGCGTTGCGCCAAGTACAGGAAACCTTGGAACTGGATGGCCACTTTGCACCGGCTCACCAAACCCTGGGCTGGGTTTATCTGCATAGCGGGAAGCAGGAGGAGGCCATTCGAGAGTTTCAAACCGCGCTAAAACTCTCTGGAACGGAGGACACGGACCTTCAATTGGATCTGGGTTTCGCCTATGCCGTGGTGGGCAAGCGAGATGAGGCAAGAGGAATACTCGCAAAACTGGAGAAGCTGCACGAGCAAGGCGCGGTTCCGTCCGGTTCGGTTGCCATTCTGTACGGAGCATTGGGTGAGTCGAATGAGGCTTTCGCCTGGCTGGAAAAGGCTTACGAGGAGCGCGACCCTCAACTCACCTATATCAAGGCCGGACGCAGATTCGAGCCATTGCGTAAAGATCCGCGCTTTGAACAATTAGTGCGCCGTGTCGGGTTACCCGATTAAGGGCGCCGTCAAAGCACGAAGAGCGTTGTGCGGTAGTTGCTGAGCGCCAGGCCGCTTGCCCGATTACTCAGATCACCCAGAGGATGACTTCCTGTTGCCCGTCACTCGCCCATTGCGTTGTGTGCGAACTACGTTGGATGTAAATTAGTGGGGCGTGTTCTGGCACAAACTGAATCCCGATTGACTGCGGGTTTGCGCAGACTGGTTCCGACAGGAAAAAGTTTTGTCGCGAGTGAGGACCTAGATGATTCGACCCTTGGTTTTAGTCGGCTGTATTTTGCTGGCCGGTCTTCCTCTAAGGGCGCAGGAAAAATGGGAAGCATTCGGCGGTTACCAATTTACTGCCTTTCAAGTCCTACATGGGTTCGCCGGTCAACCACCTAAAGCAAAGGGAAACGGATGGGATGCCGCCTTGAGATACAACCTCAAGGATTGGCTAGGACTGAAGGCGGATTTCAGCGGGAGTTACGGCAGTGGCGGCACTCAGTTGGGGGTCAGCAATGGTCCGGCTAGCCTATACACGTATACGTTCGGCCCCACGTTCTCGGCACCTACCCAAAAGGTCAGGCCGTTTGCGGAATTCCTGGCCGGCGGGTACAAGACCCAGGTGCAATACTTCGCTAATGAGCCCTTCAGCGGTTTGGCTCTTATCGCCGGTGGCGGCGTCGATGCGCAGGTCGGAGAGCACCTGGCCGTCCGTGTTTTCGACGCAGATTGGCTGGGTTTCATGTCCGGCACCAATGGTCTCAGTTACGGCAGCAAGTCAAACTTTCGCATATCGAGTGGCCTGGTCATTCGTTTCTAGCGCCGCAACCGGTCGAGTAGTCGGCTACTTCGGCAGTCGCCGCTCAGAAGGCGGCCGGGAGGGGTCAACTTGTAGCCCGCACTGCGCGCTTATAGAGAGCAATCTCTGCCTTTAGGCAGAATCATTTGCATCTCCAAGCCTCGCAAACGAATCAAACCGGGCGAGTTATGCTACAGCGAATGCGCTGCCCATTCATGCGTCGCCCACTCAAACTCAAATTGACATCTTCCCGAACCGCATTTTTCAGTTTTATTCTGGCGCTGCTCGCCACTCCGAGCCTGCTGGCTCAGGCTGCGGGTGGAACCTCACCCACCCCCAATGTCACCCTGCCGGGCCAGCAAAATCCATTTCTGGGAAGCGCTCCCGAAGGCAAAGCCACGTCCGAGGTTCTGCAAATCGACTACACCGACGCGATCGACCGCGGTTTGCGCAATAATCTCGGCCTGTTGCTGGCCAGCGATCAAACCGAAACGGCTCGCGGCGAGCGCTGGAAGGAACTCAGCGAATTGCTTCCCAACCTCAACGCCACCGTGTTGGAAAATGCGCAGACGCAGAGCCTGGCGGCCATCGGCTTCAACAAGCTCTTCCCCTTGTTGAGCCCTCCGGGTTCGACTCCGACGAACCTCCCGCGCATCACTCCCGCGTTCAACTTTTTTGATGCCCGTGCGTCCCTCAGCCAGTCGATCTTTAATTACAAGAACATCGAGAAGGAGCGGGCTGCCTCCGAAAGCCTCAAGGCCGCGCAATTCACTTATAAAGACGCTCGCGAAGTGGTCGTGCTGGCGGTCGGCAACTCCTATCTCCAGGCCATCGCCGCCGGCGCTCGTGTGGAAACCACCGAAGCCCAGGTCAAGAGCGCTCAAGCCCTCTACGACAAAGCAGGGGACCAGCTTAAAGCCGGACTCAGTCCCGCCATCGATGCCCTGCGCTCGCAGGTCGAACTGCAGACCCGCCAGCAGCAACTCATCGTTGCCCGCAACGATCTCGCCAAGCTGAAGTTGAGTCTTGCACGCATCATCGGCCTGCCCCCAGGGCAGGAGTTCGTGCTCACCGAAAAAGCGCCGTATCAGGCATTAGCCCCGCTGCCGCTCGACACTTATCTTCAGCGCGCCTACGCTGAACGCGCCGACTATCACGCCGCTTTGCTGCAAGTGCGTGCTGCCGAATTGTCGCGCAGCGCGGCCAGCGCCGGCCGCTATCCCAGCATCGACGTGAATGCCAACCTCGGCGACATCGGCGTCAACCCCAGCCAATCCAATGGCACCTGGCAGGTGAATGGAGGCATCAACATCCCCATCTTCGCCGGCAACCGGGTGCACAGCGATGTGCTCGAAGCCGATGCGCAGCTGAAGCAGGCGCGTGCTCAACTGGGAGATCTCCGCGGCCGCATCGATTACGAAGTCCGTACCGCGTTGCTCGATCTGAACGCCGCGGCCGAGCAAGTTGCGGTCGCCCGCAGTTCCGTCGACTTGGCCGAACAGGCGCTCGCCCAATCGCAGGATCGCTTCACTGCTGGAGTGGCCGACAACCTCGAAGTGGTGCAGGCGCAGGAGGCCGTCGCCAGCGCGCACGAGAGTTATATTCAAAGTCTTTATTTCCATAATCTGTCGAAGGTCGAACTGGCCCACGCCATCGGTGACGCCGAACAGGGCGTCAAACGATTCTTGAAAGGCAATCAATAACGTATGGAACAAACTACACAGAGGCCGCTTGCCAGCGTCGAGCAGGCTAACGCGGAGAGAGCCGCTGTCGAGAAGCCGCCGAGCAGCACCCAACCCTTACCCTCGACCGACGCAGATTTTCGCGCCCGCCCTTCGCGCACCCAGAGTTCCGGTTTCCGGATCGCGGTCGTAATCGCTGTCATCGTTCTTCTGGTCGCTGGAATTTTCGCCTATCGTTATTTCACCAGCTACGAATCCACTGACGACGCCCAGGTCGATGGCCACGTGAACTCCGTCAGCGCCCGCATCACCGGTCAAGTCACCAAGCTCAACGTTCAAGACAATCAATATGTCCCAGCCGGAACCGTGCTGGTAGAGATCGATCCGGCGGACTATCAGGTCGCCTACGATCGCGCCAAAGCCGACTTCGAAGATGCCCAGGCCGCGGCGGCTGCAGCCGGAGTGAACGTTCCGATTACCTCGGTCAATACCACCAGCCAACTTTCTTCTACCGAAGCCGATGTGAACAGCGCGCGCGCAGGAATTCAAGTCGCGAAGCAACAATTCGAAGCCGCCAAGGCCCAGTTGCAGGAAGCCGAAGCCAACAACGTGAAGGCGCAGAACGATCTGGTTCGCTACAAACAGTTGGTCGACAAGCAGGAAATTTCCCAGCAGCAGTACGACCAGGCAATCGCCGCCGCCAAGGCCAGCGCGGCCGGTGTTGAAGCCGCGCGCGCCACCGCCGACGCGGCGCAGCAGCAGGTCACTCAGGCGCAAGGCAGACTGGTTCAAGCCCAGGCCAGCCAGAGCTTCGCCGACACCGCGCCGAGGCAAATGCAAATCATTCGCTCCCGGGCCGCACAGGCTCTGGCCGCGGCCCAGCTCAAGAAAGCCGATCTCGACCAGGCCGCGCTGAACTTGCAGTACACCAAGATCGTCGCTCCCGTGAACGGCATTGTCAGCAATCGCACCGTGGAAGTCGGCCAGAATGTCGCTCCCGGTCAGGAGTTGATGAAGATCATCAATCTCGACGACGTTTGGATCACTGCCGACTTCAAAGAGACCCAGCTTCGCCGTATGCAAGTCGGACAGCGCGTCACCATCGATGTCGACGCCAACGGCAAATCGTACGAGGGCAAGGTCGACAGCGTCGCCGGAGCCAGTGGCGCGCGCTTCAGCCTGCTGCCGCCGGAAAATGCCACCGGAAATTACGTGAAAGTCGTGCAGCGCATCCCGGTCAAAATCGTGCTCGATCCGGGCGCCAACAATAATCACGAGTTGCGTCCCGGCATGTCGGTCACGCCTAAGGTCTGGATTAAAAAATGAGGACCGGAAAATGAGCGCGGCCACCGCCACAATGGATCCGGCCGCGGCCTGGCGTCCCGCGGTCAATCCGTGGATCATCGCCGTGGCCGTGACCCTGGCCACGTTCATGGAAGTGCTCGACACTTCCATCGCCAACGTCGCCCTGCCGCACATCGCTGGAAGTCTTTCTGCTGGCCAGGACGAAAGTACCTGGGTGCTGACTTCCTATCTGGTATCGAACGCGATCATCCTGCCTCTGAGTGGCTGGCTCTCTTCCATCATGGGCCGCAAGAATTTCTACATGGGCTGCGTCGCGCTGTTCACGGTCAGCTCTTTCTTGTGCGGACTCGCCCCCAACCTGGCTACTCTGATTGTCTGCCGCATTCTTCAGGGTGTTGGTGGAGGCGGATTGCAGCCCAGCGAGCAGGCCATTCTCGCCGACACTTTTCCTCCCGCAAAAAGAGGCATGGCGTTTGCGGTGTATGGCATGGCCGTCGTGACGGCTCCGGCGATCGGGCCAACCCTGGGCGGTTGGATCACCGACAACTTCACCTGGCGCTGGATTTTCTTCATCAATATTCCTGTCGGCATCCTTTCCATCCTGCTCACCACCCGCCTGATTCAGGATCCTCCTTACTTCAAGCGCCGCAAGCTCAGTGAAACCCGCATCGACTACGTGGGCCTGGGATTTGTGGCCTTGGGCCTGGGAGCTCTGCAGATTGTTCTCGACAAAGGCCAGCGCGACGACTGGTTCGAATCGAACTTTATCGTCACGCTCGCCATCGTCTCAGCCGCGGCGCTGATCTTTGTGGTGATCTGGGAGTGGAGACACAAGGATCCCATCATCGATCTGCACCTGTTTCGCGACCGAACGTTCGGCGTCTCGAATTTGCTGATGTTCATGCTGGGCTTTGCCCTGCTCGGCAGCACGTTGCTGCTCCCGTTGTTCTCGCAAACCCTGCTCGGCTATACCGCAGAGGAGGCGGGCCTGGCGCTGATGCCCGGCGGTTTCACCATCATTCTTCTACTTCCGCTGGTGGGCTATCTGCTTTCGCGCTATTCCCCGCGATGGCTGCTTTTGTTTGGTCTGCTCATGCTGGCGTTCTCGCTGTTCCACATGACGGGCTTTGATCTGCAGATGGATTTCCGTTCGCTGGCCACCGCGCGCGTGATTCAGGCTGCCGGAATGGCATTTCTGTTTGTCCCCATCAATACCGCTGCCTACGCATTTCTTCCTCGAGACAAGAATAATGCCGCTTCCGGTCTCATGAACCTGGCGCGCAACATTGGCGGAAGTGTCGGAATTTCCATCGTGACCACGCTGTTAGACCGTCGCACCCAACAGCACTTGAACGATTTCGCCAGTCACCTGACCGCGGGCAGCGCCGCGCTGCAATCCGCGGTGCAAGGAGCATCACGCGCTATGGTCGCGCACGGCGCCAGTGCGAGCGGCGCGACTCGGCAGGCTTATGCGTTGGTCCAGGGCACGGTGGAGCGGCAGGCAACGATGCTGGCTTACATCGATTGCTTCTGGTTTCTGGGTGTTGCTATTCTGGCGATGGTTCCCATGGTCTTCCTGATGAAAAAATCCAAGCCGGGCGGCGGAATCGCAGTACACTAGGCAACGCGATGTTTCGTCTCGTCACCATCGAGCGTGAGTACGGCTGCGGCGCCGCCGCGATTGCCGCGAAACTGGCCGGCCACCTGAGCTGGAAGCTTTGGGACCAGCTGATCACCGAAGAAATTGCCCGCCTCGCCAACGTCGATCAATCGACGGTGCGGCGCTGTGACGAGCGCATGGACAGCCGACTGCACCGCCTCGCGAAAAGTTTCTGGCGCGGAAGTTACGAGCGGAATTCCGGCGCTCTGGGCAGCCAGGTGTTCGATACCGACTGCATGATGCAAATGATGCAGGAGACCATGGACAAGATTGCGCGCGAAGGGAATGCGGTGGTGGTGGGCCGCGGCGCTCCATATTTCCTGCGGGAGAATCCGGCTGCCTTCCACGTGTTTCTCTACGCTCCGCGCTCGGAGAAAATCCGGCGCGTGATGGCGGAGGGCCACAGCGAAGATGACGCCATCGAGCAGGTCGATTCCGTCGATCGCGAGCGCATGGCGTACGTGAAACATTATTTCAACGCCGACTGGCCCACGCGTTCGCTCTACCACATGATGATCAACACGGCAGTGGGCAACCAGGCGGTGGTGAAGACGATCCTCGACACCATGCGTCTCGTCGAAGGTCGCCCCAAAGCCACGGACTATGAACGTCCCGCGGAGCCTGCTAACGTTCCCGTATCGCATCGATAGTTGGCTGGTGAGTTCACCGCAAATCTATGCGCCGCGAGGACTCGCAGCCAGCGGTCGCATCGGCCGCTGCGGGGCTGGACAGCAGTTGTCGGCGCAAACATCCTGCCGCGGTCCGAGTGATCCAACTGTACGCCGCTCCATTCCTTTCGTGCGTTCCAGAATCAGTTCCCGAATCATTCCGACGAATTTGGGATGCACGCCGACGGTTTTCGCGCGCACCATCGGAAGGCCGAGTGAATCGCAAAGCTGCTGCGCCTCAATATCCAGGTCGTACAGCACTTCCATATGATCGGAAATAAAACTGATCGGGGCGAGCACGACTGCGCTCGCCAGATCGTGCGCCTTCACCTCGCGCAGGTAATCCAGAATGTCGGGTTCCAGCCACGGCTGGCCTGGCGCGCCACTGCGGCTCTGATACACGAGCGCGTCGCTGGTGACGCCGAGCCTCGCAGACACGAGATTTCTCACTTCTTCCAGTTGGCGAACGTAGTCGCTGGTGTTGGCCATCGAGTGCGGAATGCTGTGTGCGGTGTAGACGATCTGAACATTCTTCCGTGCGCGCTCTGGCACTTGGGCGATCGCGTCACGTAACCGTTCTTCAACGGCATCAACAAATCCGGGATGGTTGAAGAACGCGCGCAGCTTGTCGATCTCGGGCGCGCCTGGGCCAACTTCGTTTTGCGCGCGGATAATATCCTCGCGGTATTGTCTGCATCCGGAGTAGGAACTGTAGGCCGATGTGACGAACGCCAGAGCGCGGCGAATGCCGTCGCGCTTCATCTGCTGTAGAGTTTCCGCCAGCATGGGATGCCAGTTGCGATTGCCCCAATAGACGGGCAACTTGGGGCCATGCTGTTTCGGATCATGTTGTTTGAGATCATGCCGCGCGAGTTCCTGCTCGAGGGCGGCGATCAACTCGCGGGTCTGCTGGTTGATGGGGCTCTTGCCGCCGAAATGGTAGTAGTGTTCGGCTACGGTCAACAGACGTTCGCGCGGAACATTCTTGCCGCGCAACACGGTTTCGAGGAACGGGATGACATCTTCCCGGGACTCGGGGCCTCCGAACGAGACAACCAGAATGGCGTCGTAATTCATGCGGTTGGTCTAAGAATGTCCTGTGGAAATCTCACAAGAAAAAAGTTTGCGGATGAGCTTTGGAGACGATGAACAAGCGAGGTTGGTTTTCGGGAAAATTACGGCTGGAAGGGGTACCCCCCCCTCCCCCCACCCTCTGAAAGGCTTGACTGGCGCGGCTTTCGCAAAAAGTGTCTGCAAAATCTTGAGGGCCAAGGGGTTAGGGGTGAAAATCTTGATAACAAGTGACTTACGCTTGTTTCCGAGCGCCCTGTATCTACCGCTCCGCCCCGACTATCATCTGCTTATTGTCGGCGTAAGGTCAAGGTCAGATGTCACAGAAGAGCGAGCGATCCGGGTCGATGTGCATTAAGGCGATTTACCACCCAGCCATGGTCAGCGACCTACCTATCTCGACCGAAGAACCCACCTATCAGGCCGCCAGTCCGGGGGCTATAATCGCGGACCAGTTTGCTTGCGTATCGCAGTTCCCACAGGAGTGATCCATGCCTGTCAAGCAGGGAAGTCTTGAACTGTTGCAGCATCCCGCATCCAAAGAGCTCCTGCAATCGACAATTCCCGCCCGTTTAGCCTATGTCTGGACGGACGGCAGTCCTAGAGTTGTCCCGATCTGGTTCCATTGGAACGGGCGAGAGCTCGTGCTGGGAACTCCGTCGAAGGCTCCGAAGCTCAAGGCTCTGGCAAAGAATCCCAAGGTCGCCCTGACGATTGATGACAACAACTTTCCACATAAAGTGCTGCTGGTGCGCGGTACTGCGCGATTGCAAGCGGTGAAGGGAATTGTTCCTGAATACGCTGCGGCGGCGGAGCGCTATTTCGGAGCCGAGCAAGGGAAAGCTTGGGTGGCGCAGCTTGCTTCCATGGTTCAAGATATGGTGCAAGTCACTATCACTCCGGAATGGGTTGGCCTTCTCGACTTTCAGACGCGCTTCCCCAGTGCCCTGCCTCTGTAGCCATCGGATTAGAACCTCATTCAGAACTGCCGATCCGCTCAACGAGCCAGGGCGACTATCGTCGACACGGGGATCAACGCGTGATTTCCGCAGCCGCAATGCCTTCCCAGTCATCGGGGGGCAAAGGCACTCCCCAGATGTTTCGAGGCTTTTCCAGTTCGATACCGCAGTGCAGGGGATTCTCAGGATCGACGTACACAACCCGAGCCGCAGATCGTTTATCGGTCATGTGGACATGAATCGAGATCTTCGTTCCGGCACTCAATCCAATTGCCGTTGCGATCAATGCTCCATGCAGGTTAACGATGATGGTCACACCCTCACACGACAAACTCCCATTGCCTTCTTCGATTGCGATTACCACTTTAAGAGGGACGCGAGTGCTTCGTCTTGAATCATTAAACTTCGTGGAGGGCATGGTGGGAAGGATACATGCAGCGGACGGCCAATGAAAGCAGGAACGGCCAACTGTCGCAATCGGCGATTACACTCAAATTTCGCTTGGAAGATGGCCATCGTCGGGATGCTTCAGCCGCCGATCTTCCGCATTGAATGTCGCGCGATGATAATCTTTAGATTGCCGCCTCGTCTCAAATTCCTCTGATACCCCCTATGTTTCCTTATGTTTCTTTGTGCAGGTGGCTATGAATAGCAGAGACAACCAGGGTCCGGATCGCGAGGTGCGCGAGAGGATCGTGAACCTGATGCAGTCGATCGGGTCAGGGCCAAAGAAGCAGATCCCAGCTGAGGAACTGGAGAAACTCAAAAGCGCAGCCAGCCGCCTCGATCAGATGTTGAAAGCGGCTGCGAACGCCGATCAGCAAACATTAAAGAGTGCGGCGACGAAGCTCGACCGGTTGCTGGACGACATCCGCGCGGGAAAAGACGTCAGCAGCAACCTCAAGCGGAAAGGGAATTCTGGAACCTGAGATGGATGCGATTCCTGTCGCGCGTTTTCAATGGCTCGGGCGGGGTTCTATAAAAGAGTGTCAAGTAAAACACTTTACCCCTCGCGCACGGAGCGGCGGGACGCGTTAGAATGCTAAGAATCTTGCCTGCCGCTTTCGTCGCTGCCACTTTCGTCACGCCGCTTTCGTCATGCCACTTTCGTCACTCCAGGAAAAGGGTGGTGTCGCATGACTCCGGAAACACAACAGTCCGAATCCCCGTACTGCGTGAGGATTGAGACCGAGACCGGCCGGTCCTCTACTGTTCCCATTGCCGTCTTGACAGCGAAGCAATTAGAAGCCTTTCTTCAAAGTGAGTTCAAGAGGTTGGCGCAAGAAGCAGGGGTAAAGGGCGCTCGTATTCATGTGGAGCGGGCGACAGCGGCGGACTATGAGCAGGTGCTCCGTGAGGTTGCGGCGTGCCTGTTCTCTGCGAAGGCACGCGCCTCATGAGTCGGCGGCGAGCTGTGTTGCCGGAATTGCGATAAGGGAATTGCACAAACATCTGTGGTGATGCCCTTGCGATGCAAGCACGTCGCCAGCGAAGTACTGGAGTGCCCGCTTATGGTCGGCGCACTTGGGCACCGCGAACCCGCTTTCGGGGATGCGTGCGTTCCGGCATCTGTCACGTAAGGGTACCGACAAAGTGAGAGGCATCCCTGCATCTCTCAATGTTTTGCTTCAACTGCCGTTCTTCGATTCGCTGGGAAACAATGCGCATGAAAAGCACGAGGCCGATGTATCCGACGACGACAATCGCCCATCGCCACAACACCCACCCTCTGCCTGTAACGAGGAGCATCAACGGAACAGTAGCTATGATGAAAAGCAGTGAAGCAGCGACCAGAAGCCATCTGTCCCACCGTGGCCTGCGCTGTTTGACACCGGCCCACTGCAAGAGCCAACACATAGGATGACCGTTGAGTTTCGAGACATTGAAGGCGAACTCCCACTCGGGCGAGCCAGGATTCATTTCACCGTCACGCTGGTACGCGGCCTTAGCAAGTGCACAGAGCCTCTCATAGGTAATGTCCCTCAACTTAAAGTGCGTGGGAAATTCTGGATCGCCCGTACTGAACTCAGGCACATCGGACTGGTTAGGTAGATTGTTGAGTAAGTATCGTTGCTCCTCATCGAGCGGCTGTCCTGATCGCATCGCTTGCTCTTCGATGCGGTTGATCACAAACGCCAATGCCGCGTTCACGTCGACGGCTGGGTCCATTTCAGCCTCTCTGGCGTGGCTGGTGAGGTGGGATATGGTGCGCCCGGAGAGATTCGAACTCCCGACCTGTTGCTCCGGAGGCAACCGCTCTATCCAGCTGAGCTACGGGCGCGCACGGATATCTACAGTCTACATGGGTGGGGATAGAGCTTCAATGCTGGATGAGCGATTTTGCTCCGCACCCGCTGCTGACCCACGCGGGCGAGACGAATCAGACCAACACACTCAAAACCAGCCAAGCTGTGCTTGGCGGACAGCCGGGGGCGGCTGTCCCCACATGAAGCAGAGCTTGGGTAGAAAAGTTAAGGTTCTCTAGTAACGGTCGCGGCGGCCGCCGCCTCCACCACCGCCGCCACGGCTACCACGATCTCCGCGGTCGCGGCCGCCGCCTCCACCGCCGCCGCTGCGTTCGGTCTTAGGGCGCGCTTCGTTCACGTTGATGGTGCGTCCGCCGACGGAGGAACCATTCAACGCTGTGATCGCCTTTTCTCCGTCCTCGTTGCTGGCCATCTCGACGAAACCGAAACCACGGGAGCGGCCCGTATCGCGGTCGGTCATGATGCTTACGCGGTCCACTTGTCCGAACGGCTCAAAAAGTGTCCGCAGCTCGTCTTCGGCTGTATTGAAGCTCAAGTTGCCCACGAAAATATTCTTCACGCGTCTGCCTCTGCATTGAGCTGTCGGAAGTGCGAGCGGTTCGGCGGACTTGGCAGGTCGGGAGGACCTTTCCTGAAAATCGAGACCGGAGCTGGCGAACAGTCGAATGCGGCGAGCAGTATAGCAGGTTTTCTTTAATCCGCGGTCAAGTTGATTTCAGGAGGTGGCGAGGCGACAGCTTAGCACTCGTCTACCTTCCAATATCCCTCGGCGTGGAAGCCCATCTGCAGCAGGCGGTTCTTGGGATCGTGTTTCTTGCCGCAGCCCGGACAGGTGAGATAGCGGCTCCAAGCGGTGCCTTGATGGTCGTAGTTTTGCGCCACGGCAAACGTCATCCCGCAACTGCAGGGGACCAGAAACATGCGCAGCGGCGGGGTGGTCTTTGCACTCTTCTCGGATTTAGTCGGGCGCTTCGCCACAACGGCCTCATACCTCTTCGACGGTGGCGAACGATCTTTTCTTGCGTTGATTCGATTGCAGAGTTTTCTTGCGCAGCCGCAGCGACTTAGGCGTGATCTCCACGAACTCATCGTCGGCGATGAATTCAATGGCCTGTTCCAGATTCAACGGCCGGAACGGCACCAGGCGAATTGCTTCATCCGCGGTGGAGGCGCGCATGTTGGTCAGCTTCTTTTCGCGGACGGCGTTCACGTCGAGGTCAGTGTCTTTGGCGTTTTCGCCGATGAGCATACCTTCGTAGAGGTCGACGCCGGGGCCGACAAAAAGCTCGCCGCGCTCCTGCAATCCCCACAGCGCGTATGCGGTCGAGACGCCGCCGCGGTCGGCGATCAGCGCGCCGGTAAGGCGGTGTGGGATGTCGCCCTGCCATTCGGTGTAGCCGTCGAATAGGGCGTTCATGACGATAGTTCCGCGGGTGTCGGTGAGTAACTGGCCGCGCAGGCCGATCAAGCCACGGCTGGGCACGCGGAACTCGATGCGCACGCGGCCGTAGCCGTGGTTGTGCATGTTGGTGACTTCGCCTTTGCGCGAGCCGAGTTGCTCCATCACCACGCCGACGAAATCTTCCGGCACATCGACGGTGAGATGCTCGACCGGTTCCATCAGCTTGCCGTCAATGCGCTTGGTGACGATCTCGGGCTTGCCGACCATGAGTTCGTAGCCTTCGCGGCGCATCATTTCTATAAGAATCGAAAGCTGGAGTTCTCCGCGGCCGAGCACCTTGAACGAATCGGTGGTGCCGGTATCCTCGACGCGCAGGGAAACGTTGGTCAGCAATTCTTTCTGGAGGCGCTCGCGCAGATTGCGAGACGTCACGTAGGTGCCGTCTTTGCCCGCGAATGGCGAAGTGTTCACCGTGAACAGCATCGCGATCGTGGGCTCGTCGATGGCGATGTGCGGCAGCGGGGAGGGATTCTCGGCGTCGGTGATGGTTTCGCCGATGGTGATGCCTTCCACGCCGGCGACCGCGATGATGTCTCCCAATTCCGTTTGTGTGATGTCGGTGCGCTTCAGGCCGGAGAACGAAAACAGTTTCGTGATTTTCGTTTTATGCAGCGTGCCGTCGAGGCGGGCGATGCCGACTTCCTCGCCCGTGTACATGGTGCCGTTAAAGACTCGCGCGATGGCGAGGCGTCCGAGATAGTCGCTGTAATCGAGGTTCGCGACCAGAATCTGTAGAGGACCGGCGGGGTCGCCCTTGGGATGAGGAATGGTATTGATGATGGCGTCGAACAGCGGGCGCAGGTCTTCGCCGCCGCCTTTGATGTCGGTGGACGCGGTGCCGATCTTGGCGTTGGTGTAGAGCACCGGGAAACCGATCTGATCTTCTTTGGCGTCGAGATCGATGAACAGGTCGTAGATTTCGTTCAGCACTTCCTGGGGGCGAGCGTCGGAGCGATCAATCTTATTAATCACGACAATGGGCGGTAGTTTGGCTTCGAGCGCTTTGCTGAGCACATAGCGCGTTTGGGGCAGCGGTCCTTCGCTGGCGTCGACTAGAAGCATGACGCCGTCGACCATCTTTAGAGCGCGTTCGACCTCGCCGCCGAAGTCGCTGTGGCCGGGGGTATCGACGATGTTGATTTTTACGTCGTGATAGAAGATCGCGGTATTCTTGGCGAGAATGGTGATGCCGCGCTCGCGCTCCAGTTCGTTCGAGTCCATGACCCGTTCGACGTGGTGTTCGTTGGAGCGGAAGGTGCCGCTCTGTTGCAGCATGGCGTCGACCAGCGTGGTCTTGCCGTGGTCAACGTGGGCGATGATAGCGATGTTGCGAATGCCTGAACTCAAAAAGGATCCTTCCAGAAATATGGTGTACTACCACTTTACTATGAGGAGAGTGAAACGCCTACGAATACTGGGGATTTGTTAGTTGCTGAGACTCATGTGGGGAAGGCTTTGATGCGGAAGGTTTATGTGGGGACAGCCGCCCCGAGCTGTCCGTCGAGCGAAGCTCGAGGCTTTTCCGCTAGTTCGCTACTCCGCTCTCGATCATCGGCGCAACTTCCCTGGCGCCTTCCGCGCGCACGCGCAGGCGGTACCAGACGACGATCGTCACCAGCGAAAACATAAAGATGATGGTCGAGACCGCGTTGATCTCCGGCGTGATCCCGCGGCGGAGGCGGGCCCAGATTTCGAGTGGCAGCGTGTTGTCGCGACCCATGAGGAGGAAGCTGACTGCAATCTCGTCCATCGACAACGTGAAAATCAAAAGCGCCGCGCCGATGATCGGTAGTTTCAGGTTGGGCGCTGTCACGCGCCAGAAGGTCTGCCAATAGTTCGCCCCCAGGTCGAGCGATGCTTCTTCCTGAGAGCGATCCAGTTTCTGCAGGCCGGCGAAAACTTCGGTTGTCGCCACCGAGATCAGCGCGGTGCCGTGGCCAAGGGTGACCGTCAACAGGCTCAGATGTTGTCCGGTCACGAACTTGAGAGCTGCAGCTACGAAGCCCAAGTTGAACAGCATGAGCAGCGAAAGCCCGGTGATGATGCCGGGCAGGATCAGTGGGAGCAGCACCAGGCGGCGAAACAGCGCCTTGCCCGGAAACTGCGCGCGGTCGAGCGCCAGCGCGGCCGGGATGCCGAGCGTCAACGAAATCGCCATCGCTGCCAGGGCCACCCACAGGCTGTTTAGGACGGAATCCCAGATGGGTCCATCCTCGAACAGGATGCGATACCAGTCGAGTGTGAGGTGATGCGGGGGGAATCCGCCGACGCCTTGGCCGTTGAACGAATAAAGGATTAGGACCGCGATTGGCAGATAGAGAAACGCGAATACTGCCGTGGCATGTGCCAGCAGCCAGCGCGACCGGAGAATATTGCCAGAGTGCCCGCTCACGAGAAGCTCCATTTCTTTTCCAGGCGCTCGGAAAGGAACAGCAGGCTTACCACGATGACCAGCATGCCCAGCGAAATCGCCGCGCCTAGCGGCCAGTTGTACGCCGCACCGAATAAGCTCACGACGATGTTCGAGATCATGATGCCGCTCGGTCCGCCGAGCAACAGCGGCGCGAGGAAATCGCCCAGGCTCAGGACGAAGGCGAATGTTGCTCCGGCAACCACGCCGGGAATCGACAGCGGGAAAATCACCTTCCAGAAGGTCTGCGCCGGAGTCGCGCCCAGGTCATGCGATGCCTCGACCAGGTTGCGCGGAATATGTTCCAGCGCGGCGTAAATCGGAAGGATGGTGAACGGAGTGTAGATGTGGGTGAGCGTCAGCACGACGGCGAATGGACTATAGAGAAGAAAATCCAGCGGGTGTTTCGTCAGGTGGACATACTGCAGCAGCGTGTTGAGAACGCCATCGGAACCGAGGATTGTCTTCCACGCGTACGCCCGCACCAGATAGCTGACCCACAGCGGGATGATGACCATCTGATACAGGAGATCTTTGCGCTTGCCAGCGTTGAACGACAGAAAATACGCCAGGGGATATCCCAGCAGCAGTGAGAACAGCATCACGCGCGCTGCAATCCACATGGAGCGCAGCAGCGTCTGCCAGTAAACCGTTTTCTGGAACAGTTCTTGATAGTTGGCCAGCTTCCACGAGCGCACGATGGCCTGATCCGGCGAAACCGACCAGAAGCTGTAGCAGAACATCAGCGCATACGGCGCCAGCAGAAATACCGTCACCCACAACAGCGGCGGCGCGGTCACGACCGTTTTGTAGGCGCGGGAGAACATCAGATTCTCTCCGGTGACTCGCGCACCGGAACCGCGTCGGCGGGCGAGAACTCGAGTTCGACCTCTTCGTGAACTCCGCCACTGCTCGCCGTTCGGACGACGAGCACGAGTCCATCGGCACATTCCACGCGAATCAATTCCGTCGCGCCGTGAAATGCCTGATGCTGGACTCGGCCACGAACGCGAACCGCGGCGCTACTCAAGGCGCCAGTTCCGGCCAGGCGCACATGTTCCGGCCGCAACGAAAAGAGCGCCGGTCCGTCGGGAAGGGAAGTGGGCCATGCCAGCGCGCCGCAGTGCGCGATGCTGTTTCGTACCTCACCCTTGAGCAGATTGGTGTGGCCGATAAACTGCGCCGCATAGGCGGTGGCCGGACGCGCGTAAATTTCGCGCGGGGTCGCCACCTGCTCCAGTTCACCCGCGCGCAACAGCGCGATGCGATCGGACATCACCATCGCCTCTTCCTGATCGTGGGTGACGAACACGAAGGCGATTCCCACTTCACGCTGCAGCGATTTCAGTTCCACTTGCATCTGGCGGCGCAGGTTCGCATCCAGCGCCGAGAGCGGCTCGTCCAGCAAAAGCAACCGCGGACGGTTCACCAGCGCGCGCGCCAGAGCAACCCGCTGCTGCTGGCCTCCGCTGATCTTCGACGGCTTTGATTTCGCGTACGCCGTCATCTTTACTTTGTCGAGAGCTTCGGTGACGCGCTGCGTAATCTCGGCCGCGGGACGCTTGGCCACGCGCAAGCCGTACGCGACGTTTTCTTCGACGGTCAGATGAGGAAACAGGGCATAGCTCTGAAATACCGTGTTGACCCGACGTCTGTACGGGGGCTGGTGATCCAATCGCTCGCCTCCCATCCAGAGTTCGCCTGAAGTCGCGGTCTCGAAACCAGCAACGATCCGCAGCAGCGTTGTTTTGCCCGAGCCGCTTTCGCCGAGGATGGTCAGGAATTCTCCCTCCGCGATTTCCAGCGAAACATTGCGCAGCACCACGTTACGTCCGAAACTCTTGGCCACATTCCGGATGCTCAGCAGCGAGGGCTTAGCGGTATCCTGCGGGTTCGCGGTGTCGGCGATGGCGGGAATGAAGGGAGAAGCCATGAGGCGTGGGCTAGGTATCTGCTATTGAGCGGCCTTGATGTCGTTCCAAATCTCGGTGTACTTCGCGCGTCGTGGCACGTTCTGCCAGAAATTCAGCCGCTTCTGGTAGCTCTCAACGTCGTCCAGGTGCAGCGTCTTCACTTCGTCCGGCGTCATGAACTGGCCAGCCTGGGGGTTTGCCGGAACATAGTGCGTTTTGTCGGTGACAAGTTTTTGCGTTTTTGCCGCGACCATGTACTCCAGAAACTTGTGAGCTAGTTCTTTATTCTCACTGCCCGCCGTAATCATCAGGTGATCGATCCAGCCCGTGGTGTTTTCTTTGGGGATGGTTTCTCCCACGGGAAAATTCGCCTTCTTCAGATCGGCGGTATTGAGCGGCCAGCCCATCGCAATCACGATTTCGTGGCTCTCGAACAAATTCGTGAGTTCGCCGCCGGTGGCCCACATCTTGCGGACATTCGGTTTCAACTCGAGCAGTTTTTTCTTTACCGCGTCGAGTTGGTCGTCGCTCAAGTTGTAGAGTTGCGAGGGATCGGGTTTGTCATAGCCGAGCACCTGAGCTGCCATGTAGACCGTGGAGAGATCGTCCCACACCGAAACCTTTCCTCTGTATTTTGGATCCCACAGAACGCTCCAGGAATCCGGTGGCTGCGGGAACGCGGTTGTGTCGTAAATGATGGGATCCGGTCCCCACATGAACGGGACGCCGTAGACTTGGCCCTTGTCGCGCACCAGCGCTAGGGAGGTCAGTTGCGGAGAAAGCTGGCTGTAGCTGGGAATCTTCGACAGGTCGAGGGGCGCGGCCAGTCCTGCGGTAGCGATGGATGTTGCCACATCGCTCGACGGCGAAATCACGTCATAATTTCCGGCGCTGCCGCCGCGCAGCTTGGCCATCAGTTCATCGCTCGATCCCATGTAGGACGCGGAGATTTTGCAATGATTCTCCTCTTCGAAAGCCTGGATGAACGAGGGATCGGCGTAACCTTCCCATACCAGAAGGTTGAGCGTGGGCGTCTTTTTCGAGCATGACCCCGCACCAAGAACCACGATCAGCAGCGGCAGCAAACGCAGCCATCTTTTCATGCGGCGCTCTGTCATGCGTTGCCCTTTCGTATCTCGTCCTAGAATGTTGGTGGAGTGTTGACCCACAAAAGCCACGTTTCCTTGCGTCCGGGATTCTTCCAGCGATGAGGTGTGGCGCTTTCAAAATAGAAACTGTCGCCAGGCTTCAAGCGGAATTCTTCACCGTCGAGCGTGATCTCGAGATCGCCGCGGAGCACGTAGATGAATTCCTCGCCTTCGTGAGTATAAGGATCACCGCTGCCCGCTTCGGGAGCGACTCGAAACAGATGCGGCTCCATCACCGTGTTTCCCCAAGCCAGCAGTTCCATGCGCACGCCGGCGCCGGCTTCGAGCACCTTGCGTTCCGCGGGGCGTACCTGGCGTTTGCTGGCCCCCGAGGCATCGAAAAAATCGAGAATGTTGGTCTTGTAAAAGCGCGCGAGTTTGCGCAGTGTTCCGACCGATCCGCTCATTTGGGAACGCTCGAGCGCGCTGAGAAATCCTACGGAGATGCCGACTGCTTTCGCGACCTGGGCCAGCGAAAGCCGCCGCCGCGCCCGCAGCTGCCGGAGATGTCCGCCAATCGCGCCGGCATTCCCGTCGGCTGCCGGACGCACCTTGCCCTCGCGCTTCAGCAATTGCACAATTGCCGCCGCGTTGAGTCCGCGAACTTTGCGCAGGAAGCGGGCGCGCTTCAGCAGTTTCACATCGTCCGCGGAGTAGAGCCGGTACTTGCTCTCGGTGCGCCGTGGGCGCGCCAGACCAAGGCTCTCCCACGAGCGGATCACCGAAGGCGAAACGCCCACCTTTCGGGCCACGTCTCCGATCTTTAAATAAGGTTCGGGCATACGGGTTTACATGCTGAGCAGGATCGGTCAGAAATCTCGATCAGAAATTTCCATGGAGGGGACGCATTTTTTTGTCCTTGACAGTTCCCATCCCTGTTCTCTAACCTTGCGGGATTATAGCAAGGTTGTGACCGGATACAAGCTGTCGCTTTTCAAGAAAAAATCAACTCTCCCGAAAGATATCTGGAGGTTCCATGCCGTCACTGCGAGCCCGCTGGTCCGTAGTTTGCCTTGCTGGTGCGATTTCTTTGTCCATCCCGACTCTCCTCTGTGCCCAGGGCACAGGCGGTCGCATTCTCGGCCGCGTGTCTGATCCCAGCGGTGCGATCCTGGCTGGGGTGAAGGTCACATTGGTGAACGAGGGGACTAGCGTTAGCCGCGACTCCAAGAGCAACGAGAGTGGAGACTATGATTTTGTGGAAGTGCCCGTCGGAACCTACCGGTTGGAATTCGATCTCACCGGCTTCAAGAAGAACGTCCGCCGCGGCGTGAGCCTCGACATCAACCAGGTCATCACTCTGAATATGACCATGCAGGTGGGGGCGGCGCAGGAGGTCGTGGACGTGACTACGGAAGCGCCCCTAGTGGAGACCAGTAGCACCCAGCTCGGAACTGTAGTCAATGACCGCGCCATCGTCCAGCTGCCCTTAAACGAACGCGATACCTACCAATTCCTCTCGCTGCAGCCCGGTGTGCAGTCCGAGGTCGGCTCCGACCTCTACTTCGGCAGCGATCGCACCGGCAGCGTCTCGGTGAATGGCGGCCGGGGCCGCTCCAACAATTTCAGTGTCAACGGCGGCGACGCGAATGATATCTTCGCGAATCTCCCCACCGTGCAACCCAGCCCCGACAGCGTGGAGGAGTTCCGCATCCTCACCAACGGCTTCGACGCCGAGTTCGGCCGGAATTCCGGCTCCGTGGTCAATGTGGTCACCAAGTCCGGCAAGAACAAGGTTTTCGGGGACCTGTATGAGTTCAATCGCAACCGGCCGTTGAATGCCAAGGGCTACCTGGACCCCACCAAAGCGCCGTTCATTCTGAATCAGTTCGGGGCCACCATTGGCGGGCCGATTAAGAAGGATCGCACGTTCTTCTTCGCATCGTATGACGGACGCCGGCGCATTCATGGAGTGTCGAGTGGCACGGTGACCTTACCGGATGCATTGGAGAGCGTAGGCAATTTCTCGGAAGGTCAGCCCTTTGCCGGATCAATCTCGAACCAGACCGTGGCCGATGTTCTGAACGGTCGTTCCACGTGCGCGGCGGATATCACCACCGCTCAGACCAGTGCTGGCATGGTTCCAACGGCGGCCGCAGCAGGGGTGGCCTATGCGACCATCTTTCCGGGGAATGTCATCCCCTCATCGTGTCAGGATCCGGTCGCGGTAGACCTCATGAACCACTACGTTTCTCCCTATATACCGCAGGCGGTCAATGGCTCGTTCGTCAGTGTTCTGCCGGAGCGCGATCGCCAGGATCAGGTTACCTTCCGGTTTGACCACCGCATCAACGACAGGCAGAACTTTTCGGCTTACTACTATTTCACCGACGAAAATGACTTCAACCCCTTTAACAACTTCCAGGCGGCCGGCGCCAACCTGCCGGGATTCGGCGACACCATCAAGCAACGCTTCCAGCAGTACAACCTCAGCCACAACTGGACCATCAGCAACACCACCGTCAATGAGTTCCGCTTCAACTACATGCGCGAAGCGCAGCGGACCTTTGGCCATTCCCAGCACACCGACCTGGTTACCAATTCGTGCACAACTGCCGCCGCTCAGCCCTTCTGCTTTACCGGTGTTTCGGACTCGTCGGCTATTCCCAGTCTGCCCAAGTTGGGGATCACGCCTGGTTTGGGCCCCAACCGGGAAGGCGTCCCGGACGTCAACATTTCGGGCGGCTTCGTGATAGGCAATAACTTCGAAGGCGAGATTCCGCAGGTCGGGAATTCATTCCAGTGGACCGACAGCATCACCAAGGTCATGGGCAATCACACTTTCAAGTTTGGGGCAGATGCACGCCGCGAGCGCTTTGACCAGACTCTCTATTTTGAGGTCAGCGGTTATTACAATTATTTCGGAACCGGAATCAATAGTCCCCAGTATTCTGACCTCATTCCCGACTATCTTCTGGGCTTGCCGGACCAGTATCAGCAGGGCTCGGCTCAGGTGGAGAACGTCCGGGCCACCTCCTTCTACACGTTTGCCCAGGACAGTTGGAAGCTGCGCCCGAATCTGACCCTGAACTACGGAATCCGCTGGGAGTTCAACAGTCCGCTAACCGATATCGGGCATCATGTTCAGACCTTCCGGCCCGGACAGGCGACCACGACTTACCCGTGCCAGATCTCTCCTTACGGCGCCTCTTTGATCGGTACGACCGACTGCACGTCAGTGTTCCCCACGGGTCTGGTAGTACCCGGGGACAAAGGCGTTCCGGGAGGATTAACGCAGACTTACTACAAGGCGTTCGCGCCGCGAATCGGCATCGCCTGGAGCCCAGGGAAATCCGGTAAGACCAGTATCCGAGCCGGCTGGGGTATGTTCTACAACCCCATCGAGCAGTTGGTGCTTGAGCAGTTCAGCGCGGAGCCTCCTTTCGGCGGCAGCACGCTGCTGTTTTCTCCGTTCTTTAATACGCCGTTTTACGCTCAGGGAGGGTTCCAGCTCCCCAACGCCTTTAATCCGCAGGGTGGCGAATTTACCGGGATCCAGAATCCAAAGCCCGGCAGTCCGGTGGACTGGTCGGTTTTCCGTCCCATCCTGCTGTTTGGCGAATTTCAGCCGCACATGCGCACGCAGTACTCCGACCAGTACAACTTCACCATTCAACGGGAACTGGCTCGGGATCTGGTCTTGCAGGTGGGCTTCGTCGGCTCCCAAGGCCATCGCTTGTTGGCGACCACCGACTTGAATCGGGCAACGCCGCAGACGTGTTTGGACATCATGTCGATCGCCAATTCGAACCCCGGCAACGTGACCTCTTACGGTTCCCCGGCCAGCTGCGGCCCGTTCCTGGAAGATAACCAGTACAGCATCTTAGTTCCCAACGGCTTCAACTTTCATTTGCCGAGTGGCCAGACGGTGGCGGGCACAGGACAGACTCTGAATTTCGTAGGCATCCGGCCATACTCTTCTCCGGCCTGTCAGCTGGACGGCACCAACTGCCCCCCAGACGGCACAGCCGTATTCTCGAACATCTTCGCCCAGGACACGATCGCGAATTCTGCCTATAACTCCTTGCAAGTCGATCTCGAGAAGCGCTTCTCCGATGGTCTTCAGATGCAGGTCGCGTACACCTACAGCAAGTCCATCGATCAAGCATCCAGCTTTGAAGATCTCCTCAACCCGTTCAATCCGCGGGCCAGCCGCAGCCTGTCGCTTTTTGACGCACGCCAGCGTCTGGTTATCAGCTACGTCTATCAACTTCCCGTTCCCAAATATTCAGGACTGAAAGGCCAGGTCTTCGATGGCTGGGAGATTTCGGGCATCACGCAGTTTCAGTCGGGATTTCCGGTTCACATCCAGGACGGCAACGACAACGAACTCACAAGCAGCATTGACTTCTCGGCGGCGGGGACGCCTGACCTGATTGCGCCCTTTCATAAGTTGGATCCCCGCAAGACTGCGAACCATTTGGTGTTCGACCCGGCGAGCTTCGCCGATCCAGCTCTGGGAAATTTCGGCACGGCAAAGCGCACCATTTGCTGTGGACCCGGCCTGAATAATTCCGACTTTTCCGTCCAGAAGGAATTCCCGATCAGCGAGGTTCAGCGCTTTGAGTTCCGTTGGGACATTTTCAACATTGCCAATCACACTCATTTCTTCAATATCGATGGCAACATCACGGATGGCTCCAACTTCGGCACAGCCAGGAAAGTTGCCGATCCGCGATTGATGCAGATTGCTTTGAAGTTCTACTTCTAGGCTGAAAGACTAGAATAGAAACAGTCCTACAAACCCGGGCGGCTCGATCCGTCCGGCAATCTAATGGCGCGCTGACACACCCGGAAATGCGTCGCCTGAGTCATCCCGGAGCAATTCGATGTATCCCGATCTGCAGAAAGAACTCGCCACTTTCGAGCGGCGCACGCCCAAATCCGCCGAAGCCCACAAGAAGAATCTAAAACGTATTCCGCTTGGTGTAGCCAGCAATTATCGGGCCTATGATCCCTGGCCCATTTTCGTGAAAGAAGCCAGTGGGAGCAAGTTTCGCGATCTCGATGGAAACGAATACATCGATCACAACCTGACTTTCGGCGCGCTCATGGCCGGACACTGCCATCCTGCGGTGATGAAGGCGGTTGAGAAACGGCTCTCTACCGGCACCATGTTCGGCATGCCCCACGATATGGAGTGGGAACTTGCGGAAGAAATCTGCACTCGCTTTCCGGTGGAGATGTGCCGCTTCGGCAACAGCGGGACCGAAGTCACGATGCACGCGATTCGGCTCGCCCGCGCCGCTACAGGACGCGACAAGATCGTGAAGTTTGAAGGGGCATACCACGGCCTGCACGACAGTGCGCTGGTCAGCGTGAAGCCGCATGCGCCGGACTATGGTGATGTCCACAATCCGACCGCGGTTACCGGCGGGTTGGGCGTGCCGAAATCGGCCATTGCCAATGTTCTCATTTCCACGTTCAACGATCTCGCTACCGTCGAGCGGCGATTCAAGGAAAATCCCGGCGAAGTTGCCGCGATCATTCTCGAACCCATTCTGATGAACGTCGGCCTCTGCATTCCGCGGCCTGGGTTCCTGAAAGGTCTGCGCGAGATTTGCGACAGGAACGGCGCGTTGCTGATTTTCGACGAAGTCAAGACCGGCGCCAAACTCGGATGGGGCGGCGCCAGCGAATACTTCGGGGTGCGTCCCGACATGATCTGCCTGGCGAAGTCAATCGGCGGAGGCTTGCCTCTGGCTGCTTTCGGCACCAGCAAGGCGGTGATGGACCTGATCTCGCAGCATAAGGTCTTTCACGGCGGCACCTACAACACGAATCCGGTTTCGATGGCTGCGGGGCTGGCTACGTTCCGCGAAGTTCTGACCCGCGAGAACTACGCCAAAGTCGACAAGCTCGGCGAGAAGCTGGCGGACGGCTATCGCGCCACCATTGCGAAAGTTGGCCTGCAGGCCTACATTGCGCAAGCTGGAGCCAACGGTGCGCTGATGCTTTATCCGAAGGAAATCGTAAATTACCGCGACTGGGAGGCGATCGACATCGACCTGTGGCGACACTACTGGTTTGGCATGGTCAACCGCGGTGTGATGGCTCAGCCTTATTGGTGGGACGAGCAGTGGACGATTTCGGTGCAGCATACCGAGGCTGACATCGACAAACATTTGGCGGCGTTCAACGATATCGCCGCGTCGCTGGCTAAGGCGCAGCAGGAACGCACGGCCCCAGTAGCAGTCGCGCACTAACAGCAGTGATCAGGGGTTAGGGATCAGTTGTCAGCCGAGCAACGGCGCTCGCGCCTGATCCCTAGCCCCAAATCCCTGGCCCCTGAATACGTGTCCAGTTCACCCCAACCCGAAGCCCAGCCCCATCTGATCCGCGCGCTAGGCCGGCGCGATCTGGTACTGCTCTTTGTCGTCGCCGTATTCAATCTCAACGTTGTCCCCTCGATCGCTGCCAATGGCGGCGTCACCATCTGGCTTTGGATCATCTCTCTTCTTCTTTTTTTCTGGCCGCAAGGTATCGCGGTCATCGAACTCGCTCACCGCTATCCAGGCGAAGGCGGCGTCTACCTCTGGGCGAAAGAAGTCTTCGGGGACTTCCACGGATTCCTCTCCGGCTGGTGCTACTGGACCAACAACATGCTCTACGTGCCGACGGTGATGCTGTATTTTGTCGGAGCATCGGTTTACGTTCTCGGCCCAGGACATGAACATCTCGCGGAGAACAAAGTCTTCGCTCTGTTGGCGTCGTTTGCCCTTCTTGCGCTGCTGACCGGGTTGAACGTTGTTGGACTCGGTGTGGGAAAGTGGCTGAACAACGTGGGCGCGATCGGAACCTTCGTTGCTGCTGCTGTTCTGATCACATTGGGAGCCGTAGTCTGGCTGCACTACGGCTCAACCATCACGTTCGCCGATCTTCGCATTCCGAAGGACCCTAAGTTTGTGGTGAACTCCTTCGGCATCATTTGCTTCGGACTCGTCGGACTGGAACTGGCGTCAGTGATGGGCGACGAAATCCGTGATCCACAAAAGACGCTTCCCGGCGCCGTCGGGCTGGGCGGCCTGTTATCCGGCGCACTTTATGTTGGCGCTACTCTGACGCTCCTGGTCGCAATCGGAAAGGACAACATCAGCGTGCTTCAGGGCATCGTGCAGGGCGTCAGCCAGATGTCGGGCAAAGTCGGCATAGGATGGATTGTGGCTCCATTCGCGTTGATGCTCGGCATCTCGATCGCCGGCATCGGCTCGGCGTGGATGGGCGGCTCCGCCCGCATCCCCTTCGTTGCCGGGCTCGATTCCTACATGCCCGCAGCGATGGGAAAGGTCCACCCAACCTTTGCCACGCCGTACGTCGCCCTGATCGTGCAGGGATTGGTCTCGCTCGTTCTCATCGTCCTGAACTTCACTCTCTCGGGCGGCGTGCAGGAAGCGTTCAAGACAATGCTCAATTGCGCCGTCGTATTGCAGCTGATTCCATTTATTTATGTCTTTGGCGCGCTGGTAAAGTTTGCCTGTCGTCCCTCGTCGCCGGTCGCGCGTTACGGACGATTTAAGTTGATGTTCGCTGGCATCGCCGGTTCGGCAACTACGTGGATCGCCATAGTCGTCGCGTACTTCCCTCCCAAGGAGATCACCTCACTCTGGAAATACGAGGCCACTATGTTTGGTATTACTTTCGGATTTATTGCCCTGGCGGTTTTTCTTTTTTTTGGATACAGCCGTCTGAAACCGCGACCACCGGTTCTAGGGCTGACGCCCGTTTCGGTTGCCCCAGCGAGCGAAGCTGGACGATAGGGAAGGCGCGACTTCAAATCGTGCCCGCAAAAATGGATTCGTATTAGCGCACGACTTGATCCGTGCCGTAGAAGTGCAAGAGGTTCGGGGCCTCAGCCCCAGCCAGGAGGGCCACGATGCCCAGCGGAGTCCAGACCGACGTGAAAACCTACCAGATGTTCATCAACGGCGAATGGGTCGCGAGCAAGTCGGCGAAGACCTTCCCCGTCTACGATCCCTCAACCGAAGAAATAATCGCGCAAGTCCCCGACGCCGGGCCGGACGACGTGAACCGCGCGGTCGCCGCCGCCAAAGCCGCGTTCGAAGATGGACCGTGGGCGACCACTACCGCGCAGGAGCGGGGCCGCGTGCTCTTTCGCCTCGCTGAAAAAGTACGCGCCAATCTGCCGGCGCTCGCCGAACTGGAATGCCGCAACACGGGCAAGCCCATCGTCGAAGCCGAATACGATATCAACGACGTTGCTACCTGTTTTGAATATTACGGCGGCCTTGCTACCAAAGTCGTCGGCTATGTCAATCCTGTTCCTGACAACGCCATGTCGCTCACGCTCAAAGAGCCCGTCGGGGTCGCGGGACAAATCATTCCGTGGAATTATCCGCTGATGATGGCTGCATGGAAGCTCGCGCCCGCGCTGGCGGCCGGCTGCACCTGCGTGCTGAAGCCCGCGGAGCAGACGCCGCTCACCGCTCTCGAACTGGCGAAACATTTCGCCGATTGCGGAGTGCCGCCGGGCGTCGTCAACATTGTCACCGGGTTTGGCGAGTCCTGCGGCGCTCCGCTCGTCCAACACGCCGACGTCAACAAGATCGCCTTCACCGGCAGCGCCGCGGTCGGCAAGATTATCGTGAAACAGGCGGCTGATACCGTGAAGCGGGTCACACTCGAACTCGGCGGCAAGTCGCCGAACATTTTTTTCGCCGACGCCGATTTCGAGGCGGCCATCGACGGAGCGCTGTTCGGCGTCTTCGTCAATCAGGGTGAAGTCTGCTCTGCGGGCAGCCGCATCCTGGTCCAGAAATCCATCTACAAAAAGTTTGTCGAAGCTATGACCGAGAAGGCCAAGAAAATCAAGCTCGGTCCTCCGCTCGAACGTGAAACCAAGATGGGCCCGCTGGTCAGCAAAGAGCAATACGACCGCGTCCAATCGTATCTCGAGATCGGCAAGGGCGAAGCCAAGCTGGCCTCCGGCGGCGGACGCCCTGCAAACTTTGCCAAGGGCTACTACGTGCAACCGACAATTTTCTACGACGTGACCAACTCGGCTCGCATCGCCCGCGAAGAAATCTTTGGGCCGGTCGCCGCCGTGATTCCGTTCGAAAACGAAAAAGATGCGATGAAGATCGCCAACGATTCTCCGTATGGCCTGGCTGCCGCTGTCTGGACGCGCGACATTTTCAAAGCCATGCGCGCCGTGAAGGCGCTGCGCGTCGGCATCGTCTGGGTCAACCACATGCAGCCCACCTACGTCGAGGCCCCGTGGGGAGGCTACAAGCAATCCGGCTTCGGCCGCGAACTGGGGCCCTGGGGCGTCGAAGAATATCTCGAAACCAAGCAGGTCTACATCAATTTGAACGAGCAGCCGATTGGCTGGTACTGAAAAGCAGTTGCCAGTTGTCAGCGGTCAGTTGCCAGTAAAACCGATTCAACTGAGAACCGAGAACTTAAGATGTCTATCATTCAACTCCGCACTCCAATCCCGGGGCCGAAGTCCAAGGCCCTCTCCGAGCGCCGCATCAAAGCGGTGCCCCGCGGCCTTTCTCACGGCACGCCCATCTATGTCGCCAAAGCCGAAGATGCCTGGCTCGAAGACGTCGACGGGAACCGCTACATTGATTTTGCCGGCGGCATCGGCTGTGCTAACGCCGGACACCGCCAGGCACCCGTAGTCGAAGCTGTGAAGGATCAGCTCGACCATTTCATGCACACTTGCGTGCAGGTCACGCCCTACGAGAGCTATGTTCGCCTCGCCGAGCGCATGAACGAAGTCACGCCGGGAAAGTTCGCGAAGAAAACTATTTTCGTGAACAGTGGCGCCGAGGCCATCGAGAACGCGGTCAAGATCGCGCGCGCCTACACCAAGCGGCCCGGCATTATCGCGTTCGAAGACGCATTTCACGGCCGCACCATGATGACGCTGGCGCTCACCAGCAAGACTCATCCTTATAAGGCTGGATTCGCGCCGTTTCCTGGTGAGGTGTATCGCGTCCCGTTCGCCTATTGTTATCGCTGCTCCTACAACTTGAAATATCCGTCGTGCGATCTCTACTGCGCGCGACATCTGGAGGACACGTTCAAGCGTGTGGTGGCTATCGAAGAAGTGGCGGCGGTGATCGCGGAGCCTGTTCTCGGGGAAGGCGGGTTTGTTGCGCCGCCGCCGGATTACTTCAAGGTGCTCATCGAGTTGTGCCACAAGCACGGCATTCTCTTCATCGCCGATGAAGTGCAATCCGGCTTCGGACGCACCGGCGCCCTGTTCGCCAGCGAGCGTTACGGGATCGAGCCGGACCTGATCGTGACCGCGAAATCTCTCGGCGGCGGCTTGCCGCTTGCCGGAGTCACTGGCCGCGCCGAAATTATGGACGCGCCCGGTCCCGGCGGCCTCGGCGGAACGTTTGCTGGCAATCCGCTCTCCTGCGTGGCGGCCCTGGCTGTGCTGGATTTGTTCGAGCGCGGCGACTTGCTCGAACGTGCCAACGAACTTGGCGACCGCTTTCAGACCCGCGCCCGCGAATGGCAGCGCCGCTGGCCCATAATCGGCGACGTGCGCGGTCTCGGCGGCATGCAGGCCATCGAGCTCGTAAAATCGCAGGACACAAAGGCTCCGGCGACCGACGAAACGAAGAAGATCACGCAATACTGCTACGAGCACGGCCTGATCACGATTACGGCCGGCACCTACTCCAACGTGATCCGCATTCTGGTGCCGCTGGTCGCTACCAACGAGCAAATCGACGAAGGCCTGAGCGTGTTGGAATCCGCCCTGGCGGCGGTGTGTGGGCAAAAAAGCGAAGTGCCGCAGTTGGTATAAGAAGCACCTGATGATTTCTCATCCTGGGCGAGGATTTGTCTTCGCGCCAAAAGCGCGAAGGCAAACCGCAGTCGAAGGATCCCTATACGCTGTATCATTAGTTGCTGGTTCCTGGAGTTCTCTCGTGGCTCCCGGCGCAAATATTCTTCGCGATAGCAGAGGCAACATCATGACCGTAGCCGCACCCCCCGCCCTCAGGCTGACGAATTACATCAATGGCCAATGGACCGACTCGCACGCCTCCGAGTGGCGCGACGTAGTCAACCCGGCGACGGGTGAAGTGCTGGCCAGCGTTCCGCTGGCGGACGCAGCCGAAGTGAACACGGCCATTGAAGCAGCCGCCGCGGCATTCCCCGCATGGCGCCGCACGCCGCCCGAAGACCGCATTCAGCCGCTGTTCAAGTTGAAGATGCTGCTGGAAGAGCACATCGACGACATCGCCCGCATCATCACCACGGAAAACGGCAAGACGTTCACCGAAGCGAAAGCAGAGATGCGCCGGGCAATCGAAAATGTGGAGGTCGCCTGCGGCATTCCGATGATGATGCAGGGGTACAACCTCGAAGACGTCGCGCGCGGCATTGACGAGATGATGATCCGCCAGCCCATCGGCGTGACCGCCGCCATCGTGCCCTTCAACTTTCCCGGCATGATCGCGTTCTGGTATCTGCCCTACGCGATCGCCACGGGAAACACATTCATCCTCAAGCCGAGTGAGCGCGTGCCGCTTACCATGCGCTACGTATATGAGTTGCTGGAAAAGACCGGTCTGCCCAAGGGCGTTGTGAGTCTCGTCAACGGCGGAAAGGCCGTGGTCGATGCGCTCATCGATCATCCGAAAGTGCGGGCGATCAGTTTTGTGGGATCGACTCCGGTGGCACGTTACATCTACGCGCGCTCGGGCGAACAGGGCAAGCGCTGCCAGTGCCAGGGCGGAGCCAAGAATCACGTTGTCGTATTACCCGATGCTGACATGCCGATGGCGACGCAGATTATCAGCGACAGTGCCTTCGGGTGCGCAGGACAGCGCTGTCTTGCCGTCTCG
>DATHQJ010000135.1:0-14774 GCA_035482825.1 Binatus sp. (SeqCode) | reverse complement strand
GAGCTCATCCGCTACCGCATGGCGCATGAGCGCTACGTGCATCGCGTGGGCGAAGCTCTGGTCGACACCTGCTTCGGAGAATTCCGCCTCATTGCTTACGCCAGCGAAGTCGATGGTGGCGAATCGCACGTCGCGCTCATTCGCGGCGATATCGAGCACAGTAAAGATCCAGTGCTGGTCCGCATGCATGCCCACTGCCTGATGGGCGACGTCTTCGGCGCGACCGGCTGCAAATGTCACGCCACGCTGCAAGGCTCCCTCCGCCGCATTTCTCAGGAAGGCCGCGGAGCGCTGATCTACCTGCACCAGACTTCGCAGGGATTTTCCGTGGAAAAAATCGGCGACCGCAACGCACTGGGATTCCACCGCGGACAGCGGCTTCCTGCCTTGTACGACACCGAAAGACAGATTCAACGCGAAGTCGGCATCGGCGCGCAGATTCTCTCCGACCTGAATCTCCACCGCATCCGCCTGCTGACCAATCGGCCGAAGAAAGTAGCTGCGTTAGAGGGATTCGGAATTGAAATTGTGGAGCAGGTTCCCGTGGAGTTGTCCGCAGTCTCAAAACCGTAGAGACGTTGCTTGCAACGTCTCTGCCAACGACAGAACGAGCGCTGTCAAGAGCTCGATCGGTCGGAAGCCACGCGGTCTCATGGTCAGGGAGATAGACGAATCGGGCCGCTGTTAACTCCGCTAACTAAGGACACCACCAGTAGTGTCATACTCATCCGTTACCCGGCAGCCGGTCTCTTTAAACTAGGTTCATTGCCGTGGAGGACGAATGCAAGGAAAAATATTCGCGCTCGGTCTGCTCTTACTAATCACCCCCATCGCGAGTGCGAAAGATCGCACATTGGTCGCTGAGGGGGACTACATTGCTAGGACAAAGACTGGCGACAACCCCCTGTCGCACTGGCAGCTTTGGCATCTCAGCAATGGCGGCTACGAGGTCGTAGACACAAGCATTAAGAATGCATCCTCGGTTCAGATATTTCGCTTCGACTCTCAGTTCTTCCCGATTGGATACATTAAGAAATTAGGACCGATTTCGAAGCCACAAGCTTCAAATGTTGCGACGCTTCCCGGTTGGACGATTTCCTGCCGGTACGAGAGCAAGAAACTAAGCTGCGACGCCGAATCATCTGAAGGCCGCAAATCAACTACGTCGATTGCGGCTGAGGACCCTTACGTCGTCACCGGCGAGTTCTATGACCTAGATTTCACATGGTTTATGACTGGCGTTGTTCGTCTGGCTTTGCGCAACGGTGCCAAGGATGGCGTCGTGAATACCTACGCTTTGACGGATGGAGCTAAGGCCGGTGACATCGGCCTGGAACCTGACGACCCTATGAAAATCGTCTTTACCGGCGAGGAGACAACGCAGGTGATGGGCAAAATGCAGGTCGTTAAGAAATACGAATGGGGATCAGAAGACTTTCCCTTGTTGCGGGTTACCTCGCAGGGCTTGGTCGTTAGTCTAACCAATAGATCAGATCCCGCAATTGGATTGGAGATGAGCGGCTATAAGGAATATGAACCATGGGGGCCGATTCGCTGACTGGTGATAAATCCTGTGGCGTCGAAAATTCACGTCGAATCGCGTGACCGACACTGGAAGTGGAAAACGGTGTTTTGAATGCTACGGGAAAGAGACTTGCTGTCGCCATTCGAGGATCACGCCGACATCGATCCCTCTGGACGACTCGTTGCCATTATGACGTTGCGTACGCTGGCCGTCCGACAGGCGGGCTAGAAAGGTCTGCGCACCACGACTTCGCTGTCGCGGATGAAGAATTGCGCCGAGCAGTGTTCCGAGCCGCAAATCACGGGTAGAAAGCCGTTGATCTGCTTGCGCGTGATCAGGCCCAGCATGCCGCACGAAGGGCATGACAGCACGGCCCAATAGGGATCTTCCTTCTCGCCGATCTCCCCGGCATTTTCCAGCACGAAGACAGTACCCGGTTGCATCTGTTCCGGAATCCACTCGTTGAGAAGGTCCAGTTCACCAACCATGTCTTCCTCCTGTGTCCCTGGTTCTACGCGTTCTAGGTGCTACGCGTTCTAGTTCGTGCTGTGATTTCAACTGCTTGCCTACGAAACTTTTTTAACACGCTTGCGGTAATCCGACGAAGTTACTGAAGTATTCGTCTTTCCGGAGATGACCCCAGCCCGCACCTGCCGCACCGCATCGCTCAAACACACGCCCAAAATGGGCTGGTCCGAATTTTTCAAAATGTCGACAATCTGCCGCGCCGAAGTCTCCAGATAAAGATGCTTCCCGTCGGTCAGCAGGTGATAGTCGGAACTGCGTCCGACAGTCTCGGCCAGGCCTTTGCCAATTTCGCGGTCCAGAAAGCGCATGACCTTGCGCACTCCCTGCAGCGAGAATCCTTTGCGCCGCAGCTCGCAGATCACCGCCACTTCGGTCAGATGATTCATGGAGTACAGCCGCCGATGCCCTTCCCGCTCCGGCTTGACCACGCCGCGCTCGTCCCACCACTGCAACTGCCGAGGTGTGATGCCGGTCAGCGCGATCACCTGTTGCGATGTGAAGCGAGATGTCAACCGATCTTGCATGGTCGCCTGCTCGTAATCCCCAAATATGTTTGAAACAATCCTCAAGTCGAATGTTTCAAACATTTTAGGCATGCAGCGGTGAAGGTCAAGCGGAGAATCGGTGGAAAAGGGGTGACTAAGAGAGTTCCTGCCAAGAGCTAGGAGTTACGTTCGAGACCACCGCCGACGAAGTGGACGATCTCCAGCTGGTCGCCTTCGTGGAGATGAGTTTCAATCCAGCGGTCGCGGGGAATGATGTCGCGGTTCAGTTCCACGGCCACGCGGTCGGCCTTCATGCCGAGCGTTTCCACCAGCCCCGCGAGCGTGAACGCAGCGGGAGGTTCGCTGAAATCGCGCGCTTCGCCGTTGATGTGAAGTTTCATTGGGTATGAATTCTGAGGGATACAGTTGCGGCGAGCCCGCGTGAGATCCCTCGCTCCGCCTGAAAAACGGCTACGCTCGGGATGACGCCGATGCAGGTGGCGAAGATTCGCTGGTAACCACCGCGTTCATTCCGCTTTGCGCAGGGCGAACTTTCGCGTCGCTGTGTGCCCGCTGTAGTTGGCCTGCACCAGCAGCGACGAATCCGGCAACTCCGCTTCCGCCGCTTCAATCTTGATCTCGGCTGCGCCCCCCGAATCGGCCACCGCCTGGGTGTAGAACGGCGCCGCACCGGGACGAGCAAAGCGGAACGTCAACCGCGCCCCCGGTGCCGCCGCCCCTCCCTCAGTGACGCGCAACTGCATAGTCAGGTTGCGATCGGCGTGAATCGATTCGGCGTTCAGCCAGCTGATGTCGAGCTCCTTCACCGCAGCCAGCGCTTCCGCTTCGGGATGGTCCAGAACTTCGTCCAGCTTGCCTTCGCGGATCGCGTCCAGCACCAGGCGGTGCTGCTGGCGGAGCAACTGCTCTTTCTGCGCGTCGCCGACGGCCGCCTCGCTGCCTTGATCGCCACTGGTTTTGCTTCCGTAGGAAGTGGCTTTTTTTCCGACACACCGCCCGCGCACAAAGACCTGCGTCTGCAGCAGAAGTTCGCCTTCACGCGCTTCGCTCTGCACGTGATAGATGGTATCGCCATGCTTCACATCGGTATTGAAGCCAAAGATCATAAAGATTGTGTAATTTCGTAATTGAGAAATTGAGTAATTTGACCGCCGAACTCCGCGGCACCGCACCGGGCTTCAATTACACAATTACCCGATTGCCCAATTACAAAATAATCTGCTCCATTTCCCCAAGATGCGGCGTCGTTCTCTTGACACTCGCGCGGGCTAACACCTAATCTAGAACGTTTAAGCAACGCTTGGCGCGAATTATATCCATCTCATCCTATGCCCGACAATTACTTCGCTCGCTACCTCCCGTTTTTGATCCATATTCTTATGGCGGGCGGGTTTGCGGTCGCAGTGGTCTCACTTTCCTGGCTGATTGGGCAGCGTAAACCCACCCGAGCCAAAATGTCGGCCTACGAATGTGGTATGACCCCGGTGGGCGACTCCCGGCAGCGCTTTTCGGTGAAGTTCTATCTGGTCGCCATGCTGTTCATTCTGTTCGATGTTGAAGCGGTTTTCATCTATCCCTGGGCCATTATCTTGCGCGATCTGAAGCGCTTTGGCCTGTGGGAGATGTTGGTATACATCGGCATTTTCCTGGTCGGCTTCTTCTATGTCTGGAAAAAAGGCGTGCTGGACTGGGGCGAAACCTCCGCCAAACGGGGAAATTTCTAATGCCGCTGGCCCCCGCCATCACCGATCTGGAACAACTGAAGAACCATCCGGCCGTCGCTCGGCTTGTGGGCTGGAACCCCGCGGCCGTGACCGGGGTAAAGTTCGATCGTGACGAAATGACAATCTACGTCGATCGGGCTTTCATCCGAGAAGCCTGCGTTATTTTGAAAGACGATCCTGCCTGCCCCTTCAATTTTCTTTCCGACGTGACTTGTGTGGACTGGTATCCCGCCGAGCCTAGATTTGAGGTTGTTTATCACCTGCTTTCGATTCCGAACAAAGAACGCATCCGGCTGAAGGTTCGCCTCAACAGCGACAGCCCTGCGGTCGAGTCGCTGACTTCGGTGTGGCCCGGCGCCAATTATTTTGAGCGCGAAGTTTTCGATCTGTTCGGCGTGCGCTTCACCGGGCATCCTTATCTGCGTCGGATCCTGATGCCCGAGGACTGGGAAGGTTTTCCTCTGCGCAAGGATTATCCGGTGGAGGGCTACCGCTGAGATAATCATGGCCCACCTGAATCCCACTCCCGTGCTCGAACCCGGCCAGGATCGCACCATGATCCTGAACATGGGCCCGCAGCATCCGTCCACCCACGGAGTTCTGCGCGTGCTGCTCGAAATTGACGGTGAGACCGTGGTGCGCATGATGCCCGACATCGGCTTCCTGCACACCGGGATCGAGAAGACCTGCGAAGCCAAGTTTTACCAGCAGGTCGTGCCGCTCACCGACCGCATCGATTATCTCTGTCCCATGACCAACAACCTCTGCTACGTGCTGGCGGTGGAAAAATTGCTGGGGCTGGAAATTCCGCCCAAGGCGCAGTGGCTGCGGGTTTTGCTTAATGAGTTAACCAGGATTAACTCGCACCTGGTCTGGCTGGGCACGCACGCCATGGACATCGGCGCGCTAACGGTATTCTTATATTGTTTCCGCGAGCGCGAAGAAATCCTGAAGATTTTCGAGATGGTCAGCGGCCAGCGCATGATGACCTCCTATTTTCGCGTGGGCGGAATTGCGCTGGAGCCGCCGCTGGGATTCTTCGACCGGGTCCGCGACTTCGCGGGATACTTTCCTGAGCGCATCGATCAGTATGAAAATCTGCTGACCGGCAATCCGATCTGGACGATGCGCACCAAAGGCGTCGCCCGGATGACGGCGGAAGACGCGATCGCACTGGGCGCAACCGGCCCGACGTTGCGCGGCAGCGGCGTAGATCTCGATTTGCGCCGCGACATGCCGTATTCGAGCTACGAGAAATTCCAGTTCAAAGTGCCGATATCGCACGAAGGTGACGTCTTCGCGCGCTACATGTGCCGTGTACAGGAACTGCGCGAGTCAACCGCAATCGTGCGGCAGGCACTGGACGGTATGCCCGAAGGCCCAACCAAGGCGGATGCGCCGGGCATCGTGCTGCCCGACCGCGAAAAGATGAAGACCCAGATGGAATCGCTCATCTACCACTTCAAGATCATCACGGAGGGATTCGCGGTGCCGCCGGGCGAAGTCTATCAGGCAGTGGAATCGCCGCGCGGAGAGATGGGCTACTACATCGTCAGCGACGGAACGGCCAAGCCGTATCGGGTGCACATGCGGAGCGCTTGTTTCGCGAATCTGCAAACGCTGCCTACGATGTGTGAAGGCCGTCTGCTGGCGGATGTGGTGGCAGCGATTGGAAGCATTGACATCGTGCTGGGAGAAATCGATCGGTAATTCCCCCGTTTTTC
This sequence comes from Binatus sp. (SeqCode), assembly GCA_035482825.1. Taxonomy (GTDB): domain Bacteria; phylum Acidobacteriota; class Terriglobia; order Terriglobales; family Acidobacteriaceae; genus Sulfotelmatobacter. Next base: position 8,767 of record DATHQJ010000135.1, on the reverse strand, counting down.
GGACGTCGCCCGACCCAGAGAGGCAGGTATGCCGAAAGCAAATCGAGGGGGATGGAAGACGTGCTCGCGGAGTCACAAATATAGGGGCGGCGGAAGAGGATGCCCGATCTGATGGAAAGGGAATCGGCCCGGTGGGTCGAGACGCACCAGCAAGAACTTGACTAAAGGCACGAATCGCGCTGTTACGGTACGCCAATGAAATTTTCTGAAGAATTCGAAACCCGCTTCGCGGAGATGGTCCCGCACTATCCGACCAAACGCTCCGCGCTCGTGCCCACGCTGCTCTACGCGCAGGACGAGGTTGGATTCTTGTCTGACGAAGTGATCGCGGAACTGGCTACCCGCCTTGATCTGACCGTACTGGAAGTGAACAACGTGATCAGCTACTACTCCATGCTGACCACCAAGCCGCGCGGCAAGTTCAACGTGCAGGTCTGCACCAACATCAGCTGCATGGTGCGCGGGGGCGAAGAGATTCTACAGCACTGCGCCAAGAAACTCGGCGTAAGGCACAAGCAGACCACGCCCGACGGCATGTTTACGCTAGAAGAAGTGGAGTGCATCGGCGCCTGCAGCTGGGCTCCGGCCGCACAAGTGAATTACGACTTTCACGAAAACCTGACGACGGAAAAGATGGACAGGATTTTGGACGAATATAAGAAGAAGGCAACGCAGTAAAAGCGATTGAGTAATTGTGTAATTTGGTAATTGAGAAATTGAAAACCCAAAGTCGAAACGTTTCCGGCCGCCAGGTTTTTCAATTACCCAATTACCAAATTCCCCAATTACTCAATTCCCAAGATTGGGTCTCATGGCTGATCTCGTTTCCCATTCCGACGAAGTAAAGGTCGTCTCCCGGCGCTTCGGCCAGGGTGCGGCCAATCTCGACCGCTATCTCGAACTGGACGGCTACAAGGCCGTGCAGAAGGCGCTCGCCATGGAACCCGACGCCATCATCAACGAGGTCAAGAATTCCGGCCTGCGCGGCCGCGGCGGCGCGGGATTTTCGACTGGGATGAAGTGGTCGTTCGTGCCCAAGCAATCGGCCAAGCCGAAATATGTTCTGTGCAATGGCGATGAGAGCGAGCCCGGCACCTGCAAAGACCGCTTGATTTTCGAGCACGATCCGCATTCGGTGATCGAGGGCGTCATGATCGGCGCGCTGGCCGTAGGTGCGAAGAGCGGATACATCTACATACGCGGCGAGTACCGCTATCTGCTGGAGATCATGCAGAAGGCCATTCGCGACGCCTACGCTCGGGGCTTCATCGGCAAGAACATTTTCGGCAGTGGCCGTGATCTGGACATTTACTGGCACGGCGGCGCGGGAGCGTACGAAGTCGGCGAAGAGTCGGCACTTATGGAATCGCTCGAAGGCAAGCGCGGGATTCCGCGCATTCGTCCTCCTTTCCCGGCGGTGGTCGGTCTTTGGGGCGGGCCGACGGTCATTAATAATGCGGAGACGCTGGCCAACGTTCCGCACATTATTCTGGGCGGCGCGGACTGGTATGCCAAGCTGGGCACGCCAAAAAATGGCGGCACGCGCCTGTTCTGCCTGAGCGGAAACATTGCCAAGCCCGGCGTGTACGAACTGCCCATGGGCTACAACCTGAAGAAAATGATTTACGAAGTGGGCGGCGGCATCCCCGACGGCCGCAAGTTGAAAGCGGTAGTCCCCGGCGGAGCATCGTGCCCGTGTCTCACTGCCGAAGAAGTCGACGTGGCCATGGATTTCGATTCGGTCGCAAAAGCTGGATCGATGCTGGGTTCGGGCGGCGTGGTGGTGGTCGACGACGCGCAATGCATTGTGAAATTTGCCCTGCGCACCATGAAGTTTTATCAGCACGAAAGTTGCGGATGGTGCATTCCCTGCCGCGAAGGCACCGACTGGATCAAGAAAACGCTGACCCGCTTTCACTCCGGCGGCGGCATGAAGAAAGACATCGACAACATCCAGTATCTGGCGGAAAACATGCTTGGCCGAACGTTCTGCCCGCTGGGAGACGCGGCCGCCATGCCGACGATCGCCTTCGTGAAGAAGTTCAGAAAAGAATTTGAAGATCACCTGGACGGCAAGCCGTGCCCGTTTGAAAAGGCGGGCGTGGCCGAACCGGTGTTGGTGTAGCGCCGGCGTCCCGCCGGCCCAAGGTGCGGGCGGATGCCCGCAGGTTTAGATTGCGAATAGCAGCGAGGGCGAGACGCCCTCGCGACAGCCGGCGAGACGCCGGCGCTACACGAAGCGATTCTTATGGCTGACGTAACTCTCACTGTCGACGGCAAGAAACTCACGGCTCCCGCGGGGACGCTGCTCATCGAAGCCTGCAAGAGCGCAGGCATCGAAGTGCCTTCCTTTTGCTATTACCCCAACCTGTCTTTGCAGGGCGCCTGCCGCATGTGTCTGGTGAAAGTCGAGAAGATGCCGAAGCTGCAGACCGCTTGCACCACGGTGGTCAGCGAGGGCATGGTCGCCGTCACCGACAGCGACGAGATCAAGCAGGCGCGCAAGTCGATGCTCGAAATGCTGCTGGGAAATCATCCACTCGATTGTCCGGTGTGCGACGCGGGCGGCGAGTGCGAACTGCAGGACATGACTTTTTCCTACGGCGCCGCCGAATCGAAATTCATGGAGGCGAAGAACCACAAGGAAGAACAGCAGTGGTCGCCGGTAGTGTTCTTCGACCGGCCGCGCTGCATCCTCTGTTACCGCTGCGTGCGCGTTTGCGGCGAAGGCATGGATGTTTGGGCTCTCGGCGTCCAGAACCGCGGCGTGAGTTCGCTGATCGCTCCCAATAAAGAAGATCATCTGGAATGCGAAGAATGCGGCATGTGCATCGATATTTGCCCGGTGGGCGCACTCACCTCCGGCGCGTACCGCTACAAGACGCGTCCGTGGGAAATGAAACACGTGGGCACCGTCTGCACGCACTGCGGCGACGGCTGCAAAACCACGCTCGGCGTGCGGAGGTCGGACACGGGCATGGAGATCGTCCGCGGCGACAACCGCGAAAAGAGTGGCACCAACGGCGACTTTCTCTGCATCAAGGGCCGCTACGCTTTCGATTTCGCGAATCATGAAGAGCGACTGACCCAGCCGCTCATTCGCAAAGAAGGCAAACTGACGCCCGCATCATGGGAAGATGCGTTCGCGCTGATCGGGAAAAAGTTTGCCGAGGTTCGGGATAGAGACGGAGGCTCGGCGATTGGCGTGATCGGATCAAACCGGACCACCAATGAAGAAGCATACCTGCTCTCGAAATTCGCCCGCGTGGTGTTAAAGACGAACAACGTCGATCATCACCGCACGGCTGACTTCCCTGCCCTCTCGGCGGCGCTGCGCGGCAAGCCCGATCTAACCGCCAGCATGGCCGACGTCTACAACGCGCCCGCGATACTGCTGATCGGGAACGATCCGACCGAACAGCATCCGCTGCTAGCGTGGCAGATTCGCAACAACGTACGACTGCACCGTGCCAAGCTCTACGTAATTAATTCCGAATCGATCAAGCTGCGCCGACAGGCCACGAGCTTCGCACAAATTCCCTCGGGAACCGAAGGCAAGGTTGCGAGCTTCCTGGCCGGCGATGATTCCGCCGCAGATGCGATCAACAGCGCGACCACGAACAAAGACGCCTGGATCGCTCTGCGCAACCAACTCCGTAGCGAACAGAATCTCGTCATCATCTTCGGCGCGGAGATTCGCGGTGCTGACATAGCCCACTTAGTCGCTTTCGGTTCTGGAATCGGAGGCGCGAAATTCATCTGCCTGGCCGACTACGCCAATTCCCGCGGCGCGGCGGACATGGGACTCTATCCCGACTTGCTGCCTGGCTACCATCCGACGGCCGGAACGAGCAACTTCCATCAGGAGTGGGCCATCCCGCAAGCTGCCGGACTCGATCTCCCCGGCATGATCGATGCGGGCAAGAGCGGCAAGTTGAAGGCGCTGTACGTGGTCGGATCGAATCCCGTTGGGCGCTTGAATGTTGATCCGTTTGCATTCTCCAACAGCTTCGTTGTGGTGCAGGACATGTTCCTGACCGAAACCGCGGTCATGGCGGACGTGGTGCTGCCCGCGGCGAACGCGTATGAAAAGTCCGGCAGCATGACCAACACCTGCGGCGATGTGCAACTGGTGAAGAAAGCGGGAGAAATTTCCGGTACAAAAACTGATTTTGAAATGATCGTTCGCATTGCAGACGCGATGGGCTTCGAGGTTCGCAAACTCGTTCCCTTCGGCGGCGGGACGCATGCCGACATGGGTCAATCGCGGGGTGCCCAGTCCGGCGAGGCGGATCGTCACGCGGTGTGGCTTGAGATGCAAGGGCTGGAACCGAAGTTGAGCCCGCTTGATCCCATGGCAATTCTCGACGAAATCCAGCGACTGGTTCCCGGCTACGACGTTTCGCGGGGGAATCTGCTGGCGGGCAATGTCGAACACACGTCGCTAACGAAAAGCGGCCCGGGCGCGGCGCACTCTCCGGATTCGATTTCCCCAGCCCACGACGGTCTGTTCACTTCCGGCACGCTGGGACGCTATTCGCGCACGCTGAAGTCTGTCATGGAGAGTCACGAAGTCAAGTCGGCGGAAGTCGCGGCCGACTAATATCCGTATTTGAAAGATTGAAGAGGAAAGAACGCGTTGCCCATCTGGCTCTACCTTCTGGCGTCGGTGATCAAGTCCGCGGTCGTACTCGGCGTGCTGCTGACGGCCGTGGCCTACACGGTCTGGCTGGAGCGCAAAGTCGTTGGCCGCATGCAGAACCGCTGGGGACCCACGCGGGTCGGCCCGTTTGGCCTGCTGCAACCGGCAGCCGACGGAATCAAGTTTCTATTCAAGGAAGACCTGACACCGCCGCACGTCTATAAGCCGCTCTATATTGCGGCGCCGATGATTGCCGTCATCTTCGCCCTGACTTCGATTGCGGTCATCCCGTTCGGCAACGCGATCACGATCGGCGGCTACAGCATTCCGCTGCAGGTCACCGACGTCAACACGGGCCTACTGCTGATTCTGGGGATCACCTCGATTGGCGTGTATGGCGTCGCGCTGGCGGGATGGTCGTCGAACAACAAGTATTCCCTGCTGGGAGGATTGCGGGCCAGCGCGCAGATGGTGAGCTACGAAATTTCTCTCGGCCTGTCGCTGGTCGGCGTGCTGATCATGTCCGGAAGCTTCAGCCTGCGCGACATTGTGATGGCGCAGCAGGGACATTTCTGGGGATTCATTCCACGCTGGAATATTTTCCACGGCCAGTTCATCGGTTTCTTCTGCTACCTGATGGCCGCCTACGCGGAGACCAACCGCATCCCGTTCGACCTGCCCGAAGCCGAAACTGAGTTGGTCGCGGGTTATCACACCGAATACAGCGCCATGAAGTTTGCCATGTTCTTCATGGCCGAGTACGCCAACATGATTACGGTGGCCTGCCTGGCCACGCTTCTATTTTTCGGCGGATGGAATGGCCCGATCTTCGGCCCTCCGATCTTGCAGGCATTGTTGCCGGTGTTCTGGTTTGCGGCAAAGATTTTTGCATTTCTCTTTTTGTATATCTGGGTGCGCGGCACGTTGCCGCGCTTCCGCTATGACCAGTTGATGGCGTTTGGCTGGAAGTTTCTGCTACCGCTGTCGCTGATGAATCTGATTGCGACGGCAATTGCAGTCGCGTGGTAGTCGAAGAAGAAATTCAATGCTTAACCTTCACTTGATTCTTTTTCTGGCCTTTGGGGCGGTTGCCGTCGCAGGCGCAGTCAACCTGCTGGCGCAGACGCACCCCATCAATAGCGCGCTGTCGCTGATTGCGGTGATGGCGGCACTTGCGGGCGAATATCTTCTTCTCGGCGCCGAGTTCGTGGCGGCGGTGCAGGTCATCGTCTACGCCGGCGCGATTATGGTGCTCTTCGTCTTCACCATCATGCTGCTAAATGCCGGCGTCGAAGAGCGCACGCAGGGCAGTCGTGTCTCGGTTCTTCTGGGTATACCAGGGATGTTGCTGGGAAGCATCCTGGTGGCGTGGGTCGTGCTGCGGCATTCGGGAACCGAGGCGGTCGCGGTGGGTTCTCTGCCCGGCGATCCCAAGACAATTGGTCAAATGCTGTTTCATGAGTTTCTGCTGCCCTTTGAAATTACTTCTGTGCTCATCCTGATTGCGATCATGGGGGCGGTGGTGTTGGCGAGCAAGCCGCCATCAACTCCCGCAGCTGGGCTCACAAGGGAGGCGGAATAATGGTTCCACTTTCGTATTATCTGGTGCTCAGCGGATTTCTGTTCGCCTGCGGCGTGACGGGATTTCTGATCAAGCGCAACATCATCACGATTTTTATGTCAATTGAGTTGATGCTCAACGGCGTGAATCTTTCCTTCGTCGCGTTTGCCGCGCAGTGGCATGCACTGGCTGGACAGATTTTCGTCTTCTTCGTCATGGTGGTGGCTGCGGCGGAAGCCGCCGTGGGCCTGGCGATCATCATCGCGGTATACCGCACGCGCGAGACTTTGAATATCGACCAGGTGAACCTTCTCAAGTTATGAATCAGCTCAAACTATGACGCAGAATCCTTATCTCTGGCTGATCCCGGTGCTGCCGCTGGCGGGAGCTACGATCAACGGCTTCCTGGGTCACCGCTCGTCGAAGAGAGCGGTCACGACCGTGGCGCTGACGTTCTCCGGCCTGGCGTTCGCGCTGGCGTTGTATATCGCCGCGACGTTCTCTGCGGCGGACGCGCCCTACGGTTTCACCGTCGCCCACTGGATTCGCTCGGGCAGCTTCAGTGTCGACTTTGCTTTGTATCTCGATCAACTCTCGCTCGTCATGTTGCTGGTCGTTACGGGAGTCGGATTCCTCATTCACATCTACTCCGTCGGCTACATGTGGGACGATCGCAGCTACTACCGTTTCTTCGCCTACCTGAACCTGTTCATGTTTTTCATGCTGACGCTCGTCCTCGCCAGCAACTATCTGGTGATGTTTATCGGGTGGGAGGGCGTGGGGCTGGCGTCGTATCTGCTGATCGGGTTCTGGTTCACGAAAGACTCCGCGGCATCGGCAGGAAAAAAAGCATTCATCGTCAACCGCATTGGCGACTTTGGATTCCTCATCGCACTGTTTCTAATCATCCAGAACTACCACTCGCTGGATTTCACCAAAGTCTTCGCCCAAGTTCAGCCGATCGCTCCGGAGATTGCTGGCGCGGGACTTCTGACCACGATCGGTATTCTGCTGATGGTAGGCGCCTGCGGCAAGTCGGCCCAGATCCCGCTCTACGTCTGGCTTCCCGACGCCATGGAGGGCCCCACGCCGGTCTCCGCGTTGATTCATGCCGCGACCATGGTCACGGCCGGCGTCTACATGGTCTCGCGCTCGCATCTGATTTTTGAGCGCGCGCCGACGGCGCTGATGGTCGTCGCCGTCATCGGGACCCTGACCGCGCTTTTCGCTGCGACGATCGGCATCACGCAGACTGACATCAAGAAGGTGCTCGCTTACTCCACGATTTCGCAGCTCGGCTACATGTTCATGGCGTGCGGAGTGGGAGCGTTCTCGGCCGGCGTCTTCCATCTGATGACGCACGCTTTCTTCAAAGGCCTGCTGTTCCTGGCCGCAGGCTCGGTGATCCACGCCGTCGGTGGCGAGCAAGACATGCGCAAGATGGGCGGACTGCGTTCCTACATTCCGGTGACGTTTGGGACTATGTTTATCGCCACCCTGGCGATCGCCGGAATCCCGCCGTTCGCGGGCTTCTGGAGCAAGGACGAAATTCTCTGGCAGGCATACTCGAGTACCCACGGAAGCTGGGTAATCTGGCTGATCGGCGTCATCACCGCGTTCATCACTTCGTTTTACATGTTCCGGCTGCTGTTTATGACTTTCTTCGGCGACTACTGCGGCGCAAAGGTTGACGAGCACGGTCATGGCACTCATGTGGTCGGCCATGACGATCACGGGCACGGCGAACCGCACGAGAGCCCGATGGTGATGCTCGCGCCACTGATGATTCTGGCTTTGCTTTCGGTAGTCGGTGGACTCGTCGGCATCGGCAACCGCTTCGAACACTTCCTTGATCCCGTGTTCAACACAGGCGCAGCCTCGGAAGCCGCCGGCGAAGCGGCAAGCAGCGGTACAGAATACATGCTGATGGGCGTTTCGGTGGGAGTCGCGCTGTTGGGCCTTTTCCTGGCGTGGTTCCTCTACATCAGCAAGCCGTACCTGCCACAGAAAATCGCTGATCGGCTGAACGGACTCTACGAAGCCGTGTTGAACAAATATTATGTCGATGAGTTTTACCGAAGAATATTCATCAAGCCATTGATCGACGCCTCGACCAACATCCTATGGCAGGGAGTCGACAGGAAGATCATCGACGACACGGTCAACAATGCCGCCGACGGAGCGCGCCACGTGTCCGACGAAGTTCGCCACATGCAATCAGGCAATCTGCGCTCCTATGCGGGCTGGATCGCCGCCGGATCGGCCGCGTTGATTGCCTTCATGATTTGGATGGGAGTGCGTTGAGTAATGAGCACCGATAGCTGGAGCCCCTACATTCTCACCTTCGTGACTTTTGCTCCGCTCGCGGGAGCCTTGCTGCTGGTGTTGTTCCCGCGGCGCGACCGCGACATCCGCATCTTCGCGCTGGTGGTCTCGCTGTTCACCTTCTTTCTATCCCTGCACTTGCCGGTACACTTCCATCGCTCGCAACCGGGATTCCAGTACGAAGTCAACAACCCGTGGACCACCACTCCCAACATCCACTACCACATGGGCATGGACGG
>DATHQJ010000134.1:0-6028 GCA_035482825.1 Binatus sp. (SeqCode) | reverse complement strand
ATCGGATTGCCGGCAAAAGCAGAGAAACATTGGTACGGAGAATCTGCATATCCGGTGGGATTCAATGGCAACACTTGCCACAGCTTCTGTCCAGCGGAGAGGAGGAAGTCTGCGAATTCGTAAGCGCTGGCGCCGAGATCACCGATGCCGAAGCGTCCGGGCAAGGAAGTGAAGTGAAGGAGAACTCCACTACATCGCGGAAATTTCACAAACTAACCATACGCAGGTGGACCGCCTTAGGGCAAGACGCATTCGCGCCATTGCTTTTCCCGCAATGCTCGCTCCCCGGGGATGAAACCGACTGATATACCCGACGGTGAGAGAATTGCGGCTCATCTGTCCCAAAGACTATTCGTATCTCAACGCGACCATGGGATCGACACGCATGGCGCGGCGCGCGGGGATGTAGGAAGCCGCGAGCGCAACCAGCGCCAACAAAACCGCGACGCCGATAAATGTGAGCGGATCGGCCGGACGAACGTCAAAAAGCAGCGTTGACAGAAAATGGGTCAGCACCAGCGCTGCGGGAATGCCCGCAGCCAAGCCGAAGAAGACGAGCTTCACTGATTCCCCGATCACCAATCTCCGAACGCTGGCGCGAGTGGCTCCGAGCGCGATGCGAATCCCAATCTCGCGCGTGCGCCGCGAAACGGAATACGAAATCACGCCGAATATCCCGACTGCGGCGAGTGCGAGAGCAATCGCACTGAACAGGCCAAGAATCAGAGTGCGAAATCTGGGTTCGGCCACCGATGCGCTGAGGGCGCCTGGCAGCGTCGCAACATCGGTAACGGGAAGGTTTTTGTCGATGTTGTGAGTTTCCGTGCGGATCGCTGCGGCCACCGCCGAAGCACTCAACGTGCTCCTGACGACCACTTCGCATCCGTAAAGAGGCGCTTGCGCGAAGGGCACGTACATCATGGGCCCGGGGTTTTTACCCAGCGAAATGTCATGCACGTCGCCGACCACGCCAACGATTTCGCGCGTGGCGGGGCCATTCAGTGGAAATCCGAAGACCAGACGCCTGCCCAGAGGATCTTGATTTCCAAAATAGCGCCGGGCCAGTGCATGGCTTATCACGACGACCGATGGAGACGAAGGCGAATCACTTGAACTGAATAATCTGCCGCGAAGCAACGGAATTCCCATCACAGAAAAGTAGCGCGGGCTCGCGGTGACGTAGTCAGCCGCATTGGCCGCTCCCGCGGGTAAGGGTGGATTGCCGACAATCTCAAAAGGAAGATTAACCTGGCCATCCTGGATTGGCAGCGGAGCAGCGTACGCCGAATCCTGCATTCCAGGCGCGGCCTGAAGACGCATCATCAATTGTGTCGCGAAGGCTGTCCACTGCTGTGGTGTGGAGTATTGGAATTGTGGGAGGGACACCATTGCCTTCACCACACCCTTCGGTTCAAAGCCCGGGCTGACCGAGGTAAGCCGGGCGAAGCTGCGCATCAGCAACCCCGCTCCTACAAGTAAAACCATTGCCAGAGCTACTTCGACGGCTGCCAAGATACTGCGCGCTCGCTGCGAGCCTGTTCCTTCTCCCGCGCGAGCACCCTCCCTGAGATTCGTCTGGGGATCGGATTGCGCCGCAAAAAGCACCGGCGCCAGACCAAACCCAAAGCTGGCAGCCAGAGATAGAACCAGGGCAAATCCGAGCACCGACCCATCCACGTGAACGGTGTGGATGCGAGGCAATCCCGGAGGCAGAAGTGACATGAGTGCGGACACACCCAAATAAGCGAGGAACATCCCAACCAAGCTCCCGAAAATACCCAGGATCGCGCTTTCCGTCAGCAATTGGCGGGCGATACGGCGCTTTGGAGCGCCCAACGCGACGCGAAGAGCGATTTCCTTCGAGCGAGACGTGGCGCGGGTCAGTAGCAAGTTCGCAATATTCGCGCACGCAATCAGCAGCACCAGGCCAACCGCGCACGAGATAATGAGCAACGGGGATTTCACGTCCCCAACGATGGCCTGCCGTAGCGGCTGGACCTGTTGAATCTGCCACCCTTTTTCCTCGGGAAACTGCTCGGCCAGCCGCGCGCTCAATGTGTCCATTTCCGCCTTCGCCTCGGCGAAGGACATTCCGGGGCGCAAACGCGCAAACACAGGCATCCAGTGCCTTTGCTGCGGGTGGGTCATCCAGCCAGAAAACAGCGGATCCTGTACCAGGGGTATCCAGAGTTGATCAGCCTGATCGAAGAACGGCGTACGAAATTCCGCTGGCATGACGCCAACGACTGTATAGGGACGCATGTCGAGCGCAATCGGGTTTCCTATGATTTTGGGATCGGCTCCGAATTGGCTGCGCCACATGCCCTCGCTGAGAACTACGACCGGCGCTGCACCGCGCTCACCATCGCTCGGAAGCAGCGTGCGGCCCAGCAGCGGTGTCGTCGTGAAGACAGAAAAGAAATTCTGGGTGACAACAATGGTTCTCGCCTCCGAGGGCTCTCCGCGGCCCGTAAGCGTCAGTGAATGGCTTGCCAGGCCCGCGACCGAGCTGAAAACGTGGCTGCTCTCGCGCAATTCAAGCAGGCCGGGATACGACATCCCGGCGTCGGTGATTCCCTGCTTCGGGCTGGCCTCAGGCAGTAAGGCAAGCTGCCCGGGATCTGGATACGGTAGCGGCCGGAGCAGAACCGCGTTCACCACAGAAAAAATTGCGGTATTTGCGCCGATGCCCAGCGCGAGCGTCAGAATCGCGACCACGGTGAAGCCGGGGGATTTGCACAGCATCCGCAGGCCGTAACGCAAGTCCTGAATCAGCGTCCTCATACTGTCTCCTGTCTCTATGCCAAGGAGCACGCGGGAATAATCGTATCGCAACAGGCGCCGGTCGCTCCAGTTGTTCCGACGGTTTCGGAAGAGTGTTGGAATTCCCGGTTTCTTCAGCCCCTTGGCGCGCCTAATGCCGAGTTGAAGGATCGCATCCGCCGAGGCGATATGATGTAGGGTCAGTTCTTATAAACAGCTCGCGACGTAAGCACTTGTTTCGGACATCATTGAAGGTGCCGCTTGCGAACCGGACGTATCGTCGACAACGGTTCCGTTCAACGTCGAGCTCCACCATCGACGTTGACCACAATGGTCCAGCGATCTTATCCGACGACTGTTAGATGACGGGCCGCTCGCGAGTTTGGATGTCAGCGCGCTCGCGCGTTTCGACCGAGAAGCACTGTCGGTACCGGCCACCACGCATGGCCCGCTACTCGAGGGATCAAGGATTTGGGATCCCCGGCGCAAGACTAGGCGAACTGCCGCTAGGGCAGCAAAAGAAAGGAATCGAGAGACCCGATGCTCACACGACGAAGGTTTCTTGCCACCGTAGCCTGCACCATGGCCGCAGCACGTCTTCACGCGCAGGGCCAAAGCAAAGTCCATGTTGCCCTCAGCATCCCCAGGGAAGCGCCTGGTCCGCATATGCCGATCGACTTTGTCGGCCTGTCGTATGAAGTCCAGCAATTCGCGGACCCCAGTTTCTTTTCGGCGCAGAACAGCGGCTTGATTCGCGAGTTCAAAGCACTCTCGTCAACTGGCGTTCTCCGCCTGGGCGGCAACACCAGCGAGTTCGCTTACTGGAAACCCAAGCCTGACTCTCCCGAACCAGAGCATCCTCAAGTGCGTGAGGTCGTAGGCGAGCCGAAAGCGCATTACTACGCGGTGACGCCCGAGGCAGTCAGGAACCTGGCGGAGTTTCTCGAAGCCGCTGGTTGGACTTGCGTGTACGGCATCGGGATGGGCACGAATACACCGGCACGCGCCGCCGAGGAAGCGGTCTTTGTAGCCGAGACGCTAGGCGACCGCCTGCAATATTTCCAGATCGGAAACGAGGTGGATCTATTTGACCGGCACCTGCGCGATCCTAAGACATGGTCGGCCAAGACGTACCTCGAAGAATGGGTCTCGCTGTCGCGGGCTGTCGCAGCTGGCGTGCCGGAAGCAAAGTTCGGCATGCCGGATGTTGCAAGCAAAGTGTCTTGGCTGACTGAGATTGCTGACGAGTGGCCTTTCAATCAGAACGCGCCGCATGTAACTACGCTCTCTCATCATTACTACTTCGGCGGTCCGGCGACGAACCCCGATGTGAACATTCCGAACCTGCTGAAACCGACGACGATGCAAAAGGTGCAGAAGACGGCGAATGTCGCAACGGCCGCAGCCAGCAAGATGGGTGCGCGCGTACGCATGACCGAAGGCAACACCTGCTATCGCGGAGGGAAGCCGGGCGTCTCCGACGTGTTTGCCGCTGCACTTTGGTCCGCCGACTATTCGCTGCTGTTGGCCAGTAATGATTATTCCGGCGTCAATCTGCACGGTGGAACGGGCAAATCTGTGGCCAGTTCCGTTGGCGGAGCTCTGCCCGGGGACGTGCTTCTCGAAGCGAAGGGCGAAACTCCCGAACAGATGGCCGCGCATCCGCATCCTTTCTATACACCGATTGGAACATTTGGCTCGGACTATGCGTTGGAGCCGGTCGCGTACGGGCTCAAGTTTGCGGGCTCGTTCAGCGGTGCAACACTGTTGAGGACCGAGTTCTCCACGAAGCTGCAGGCTACCGGAGTCAATGCAACGGCGTATGCCGCGAAATTGCCTGGCGGGCAGACATCCGTGATCATCCTGAACAAGGATGCGGCAGCAGACCTTGAGGTGGAACTCGACTTTGGTCGTGACGCGAGTGGAGTGGTGCAAACCGAGACATTACACGCACCGGCGCTAGACAGCCGCGAAGCTCACATCACAACGTCACCGAACAGCGACTCGATCAAGCAGGGCAAGTGCTCCGTTCCTGTTCCCCGTGCTTCGGGATTGCGCGTTACAGTGATCTAAATCGTTGGCAGGTTCCACTTTATCTGTGGATCAGTTTAAAGTCGAAATAGGCCAGATTCAGGTTTCCGTTCGTCACTACGTGCACTGTGAGAACATTTTTCCCTGGGCTTCAGTCTGACGGCAGTCGGTGATACCAAACAGCCCATCATCAATTGGCTGCGCATGCTCCTCCGGTTCACGAGGGCAGAGCGTGCGCGATGCCTGATAGATCGCAACGGTCAAGACCCAGGACTCCTCGCTTCCGTGGATCGCTCCATACGCTAGCTTTCGCGGCCGTATAATCAGCCAGCATTAGCCACCTGAGCGTGGCTCGTCTCGGTTTGTCCTCGCAGACCAGGTTGGTCTCGGGTATTGGTGGGACGGTCAATCCTTACCTCGAATACTATGCTGGTAATCTTCCCGAGCGCCGCCGGGGCGCGTTCGGCATTGGGCTCATCTTCTGCGGTTTCGCATCGCAGTCCCTTCCGTATTGGCTGGCGCTGTTTGATGTACGCCTGACCTAGGCAGCCTATGAACGTATGAACGTATGAGCGATCGAGGACTCCCAAGACATTTTGAGGGACGGCGTTTCTACAACCCGGGTGCGCCTCAGACCCGGGGGTTTCTTGATGTTCCGAGCTGGAGGTTGACCCGTCGCCCGGACGCATCGCTGGCATTCATCTCGGACGTTCAGCAGTCCGCTCCGCCACGGGGCGTGAAGGGTAGCGAATTACGAATCACACTGGTGAACCACTCGACCGTCCTCATTCAGCAATGCCCTTCTAACATTCTGACGGACCCGATTTGGTCGGAACGAACGAGTCCTCTGTCCTGCCCGTCATCCAGACACAACAGGACAAAACCTCTTACGAACAAGCTCAGACTGTAGCAGTCGGTTCACTACGGGAAAAACACCAAGGCTTGTCCATTTAACCGCGGCAATCGCGCGACAGCCCCCAGGCATTCGCCACTTTTGAAATCGAAGCCAACAACCTCATTGCGGGCGACACAGTAGAGCAGTCCACCGGGACCAAAGCGGAGGCCGCGCGGTTTGCAGAATTCGGCCTTCCCCTGGGGAGAGAAAACTCGGACGAGGTGTCCATCCATCGCATCATATTCCCGAACGCTCGTCACCGCGTCCACCGCGCCGAATGGACGCTCGCTAGAGACAACGATATTGCCGTTGGGCGCGATTGCAAGATCGAGGGGGCTC
>DATHQJ010000133.1:0-4385 GCA_035482825.1 Binatus sp. (SeqCode) | reverse complement strand
AGGGAATTCTTGCCCACGCCCGCCCAACCCCGACCGTCCTCGTTTTTCCACAATGTGGAAAAACAGGCTCTAACCCCGCACCAAGCCCGTCATTGTTAGGGATACAACCTGTAGTGTTTCCCTCTTGACAGGCACAAGCTGCGGGAGTAAGTTTGCAATCCCAAGCAACAAAATTTCCGTCTCACGGGAATGAGTCGGAAGCAAAAGCAGTCGCAGCAAACGCGGTCCGGTGCCCAGCCAGAGGTGACTCGGCACCCCTCCGCAAGCAGTAAAAGGCTCAGGCGCCCGGGCTTCCAGATCCGTAAGCCCGGCGCCCAAACCTGAGATGAAGCGGCTTCCGGAAGCCGAACGCCGGAAGCCGAGTGAAGTGCGGTGGCCGTTTCCCCGACCCTCCCCCGGGGCACGACTAGGCGGAAAGTGCAACCAGCAGTACATCTGTAACCTGCCCGTCGACAGACGAGGGAACCAACCTTATCTCCGGCGCGGCAGCAGGACCGCAACACAGATCTAGGAGCCCGCAATGGAAGGTTTAACTCGCCTCGTTTCCGAGTCTTTGGCACGCCACGGATTCGATCGTCCCCTCGACTATCGCCGCCTCAGTTGGTCGCGCTGGTTCCGCTGCGAGTCCCATCACAGCCTCCTCTTCGTCCCCAGCAAACCCGGCGTCTTCGCCCTCGCCGAAGAAATCATGGATTTAGGGTCAAATGTGGAAGAGCCGCGCTTTAGCGCCGCGTCAAGCGGCCTCTCGATCGCGGCTTTAGCCGCTGCAACAATCGCCCCGGAAGCCGAAAGCCGGAAGCCGGAAGCCGGAAAGCGCATGCTCGCCGTCACCCAGTTCTTCGAAGACGACGACATGGCCTTCGTCCTCGACCGCATGCTCTCGCGCCAAAATCCCATGAGCTCTCGCCTGGCCTCCGGCCGCTACTTCGTCCGCTTCGTCGTGGTCGAAGACCAGACCCAGCGCCGCAGCATCTGCACAGCCCTCAATCAATGGATCATCTCCGCCGCCGAAAAAGCCACCGGCATCGCTTCCGACTTCGCCACTTCCCTGGAACTAACCTCCGCCACGGAATACGTTCCGCAAGCAAACGCAGCCCAGCCCTCCCTGTTCCCTAATAAGAAAGAAGACGAGAATGTAGCGCGGACGCCCTCCCCCGCGACTGCCCTCAATACCGACGCTCACGTAGCGACGGACGCATTCGTCCGTCCCGCGAGCGAAGCGAGCACCTCGAGCACGAAACTTGTGCCTCCTGCCCGCACCCTATCCATGACCGCCCCGCAGCTAGATTCCGGAGCCGCCACCAACATTCACTGTCCTTCCCCTTTCCCCTCCGGTTTCTAACCGGCGAGGTACCGTGGAGGGGTGCGGTGGCAAGCTGCCATGGAGGAGTGCCGTTGCAAGATGCCGTTGAGGGCTGCTGTCGGGGGGCGCCGTTGAGGAATGCCGTGGAAGAGCGGCCCTTTAGGGCCGCGTCGAGCGAGTTTTGAAAGTGCGCGGCTTTAGCCCCAGAGGTCTCAGCCGCGAAGCGGCGCAAGAATACAGCCCACGGCGCAAGCCGTGGGTAGGCCCGCAAAAAATGAACCAGCCCCGAAGGGGCGAAAGAAAAGCGTTATGAGCGATGATCAGCGAAAACTCGAAGGAGAGATAGCCGAGTCACTAGTTCCGCACTACGGCACGAAGGTTGCAAGATTTGTCCTGTCTCTGCTTAGCGGAGTTCCCTTTGCTGGCGGAGCGTTCAGTGGCGCGGCGGGCGCCTGGTCCGAAGCAGAGCAAGATCGCTTCAATAAGGTGGCTGCAGCATGGATGAAACTTCAAGAGGACGAAATTCGCGAGATCGGTATCACTATCGCCGAGATTCTGTCGCGATTAGACCTTAACGACGTAGAGATTCAGAAGCGTATTGAGAGTCCCTCGTACCTGCGACTTATCAAGAAATGCTTCCGCGATTGGTCCGCCGCGGAAAGTGAAGAAAAACGCGTTTATGTCCGGAACCTGTTGACAAATGCGGCGGCCACTAGGATCTGCACGGACGATGTCGTGCGCCTGTTCATCCAGTGGATAGAGGATTACTCGGAGTTACACTTCAAGGTCTTGAGGTGGATCTACGCGCACCGCGGATGCACTCGCTTCGATATGTGGCGCGGAGTCCACGGCGAAAAAGTGAGAGAAGATTCGGCTGAGGCAGATATGTTCAAGCTCCTGATCCGCGACCTCAGCACCGGAGCGGTGATAAGGCAACATCGAGAGAAGAACTACTACGGCGAGTTCATCAAGAAACCGCGCCAACCCCGCGCGCCCTCTCAAGCTCTGAAATCTGCATTCGACGATGAAGAGGAATACGAACTAACTGAGCTGGGGACCCAGTTCGTACGCTATACCGTAGAAGGGGTAATGCCGAAGATAGCGAGCCCATCCAACACCGCGTATTCGACGGGTGAGCCGCCGGCGCAAGAAGCAACAATGTGAGATGACGAACACGAATAACGCCTGATTCGCGGCATACGCTGGCCGAAATGCCGTGAGTCCGGTTGGGAAAACATAGAATCTAATTAATGGAGAGCCCCATGGCAGAACTGAAGACCGAAACCACCACCACCCCGTCGATCCCCGCAAAGAAGAAGCCCTCCGGCCTCTCCTTCCGCCGCTTCTTCACCAAACCCGGCGTCTCCCCCTACAACGAAGTCGAATGGGACCTCCGCCTAGCTCAGATCACCGACGCCCAAGGCAACATAATCTTCGAGCAAAAGGACGTCGAAGTCCCCAAAGACTGGTCCATGACCGCCACCAACATCGTGGCCTCGAAATACTTGCACGGCAAGCTCGGCACTCCCGGCCGCGAAACCGGAGTCCGCCAGCTCGTCGCCCGCGTCGCCGAAACCATCCGCGACTGGGGTATGGCGCAAGGCTATTTCAAGACCGACGACGACGGCGCAACTTTCCACGACGAACTCGTCCACATCCTCGTCCGCCAGTACGCCGCCTTCAACAGCCCCGTCTGGTTCAACGTCGGATGCGACCGCATCGAACCCAACTCCGACGGCCGCAACTGGCACTGGAATCCCAAAACCCAAAACGTCGAATTCGGCGTCACCGGATACACCAAGCCCCAGTGCTCCGCCTGCTTCATCAACTCGGTGAAAGATTCACTCGACTCCATTCTGACCTTGGCGAAAACCGAAGGCATGCTCTTCAAGTGGGGATCAGGCACCGGCACGAATCTCTCGCCCCTGCGCGGATCCACCGAAACCCTCTCCGGCGGAGGCACCGCCAGCGGCCCGTTAAGTTTCATGAAGGGATTCGACGCCTTCGCTGGCGTCATCAAGTCCGGAGGCAAGACCCGCCGCGCCGCCAAGATGGTCATCCTCAACGTCGACCATCCCGACATCATGGACTTCGTCGAGTGCAAGATGAAAGAGGAAGCCAAGGCCCACGCCTTGGTGGCTCAGGGATACGACGGTTCGCATCCCGACTCCGACGCCTATTCTTCCATCTTCTTCCAGAACGCCAATAACAGCGTCCGGGTTACCGACGACTTCATGTATGCGGTGGTTCGCGATACCGACTTTTCCACCCGGTCGGTCCGCGACGGCAGCGTAATGAAAACCTACAAAGCGAAAGACCTGCTGACCAAGATTTCCGAAGCCACCTGGCACTGCGGCGATCCCGGCATGCAGTACGACACCACGGTCAACCGCTGGCACACGTCGAAGAACACGGCCCGCATCAACGCCAGCAACCCGTGCAGCGAGTACATGTTCCTCGACGACTCGGCCTGCAATCTGGCCAGCCTGAACCTGCTGAAATTCGCCCCCCATGGCACCTTCGACGTCGAGTCCTACCGCCACGCCGTCGACATCCTGATCACCGCGCAGGAAATTATCGTCGACAACGCCGGATATCCCACCGAGCACATCATGCGCAACTCGCATGACTACCGCCCGCTCGGTCTGGGCTATGCCAACCTGGGAGCGTTACTGATGGCCGCAGGTCTCCCCTACGATTCAGACGCCGGTCGCGACTATGCCGCTTGCGTAACCGCAATCATGTGCGGGGAAGCCTACCTGCAAAGTTCGCGCATAGCCGAGCAATGCCCGGCGTTAGCCCCAGCGACAGAAGCCACCAAGAAGAACTTGTCGGAGACCAACCTAGGAGCGGGCATAGCCCACCTAGCGACGGGCGCCGCGCCCGACCCGCGAAGCGAAGCGAGCACCTCGTCCCCGGCCCCAACCATGCCCGGCGGAGCCTGCCCCGGCTGGTACATCAACCGTGAACCATTCCTCGACGTAATCCGTATGCACCGCGCGTCGGTGAATGGAATCAATAAAGCCAACATCCCAACTTCAATCTACGAAGCCAGCAAGCAGTGCTGGGACGAAGCCCTGGC